>NZ_CP013355.1:1675000-2032500 GCF_001543325.1 Lutibacter profundi
TTAACTATTACATTTAAAAACAAAGCGGTACCTGTTGCTTCAAACTTTTCAGCTAGTTTGTAATTCTCTTCCTCATCAACATTTACAGTTTTAAATGTAATTTTCTTATTTTTTAATTCAGAAGAAAAATAGGTGTCTAATGTATATTTTGTGTTTGCTTCTATAGCTTTACAAGTCATACAACGATGTGTTGAATAAAAATCAATAACTTCAATTTTATTCGCTACTTTTTGAGTTTTTTCTTTGGTTTTATTTGTTTGTGTATTTCCATTACAGGAAATAAAAATTAGGCTTAGTGCCAGAATTGATAAATACTTCATTTTTATAAAATTAAAATTATTATTTAAACTGATTTATATATTATTTATAGGATTAATATCTTCACATTCTTCTGCTGCTGTTTCAAACTCTAAAGTGCTGTGTTTAATATTGTGAGCTTCTAATTCTTCTTTTATTTTTTGTTTAATTGAGGCTATATTTTCCATATTTCCAATTAAGATATGACAGGTTAGTGCATTTTCGTTAGTACTCATTCCCCAAATATGCATATGATGAATGTCAATAACTCCTTTTACTTTTAAAATATGATTGATAATTTCTTGCTTATCAATATTAGAAGGAATGCCATCTAAAACACCAATAATACTGTCTTTAAATAAATTCCAAGTGCTAAATAAAATAACCACAGCTACAATTATAGCTGCCAGTCCATCCACAAAATACCAGCCCGTATATTTCATAATTAAACCTGCAAAAACAACGCCTAATGAAACCAACGCATCAGCCATTAAATGCCAGTAAGCGGCTTTAATATTTAAATCGCTTTTTCCTTTTTTTCTGAATAACAATGCAGACCCAAAATTGATTATAATACCTATAAAAGCAACAACCATTACTATATTTCCGTTAACTGGTGAAGGATTTAGAATATGTTGAATTCCTTCCCAAGCAATGGCTCCAATAGCGAATGCCAATAAAATAGAATTTACAAAAGAAGCTACAATAGATGCTTTTTTAAATCCGTAAGTAAATATATTAAATGGTTTAATAGCTTGAACTCTAAATGCAACAAGTGCTAATACCAATCCTGAAATATCACCTATATTATGAACGGCATCGGATAACAATGAGGTTGAACCACTTCGCCAACCATACCATAGTTCAATAATTACATAAGTTACATTTAATGCAATTCCTATTATAAACGAACGATTAATATCGTTTGTTGATGCTACGGTATGGTGGTGATGGTGTTCGCTCATAACTTAGAGTTCTTCAAATAACATTTCAGCATTTCCCATTACTCTAGAAGATTCTGCATATCTCACAACTTTATAAGTTTCAATTAATTTCTCTTTAGAAATATTTTGAGCCTTGGCTTTATTTAACATGGCTTTAATACAGGTTTTACTTCCTGTAGCAATAGCTACTCCTAAATAAATTAAGGTTCTGGTTTCATTTTCTAGCGCTCCGTTTTCTGGCATAGCGAACATATTACTTCTAATTTGCTCGTACAACATTTCTGGCATTTTTTCACTTACTAATTTTACCACATTTGGTAATTCTCCATTCATTGATTCTTTCATTTTTGAAATAATTTGTGGTACTGTTGGTTTTTGTGTTTCCATCACATTTAAATTTAAAATTCTATAAAATTATATTAAATACATATCCTGAAATAATAATACATAGTGTTACTACTCCAAAGAATATTCCTATTAATTTAAAAGTCATTACTTTTTTCAAAAGCATAGCTTCAGGAAATGATAATCCTACCACTCCCATCATAAATGCAATTGCTGTTCCTATAGGAATTCCTTTTGAAACAAGTACTTGCACTACGGGTAAAATTCCTGATGCATTTGAATACATTGGCACTGCTAAAATGGTTGCCAAAGGCACGGCAAAGAAGTTGTTTTTGCTCATATACTGTTCAAAAAAACCGTGTGGAATATAACCGTGCATTAAGCCACCAATAGCTATCCCTATTAGTACATAAATAATAATCCCTTTAACAATTTTTAAAACTTCATCCCAAATTATGGGTAATCGTTTTATAAAAGGTGTTTTTTCTGCCACAAAAGCTTCTTCATCTCTTTCTGCACTCGCTAAAACTTCTTTTACCCAAGGTGTTAGAAACCGCTCTAATTTAAAACGACTTAATATAAGTCCGCTTATTAAGCCTAACAATACACCACTTATAACATAAATAACTGTTATTTTTACGCCAAAAAGGCCTAAAAAAAGACCAATAGCCACTTCATTTACTAAAGGTGAGGTTACTAAAAATGCAAAAGTGACGCCCAGCGGAATGCCACCTCTTACAAAACCAATAAACAATGGAACAGATGAGCAAGAACAAAACGGTGTAACCACTCCAAAAAGACTTGCCATTAAATATTCAAATCCAAATAGTTTATTACGAGATAAGAAGTTACGAACTTTTTCAATTGGGAAATAACTATTAATTATCCCCATAAAAAAGATAATTACAAAAAGCAAAAGAAGAATTTTTATACTATCATATATAAAAAAGTTTAAGGCTTCTGCTAAATGCTGTCCTTTAATCAAATGTAAGGTGTCATAAACAACCCAATCTGCTAAATGTTGAATCCAATCAAACATAATTAATATTTATTAGCAGCAATTAGATTGAGAGCAATCACAACTTGACATAGCAAGCAGTGAGGCAACATCTCCTTTAGTTGGAAAATTTTTAGAAACCCATTTTATAATGCCTCCATCCATATTAAATACATTTTCAAAACCATTATTCATTAAAAAATAGGTAGTTTTTAAACTTCTTTCTCCACTTAAACAAACCATTACAATTTCTTTGTCTTTAGGTATTTCGTTAAACCTTTCTTCTAATTCATCTATTGGAATATTTATGTAATTTGGTACATCAAAAGTAACACTTGCTACTTCTTCAGTTTTTCTTACATCAACAATTAATGCGCCATTTTTTATCTTACCCA
The DNA here is from genome assembly GCF_001543325.1 of Lutibacter profundi. Classification (NCBI taxonomy): domain Bacteria; kingdom Pseudomonadati; phylum Bacteroidota; class Flavobacteriia; order Flavobacteriales; family Flavobacteriaceae; genus Lutibacter; species Lutibacter profundi. Next base: position 1,677,979 of record NZ_CP013355.1, read on the forward strand.
TAGTAGTGGATGGGCAAATTTGATTTGCTAATTTCATGATTTTAATTTTTTACTTTAATAGTTCTTCTATTTCTTTTTTTGAAGGAACTCTTCCTTTAATTTTAATTTCTTCATCAACAACCAAAACAGGTGTTGAAAGCACGTTGTATTTCATAATTTCCATAATATCCTCCACCTTTTCAATTATGGCATCAATATTATTTTCTTTCACAACGTGTTCAACTATTGCTATGGTATTTTTACATTTTGTACAACCTGTTCCTAATATTTTAATAGTTTTACTCATTATTTTTTATTTGTTTATCGCAAATAAGCGATTGTGTAATTATATTTTTTTAGTGTTTAGTTTTTTGTGCTTTACTGTTAAATAAATCCTCAAATAATTGTTTTGCTTTACTCCAATTTTCTTGATTGATACAATATTTTATTTTTGGTGGTTTCAACTCGCCTTGAATTAATCCTGCTGTTTTTAATTCTTTTAAATGTTGCGAAATAGTAGATTGTGCCAACGGTAATTCTTCCACCAAGTCGCCCGTAAAACAACAAGATTCATTTTCCAATCTTTTTAAAATTGCAATACGAGTTGGATGCCCTAAAGCCTTAGCAAAACGAGCTAATTCTTCGGTATGATCCTTATATTCTATTTCTTTTAAATTTCTTTTCATTTTTCCTATCGCAAATATACGATTAATATTTTAATCAACTCTTCTTAAAAAGAATTCCTTGGTTATAAGAACCATTCTTTACACTTGTTATTTAAAACATTTAGTTTTGAATTAAATTAATGTTTCTTAAATATTTACTCCAAATATTTGTTTTATGATAGTCCCTATTCCAAAGGAAATTGCTGCTACTCCAATAGAAATAACAGCCATTTGTATAAATCTTTTTTTAAAAGATAGTATTTTAGCCACTGAAATATAGTATGTATAGCCGGCAATAATTAATACTGTTGTTAATAGCATTAATCCTAATGCTAGGTATGGATTATCCAATATTAAATAAGGAGCAACTAAAAAAACAACTGTAAGAATATATGATACTCCTGTATAAATTGCAGCTGTTATTGGATTTATCTTTTCATTTTCTTCCTCTTCTTTTGAAGATAAATAACCTGATGCCGCCATAGAAAGAGATGCTGCAAACCCCATAATAAGTCCAGTTGCACCAACTATTTTGTTATTTGAAAAAGCAAAGGTTAAACCCGCTAAAGTTCCTGTAAATTCAACTAAAGCATCATTTAATCCTAATACAATAGATCCTGCATAGTTTAAACGATTATCATTTAAAATTCCTATTAATTTTTGTTCATGCTGAAGCTCTTCTTCTTGGATAGTTAGTGCTTCTGGGTATTTCTCTGCAATAGAACTGTAAAATTTACTTGCCTCACTTTCTCCCATTTCCATTAATCGCAATGAAAATGATAGACCAAACATTTTAGCTAGCCAAACATATTTTTTTATTTTCCATTTATTTGGTTTTATTTCTTTTTTTGTAATTCCTTTCCAAAACTCATAATGGCTTAGTTCTTGACTAGAAATTTCATAAAGTATCTCAATATTTTTTTTATCTGTACTAATTTTAGCTAATTCGGCATAAATTAAATGTTCCGTTATTTCATTTTGTTGCTGCTTTACTATTTTATTCATATTGATATTCCTAATTTATTCTATTTCAATCTATATATTTTAAATATAGTTTAATTATTTTAGTATTTATAAAAAGATTGCTAATTAAAATATCTTCTACTAACCATTTTATGTGTCAACTGAATACGCATAAATAGGTACGTATATTAAGGTTAAAAGTGTTCCAATTAATAAGCCACCAATGGCAACATCAGCCAACGGACTTAATCGCTCTAACCCAACTGCGTGTTCTAGTGCTATTGGAATCATACCCGCAATAGTACCAAAAGCAGTCATTAGCACAGGACGAAAACGTACGCGTACACTCTCAATAGCACTTTCAAACGGTGTTTCTCCACTAGCACGGTGATGTTGATAAAAGTCTATCAGCAATACAGCATTTTTAATAATAATACCAAAGAGCAGTAAAATACCTAACAAACTTGGCATACAACTTGGTTTATGAAACAGCAACATTCCCCAAGCAGCACCTATTAATGATAACGGCAGTACCAATATCATAATAAAACCCATTTTAACAGATTTGTAGATGGCTATTAAAACCATTAATAATAACACAATACCTAAAGCAATGGCTTTCATCATTCTACCGAAACTATCATTTATGGTTTGAATATCACCTTCTTGTGTAACCACCACATCTTTTAAGTTTTTAATATTACTTAAAGCTGCATCGGCATCATCTGTTAAATGTGTAATAGGGCGTTTGGCACGATAACCACTTACATCTACACTATACAACATTTTATCGCGTTCGATTTTAGCATAAGTGAGTTGTTTGGAAATTTTTGCTAACGACTCCAATGGAATTTCACCAAATTTTGATTGAATAGGCAATAAGCGCAAGGTTTGCTCATTTTGACTAAATTTTCCTTTTAGATACAGACGCACATATTGCGTATTCATAGATTGCAAATTGGCATTTAAGCCAACTACTTGACCCTTAACCGGAATTTGCATCGCTATTTGATAAGGTGTTAAACCATAACTCAAGGCTTTATTTTCATCAATATCCAATACGATTTCACTTACATCTTTATCCCAACTTGTAGAAACCGATGTTAAGCCTTTAATAGAAGCAATTGCGGCACTTACTTGATGTGTTTTATCAGTTAATCCATCTACAACAGGTGATTTTAGACGAACTACTAACGGTGCTTTTACTGAGGATAAGGCTGTTGCACCAAAATCAAAAACATCATTGCGTTTTAGCCCTTCTAATTCTGAAAGTTTATCACGTAGAATATCTTCTATTTCCCACATCGTTAATTTTCTATGAAAACGATCTACACAGTTTATGGTAATGGTAGCTTCCGAAGGTAAATTTCCGCTACCTAAACTTAATACACCCGGTTCTGTTCCAAATGCCACAGAACTTTTATCTGCCCAATCTTGGGTATGCAACCAGGTTAAGAAGGGTGCCACTTTTTTCTCCGCACTATTTACAGTTTCATTCGCACTAAAGGCAATTTGTGCTTTAATAATTCCAGTATCCATTGGTGGCATAGCATCTTTACCAATGGTTGGCATAATACTACCCATACTTACTGCTAATAATACTACCACACCAACGGTTAATGCTAATCTTCTTAAAACTTTGCGTTTTCCGTTAGAAAACTTAATCACATTTACATAAGGTTCTACCAATCTTCCTATAGAATTATTATAAGCTTTGTCAAACCATAATTCTACTTTTGTTTTTCTAAACCCATTTTTATACAACACTTTTAATAATTGAGGAATAAATGTAATGGATATAAAAAATGATATTACAAGCGCAATTATTAAGGTGAAAATTAAAGGTTTAAATATTTTTTCAGGAAACCCACCAATAAACATTAAAGGAAATATAATAGCAATGGTAGATATGGTTCCAGCAAAAACAGGGGCTATAACTTCTTTGGTTCCTTTAATAATGGCTGTTTCTAAATCTTCTTTTAGCTCGTTAAGATGCCGTTCAACATTTTCCAAAACAACCACCGCATCATCGGTTAACATACCCAGCGCTAAAATAATAGCAGTATAAATAACGATATTTAGTTCGCCACCTGTTAACCAAATTACCGCCATAGTTGCAAAAAATACCATAGGTATTGATAAACCAGCCGCAATAATGGCTCTAAAATTTCCTAAGAAAAATAGCACCACAATAAGTGTAAAAATAATGGCATCTCGTAAAGCGTCTAGCATATTAGAGTTCGCTAATTCGATAAGGTTTCGTTGGGTATCCGAAATTTCAAATTTAATGTTTGGATATTGCGCCTCTAATTTTTTCATTTCAGCTCTGGCTGCCTTACTAACATCAAGCACACTTCCTCCAGGAGCACGTTGAATAGCTAGGGCAATAGCGGGTTTTGCATTGCCAATATAACCACTGGTACGTTTTTTATACCCCCAAACAACATCCGCCACATCTTTTAACCGAACATTTGGCAAAATATGTATATTTTTAATTTTCTCTATTTCATCTTTCTCACCATAAAAAGTAATGGTATAAAAGCTATTTTCACCTTTAACAAACCCAATGGGCATATCTTTATTTAATACTTGAATTGCTTTTGATATGGATTCAAAATTTACATGATAGCGTTTCGCTTTAAACGGATCTACTTCAATGTTTACCGCACTTTCATATCCCCCAAACACTTCCACGTTTCCAATTTCAGGGTTACTCAACAAATAAGGCTTGATAAAACTCTCTGCTATTTTACTAATATCTGCAATATTTATGTCGCTGTTTTTAGGACTTAAAGAGATTACATCTACTGGTAAGGTAAAATCACCAGCCGTATAAATAGCTGGATTTACATTCGAAGGCAATTTTCCTTTTGCAATGGATAAGGCATTAGCCACATCAACAGCAGCAGCATTTAAATCCTTTTTATATCCAAAATCAGCTTTTACTATAGAGAAATTGGCAACGTTTACAGAACTTACATCTGTTACTAAACCCAATCTTGAAATTTCTTGTTCAATAGGTTTTGAAACCGTATTTGCTGCTACTTGTGCAGTAGCTCCAGGAACATTTGTAATAACAATGACCTGTGGTGGGTTAGCATCTGGAAATAGATTTTTTGGTAATGTAATTAAGGCTACTATGCCCATAATAAAGAAACCTGCTATGATGGCATATAGTGTATAAGGGCGTTTATAAAAATAGTTGAACATAGCTTAGTTTTTTTGAGTTGTGATGTTTGTACCTCCCAAAAGTCTCAATAAAATATCCTGCTTGGCAACAATAATTTCTTTACCTACAATAGCTGGATTACTAATTACAACCCCTTCTTCTCCTGATTGGATTATAGTTACAGGAATCGCTTTTGCCTTATCATTTTCTTTTGCTAACACAAAACTTTCTCCATCACGATTTAAAATAGCATCAAAAGGTAATTTTATTGCTTCTCCTTTAAAAACAATAACATTAACTTCTATTCTATCGCCTGTTGTAAACCCTTTTGAGTTAACATATACTTTGTATTCTGCTAAGCTGTTAAAAGTGCTGTTTAATGCAATGGCCGAATAATTTTCATTTTTAAAATTAACGCCATATATAGTTAGATTTGTAGGAACTCTTAGTAGCAAATAAAAACCATTGGTAGCCCTAATAGTTGCCACAGGGTGCCCTGGTAAACACATGTCTCCCTTATTGACCAATGTTTTTGAAATAATACCATCAACTGGTGACAAAATAGTAGAGTACGTTAGTGTATTAGCTACATTTATTTGATTTTGTTGTAAAGCATTTAATTTAGCTTTTAAAGTTTCTATGCTACTTTCTTCTTTTTGATATTGTTCAATAGAAGCACCCTTAATAGCTAGTAATTCTTTAGTTCTTTGATGTGTTTCTTCTAAATTTTTAAGCGAAGTTTGAGTCGCTTTTATTTGTGATTTTAAACTAGCTGAGTTGGTTTGAATGGAAGTATTATCTAATCGTGCAATAATTGCTCCTTTTTTAACTTTTGTGCCACTTGGCTGTATAAAATTAACACGTGCTGTTACTTTTGATGATAAATTAACATCTTTATCATTTTCAGTTTGCGCTAAATAAGGAAGTGTTAAGGCTACCTCTTTTAATTCAGGTTTAATGGTTGAAACTACAATACCATATTCTTTAGCTATTGGTAATGCGGCTTCTTTTCGTTTAGCATTTAGTACAGCAAAAATTGCTAAAAGTATAATTACAACTACTGCAATTATGCCTATTGTTTTTTTGTTTTTTATTGTTTTCATTTTACTAAATTTTCAATGTTATTACCATAAATTACAGCCAACTTCATAAGTGTTTGCCATTTTTCAGCTTGTGCTTTGTATAATTTTGATTTTTCCAACACTAAATCGTCTTCATATTTTAAATAATCTTCAATAGATATTCTATTTAATTGATAGCTTACTTTAGCTATATGTAAAATATTTTCTTTTTCTTTCACATTTTGTTGATACAGTCTTTCCGACTTATATAATAACTTTAGGCTATTCTCTAATTGATTTACTTGTGATTTAAGTGATAATTCCAATCTAGAGAACTCATTTTGGGTAGATTTGTAGATTATTTTACTTTTTTTAATTTGAGTATATTGACTTTTATTAAAAAGAGGCATGCTTACTACTAAACCAAATGTGGTGTAATTTTCATCAATTGCAATATCATTATTATATGCATTTGCAAAGCTGTGATTATAGTTTCCTCTAAGCAAAATAGATGGTAATAACTTTTCTTTTTCAGCTCTATAGTTTAATTTATCAGCAAAAACTTTTTGTTTTAAAGGTTCTAATGCTTCCATAGCACTTGTATCTATACTTTTATTAATTTCAAGCATATCTACTGGGTTTTCCACTCTAATTCCTGTTAATGTTTCAATAGTTTCTATTATTTTCCCTCTATTAATAGCAATTTCATTTTTGGTAGCTTCTACTTGGTTTACTCCATTACTAATAATTAATAAACTTGAACCTGAAGCCCTTCCATTTTTTACTTTTAAAGCAATTATTTCTTTCGTTTTTAAAAGTGATTGTTTTTTACTTTCAAGTGCTTCTGTTAAAGCTTTTATATATTGTAAATTAGCATTTGAGCTAACTATAATAGCTTCATATTGTAATAAATTAATATGTTTTTTTGCCTTGGCAGATTGTTGCATATATTTCGCTTTACTTACCATAGTATAAATAGATTTTATAAATACTGGCATTGAAATACTAATTCCTACTCTATATATTTCTTCACTAAATGGTTGAGGTATACTTTGGTTATTAACTAAAGGCATTAAATCATTTGGAGGTAGAGGTATTAACCCTGTTGGAACAGATGTATTATCATAAGTACCAAATGCAGTAATTTTGGGGAACAAAGCGCTATATGCTAATTGTTTTCCTGTTTTTGCTTTTTCAAATGCTAAAGCATCACCTTTTGTTTGTGGATGCTTTTTTAAAGCACTAAATAAATCTTGAATATTTGTAACTTTCTGAGCTTTAAGCAACGGAGGGGTTACAAAAAACAGAATTAAAACTATTATTAAAATTTTATTTTTCATTTCTAATTATTTATGTTTGTGAACACTTACTTACTTATTTGTGTAAATTTTTTAATATTTTAATATGCGCTCTAAAAGCACAAACATTTTATTACAAAACGCTTCATGATTAAAGTCCTTTTTATTTAAAACCAGTTCAATGTTTAATATTATAGGAATTCCCATATAAATGGTAGCAAAATCATTTACATCAATATTTTTATTCCACAAACCATGTGAAATTCCTTCTTGAACAATTTGAATTAGTAAAAGTTTTTGTGATTTTAAAATTTGTAAAAGTTTTTCTTTTAATTCTGAGTCGTTTGCATGTGTAGCTTCAGTAAATAGTAAAATAGTGATACCCTTATTATGAATTAAATACTTAATTTGTTTACAAAAAAACGTAAATAACTTAATAGATGGTACCATGTTTGAATTGGCAACCTCTTTTTGATTTACAACTAAATTATTATAAACATCTTTAATTATTGATAAAAGAATACCTCTTTTACTTTTAAAATGTCTGTAAATAGCTCCTTCACTAACTCCAACCTTTGCTGCTAAATTTTTTATGGAAAGTTTTGCTAAACCTTCATTTGAAATTATATCTAAAGTAGCTTCTTTTATTTGAGCTTGCCTGGTTTCAGTACTTAATCTTAACATAACAGCATACAAGTATGTAAGTAATCGCTTACAAAAGTATTGTAATAATTACAATTCACAAAATAATACATAAAAATTTATTTTAATAATACTTTTTCTTTAACCAAAAAGAAACTCGCACTAATAAAATCAATGCAGGGACTTCAACCAAAGGCCCAATAACACCAGTAAATGCTTGTCCTGAGTTTAAACCGAAAACAGCAATGGATACCGCAATAGCTAATTCAAAATTATTTCCTGCTGCTGTAAATGCAACTGCTGCTGTTTTATCATATTCTGCACCCATTGCTTTGGTAAAGAAAAATCCAATAATGAACATTAAGCTAAAATAAATAAGTAATGGCACTGCTATTATTAATACATCCATAGGTATTTTAACAATTAACTCGCCTTTTAGAGAAAACATAACTACAATAGTAAATAATAAGGCAATAAGAGTTAATGGTGAAATAGTAGGAATAAATTTTTTGGTATACCACTCTTCTCCTTTTAGTTTAACTAAAATCATTCTGCTTAAAATTCCTAAAACAAAAGGTAACCCTAAATAGATAGCTACACTCTCCGCAATGGTTGCAATAGATATATCAACAATAGCTCCTTCAAACCCAAAGTAAGGTGGTAATACTGTTATAAACAACCAGGCATAAAAACTATATGCAAAAACTTGAAAAATACTATTTAACGCAACTAATCCTGCTCCATATTCACTACTTCCCTCTGCAAGATCATTCCAAACTAAAACCATAGCAATACAACGAGCCAACCCTATTAAAATTAGCCCTACCATATATTCTGGGTAATCTTGCAAAAAAGTAAGCGCAAGTATAAACATAAGTACTGGTCCTATTATCCAGTTCAATACTAAAGAAATAGCTAAAATTTTTACATTTTGAAATACTTTTGGCAATAGTGCATAATTAACTTTGGCTAAAGGTGGGTACATCATCACAATTAAACCAATTGCTATTGGAATATTGGTAGAGCCACTATTAAATGAATTAATAAGGGTTGGAAATGAAGGTAAAAAATAACCTATTCCAACACCCAGAGCCATAGCAACAAATATCCATAAAGTTAAATAACTATCGAGAAAATTTAATTTTTTTTGATTGTTGTCATTGAAATTAATTTATTTTAATTTGTGAAAAAACATATAACATTTCAACTGCAATTTGATTACTTCGTTCTTGGTATTTTTCCTTTTGCTGGGGTGTATTGTCAAATTCCTTTGGATCTTCATATTCTATAGGGATACGTTTTTCTGCTCCAGGAATAAAAGGACAATTGGCATTGGCATGTGAACATGTCATGATTGCAGCAAATTTATTTTTAGGATTGAATAAATTGTCAAATATTTTAGAAAACCCGATAACAGGATGTTCATTTTCAGCATATTTAATGCTATATACTTTATTCCCACTTTCAGATAATTTATTAATCTCAAACCCTACCTGTTCTAATGTTTGCACAATTATTGGATACAATGTAGTAGCTTCAGTACCTCCAGAATAGCAATGTACATTTTTTACGTTAAAATAATGTGCAACTGCTTGTGCCCAAACTTGTGATAAATGACTCCTTCTTGAATTATGTGTACAAATAAAGTTTAAATTAACATTTTTATTTTCTGAAACCTTTGATTGTATATAATTAATTAGAGGTTGTAAAATTTGCTTCCTCTCGTTAGAGATTTTTTTAGTTTTTAAAAAATCAATTGTATTTTTTATTTTTTTTAACAGCATTGTATCTTAGAATTGTTATATTCATTAAAAAATGAGATAAAAAGTTGTTTAAATTCTTCCCAAACTTTTTCATCAATACAATAGCAAACACTTGTTCCTTCAATTGTTCCTTTAATTAAACCAACATTTTTTAGCTCTTTTAGGTGTTGTGAAGTTGTAGATTGAGCCAAGCCTATTTCAAGAGCCAAGTCTCCACAAACACAGGTATTTAATTTAAATAACTGTTGTAAAATAGCTATTCTGGCAGGATGTGCAAAAGCTTTTGCAGCCTGTGAAATTTTATTTTGTTCTTCGTTAAATTTTTCAAATTTTGTAATACCCATATTAATATATCGTTTTATTGCAATATTACGATAAATAATTATTATAAATATACTTTTATTAAAATTTAATTTATACTTCTTTGGGGAATACTTTCTTGTTAAAAACAATTAACAAACCAACACCTGTAGAAATTGCAGTATCTGCTACATTAAAAATAGCATTGAAAAAAGTAAAGGGTTTACCGCCATAAAAGGGTATCCAAGAAGGTAAATTACCGCTCCACATTGGAAAGTATAACATATCTACAACTTTGCCAAAAAATAATTTACCATAAGGTTTGTCTGAAAATAATGTAGCTATATTTAAACCTCCAGGTGTATTAAATATAGTTCCATAAAAAACAGAGTCTATAATATTTCCCATAGCTCCAGCAAAAATTAGTGATATAGCGACAATTAATATAGTATGCGCCTTTTTTTTAACAGAAGTATATAACCAATAGCCTATGCCCGTAATTGCAAATAATCTAAAAATAGTTAAAAATAATTTTCCTGCTTTACCCCCAAATTCAGCACCCCAAGCCATTCCATTGTTCTCAATAAAATGAATTCTAAACCAATCAAAAACTACAACTTCTTCTCCGTAAAAAAAATTAGTTTTAATATAAATTTTGCTAATTTGGTCTATTAATAAAACCAAAACTATGATAAATAGTGCTTTTTTCAATTTTAGTTATTTTATATATTGAAAATAAAAGCTATTAAAAAAGGGTTAAACTTTGTGTTATTTATTTTTATAATTAACGTTTAACTCTTTTTTAATAGCTTATTTTAGATTGATTATTGTTGCATTCTTTTAGCTTCGATACTTAACGTTGCGTGTGGTACTAATTTCAATCGTTCTTTTTGAATTAATTTACCTGTAACTCTACAAATACCGTATGTTTTGTTTTCAATACGCAACAATGCATTTTTTAAGTCTCTTATAAACTTTTCTTGACGAATTGCTAATTGCACATTTGCTTCTTTAGACATGGTTTCTGATCCTTCCTCAAAAGCTTTGAATGTAGGTGAAGTATCATCAGTCCCATTATTACTGTCATTTTTAAATGCACTTTTTATCAATGCTAAATCTTCTTCAGCATTGCTTATTTTTTTTAAAATTATCTCTTTAAATTCAGCTAAGTCTTTGTCGGAATATCTATTATTTTCATTCATAATCCTATATTTTTTCTATTAATATCTTTGTATTTACATTGTCAAATACAATTTCAATACCTTTTTCTAACATCTCTTCAAATACCAATTCTTTTGTTAACGTTTCAGCTTTAATATATTGTTCATTTGCTAAAATTGATTGCTCTAATATATCATTTTTTTGAATAACTAGCTTAATTTTATCGGTAACATCTAATCCTGATTCTTTACGTAAGTTTTGAACTCTATTTACCAACTCTCTTGCATTTCCTTCTTTACGTAAATCATCTGTAATTGTTACATCTAAAGCCACGGTTAAATTTCCTTGGTTTGCAACTAACCACCCTTCTATATCTTGCGATGTGATTTCAACTTCTGCAATGGTTAAATTTACAATATTTCCTGCTATTTCTATAGGAATTTTTCCTTGTTTTTCAACAATTGCTATGTCATCCTGGGTTAAATTTTGAATTGCTTGTGCCACAAACCTCATGTCTTTTCCATACTTAGGGCCTAGTACTTTAAAATTAGGTTTTATTGTTTTTACCAATATACCTGAAGCATCATCTATTAACTCAATTTCTTTAACATTTACTTCCGATTTTATTAAATTTTCAACTGCTAAAATTTCTTCTCTTTCCTCATTATTCAAAACGGGAATCATTATTCGTTGTAATGGCTGACGTACTTTTATCATTTCCTTTTTACGCAATGATAAAACCATAGATGATATTTTTTGGGCTTGTTGCATTTTATGCTCTAATTTACCATCAATTAAACTTTTATCATAGATTGGAAAAGAGGTTAAATGTATAGATTCAAAATTTTCTTTTCCTGAAACACTTGTTAAATCTTTGTAAATATTATCCATAAAGAATGGAGCAATTGGTGAGGCTAATTTAGCAACTGTAACCATACACGTATATAACGTTTGGTAAGCAGAAATTTTATCTTCCCCATATTCTCCTTTCCAAAAGCGTCTTCTACTTAAACGAACAAACCAATTACTAACATATTCTGAAACAAAATCTTGTATAGCTCTTGCGGCTTTGGTTGGTTCATATTCTTCGTAAAATTTTTCAACATTCTTAATTAATGTATTTAATTCTGATAAAACCCAACGGTCTATTTCAGGTCTTTTTTCTATAGCTATTTCATCTTCAGCATACGTAAACCCATCTAAGTTTGCATACAAAGAAAAGAAAGAATAGGTATTATACAGCGTTCCAAAGAATTTGCGTCTAACCTCATCAATTCCTTCAATATCAAATTTTAAATTATCCCACGGATTTGCATTTGAAATCATATACCAGCGTGTTGCATCTGCACCATATTTATCCATTGTTTCAAATGGATCCACTGCATTTCCTAAACGTTTCGACATTTTTTTACCTTCTTTGTCTAACACCAATCCATTAGACACTACATTTTTATAGGCTACCGAATCAAAAACCATGGTTCCAATTGCATGCAAGGTATAAAACCATCCTCGAGTTTGATCAACACCTTCTGCAATAAAATCGGCTGGAAAGAATTTTTTCTCGTCTATTAGCTCTTTATTTTCAAAAGGATAATGCCATTGCGCATACGGCATAGAGCCAGAATCAAACCAAACATCAATTAAATCTGATTCGCGTTTCATTGGTTTTCCTGAAGGTGAAACTAATGTAATAGTATCAACTACATTTTTATGCAAATCAATTTTATCATAGTTTTCTTCACTCATATTCCCAACTTCAAAATCGTCAAAAATATCAGCTTCCATAAACCCTGCTTCAACAGCTTTTGCTATTTCAGCTTTCAACTCTTCAACAGAGCCTATCATTATTTCTTCAGTGCCATCTTCAGTTCTCCAAATTGGTAAAGGAATACCCCAATAACGTGAACGAGATAAATTCCAGTCGTTGGCATTTTTTAACCAATTACCGAAACGACCTTCTCCTGTTGATTTTGGTTTCCAATTAATAGTTTCATTTAATTCAAACATCCTATCTCGTTTATCAGTCACCTTTATAAACCAAGAGTCTAATGGATAATATAATATAGGTTTATCTGTTCTCCAACAGTGTGGATAACTGTGGCGATACTTTTCAACATGGAATGCTTTATTTTCTTCTTTTAACTGAATAGCAATTTCAACATCTAAAGAACGTGCAGGAGCCGGTTCATCTATATAATATTCGTTTTTTACATATTTCCCTGCATATTCTTTCATATGCTTGGTAAATTTTCCTTGTAAATTAACTAAAGGCACTGGATTTCCATTATCATCTAATACTAGCATTGGTGGAACTTCTGGTATTGCTTTTTTAGCAACCATGGCATCATCAGCACCAAATGTTGGAGCAGTATGCACAATTCCCGTACCATCTTCAGTAGTTACAAAATCCCCGGCAATTACTCTAAAGGCATTTTCAGGGTTTTGGTATGGAAGTGCATAAGGCATTAACTGTTCGTATTTAGACTCCAAGAATGCTGTTCCTTTAAACTCTTTTACAATGACATATGGAATTTTTTTTTCATCCTCTTTATATTCTGAAAGTTGAGTTTCATTTTCAACTGCAAAGAATTTTTTTGAAAATTGCTTTTCAACTAAATTTTTAGCTAAAATTACATTCATCGGTTTAAATGTATACTGATTGAATGATTTCACAACAACATAGTCTATTTTTTTTCCAACTGTAAGTGCTGTGTTAGAAGGTAATGTCCAAGGAGTTGTTGTCCAAGCTAAAAAGTAAATATCACCATCTATTTCTTGTAAAAAATTAGGCAATGTGTTTTTAATTGCTTTAAATTGTGCTACAACTGTAGTGTCTGTAACATCTTGATAGGTTCCTGGCTGATTTAATTCATGTGAGCTTAAACCTGTACCTGCTTTTGGTGAATATGGCTGTATTGTATACCCTTTATAAATCAATCCTTTTTTATACAGTTGGGCTAATAACCACCAAACCGTTTCCATATATTTTGATTTGTATGTTACATACGGGTCATGCATATCAACCCAATGGCCCATACGGCGTGTTAAATCTTCCCAAACATCGGTATAACGCATTACTGCTTTTTTACAAGCTTCATTATATGCTTCAACGGTAATTTTTTTTCCTATATCTTCTTTGGTAATTCCTAATTCTTTTTCAACACCCAATTCAATTGGTAATCCATGAGTATCCCAACCTGCTTTACGCTTTACCTGAAAACCTTGTAAGGTTTTATACCTACAAAAAATATCTTTAATTGCACGTGCCATTACGTGATGAATTCCTGGTAAACCATTTGCTGAAGGAGGCCCTTCAAAAAATACGAATGGTTTATTTTTATCTCTAGTAGTGATACTTTTTTCGAAAATATGCTCTGCTTCCCATATCGCTAAAGTTTCTTCTGCTACTTTAGTGAGGTTCAATCCTTTATATTCTCTGAATTTTTTACTCATTTTATGCCTTTAAATCAATTAGTTTGCGAAATTACGTATTTTATTGAAAATATCATTTTATAATAAGCAAAAAATTAATCACTTGATATGTTGAAATTTAAAGTTTTAATTTAACTTTATATTTATATATATTTTAGACTGTAAAATGATTCAGTAAATTATTTTAAATTCATATAAGAAGGTGAAAAGAATTCCATATCTAAAAAGTTATTTATACTTCGGAAAAAATGCAATATGGGCGTTAAAAAGTATCTAAAAGGAAACTCTTCTTTTTATAAAATTAAATCTCAATAAAAAAATAGCTACTATATTTTTTGTTCTTTTTGCAATTCTTCATAAGCCTTTTGAACTTGTGTAAACTTTTCTTTGGCTCCTTTTACATGTTCTTCTCCCAAATGCTGTAGTTTATCTGGATGGTATTTTTTTACCATTTTTCTATATGCTATTTTAATTTCTTCTCTGCTCGCCGTTTTATCAACTCCTAAAATTCTATATGCACTTTCAGTACTATTGTAAAACATTGCCTTTATAGATTCAAAATCATATTGATTTATATATAAATAACCTGCAATTGTTTTAATTGAGTTTACTTCTGCTTCATTGACAAAACCATCAGATTTTGCAATACCAAATAAAAAATGAATCAATTGCAATCGAGAAGCATGCGTTAAATTTTGCCTAATTTGTAAGCAAACTTGCCTTGTAGAAATTTTATTATTCTTTATAAATCCTTTAAATAATTTAAATGCATTTGTAGCTCTTTGCTCTCCATACATTTTTATAAAATGATTTCTTACATAAGACAATTCTCTTTGATCTACTTTTCCGTCAGCCTTAATTACAACGGAAGATAAAAGCAATAAACTAATTTCAAAATCACCTGAATGGCTTGTTCTACTAGTATTTCTATATGCTCTAGCTCTTTCAACATCTCCTTTTGTAAAACCATCAATTAAATTTCCAACAGCATAACCTAAAATACTTCCAATAGGCCCTCCCAAAGTAAATCCTAATCCAGCTCCAAGCCATTTAATAAAATTTGCCATTTTTATTTTTTAGTTTTCAAATATACACCTAATTGTTAGTATCCTTTCTATTAATATTTGCTACAGTTGTTAAAATATTTATAATTATTTGTAAACGAGGTTCTTTTGATTGTTTTTTGTTTTTAAAATAATTTCAAAACAAAAAAATTATGTAGGTTTGTACCTTAAATATTGTATAACTAAAAAAATAAAAATATGTATCCACCAGAATTGGTAAAACCAATGCAAGAAGAGCTAGAAAATGTAGGTTTTACGTCACTTCATACAGCTCAAGAAGTAGAAGAAACATTGAAAAAAGAAGGAACAACATTAGTTGTTGTAAACTCGGTTTGTGGTTGTGCCGCAGGTACAGCTCGCCCAGGTGCAATTCTTTCTTTACAATACGATAAAACACCTGCTAATTTGGTAACTGTTTTTGCAGGAGTAGATGCTGACGCCACTGCAAAAGCACGTGAAAACATGGCTCCTTTTCCTCCATCATCACCTTCAATTGCTTTATTTAAGGATGGGGTATTGGTTCATATGCTAGAACGCCATCATATTGAAGGTAGACCTGCTGAAGTTATTGCTTCTAATTTAGCTGGAGCTTACGAAGAGCATTGCTAAAATATTATCTTTAATCCATTTTTGAAGTAATTAAATACATATGAAAGTTTTTAAACACCTCTTAAAAGCAATTGTAATATTAGCTACCATCCTAAGTTGCTCTAACAATTCTGATATAAGCCAAAGAGAAGAAGAACGGCTTGAATTAGATAATTTAAAAGAAGAAATTGAACTATTAGTTTCTAAAGGAACTTGTACTGAAAACACTATGTGTAATTTTATTGCCTTTGGCAGTAAACCCTGTGGAGGACCTTGGAGTTATTTAGTATTTAGCACTTCTATTAATGTTGGGTTGTTAAAAGAAAAGGTAGCTACCTATACCAAAAATGAAGCCGCTTTTAATATAAAATGGAATATTATTTCTGATTGTTCTATTGTATTACCTCCTACACAACTAACTTGTGTAAATGGTAAGTGTACGGCAATTAATTAAAAAAGATTAAAATATATTTTTAAGAGGTTGTCTAAAAAGTGTCATTCTGAATGTAAATGAAGAATCTCCTTGAAATTAAACACTTATATATCAAGATGTTGAGATTTTTCACTTTGTTCAAAATGACAAGTATAATTGCTTTTCAGACAGCCTCTTTTTATTTTTAGAAAATGAATAAACAACAAATAATTTCCAATACAGAAACCTTTGTTAAAGCCACTTTAAAAAATGCTGAAGGTGGCCATGACTGGTTTCACGTATTGCGTGTATGGAACAATTCTAAGTTAATAGCCCAACATGAAAATGTTGATTTATTTATTGTAGAATTAGGAGCTTTGTTACATGATATTGCCGATTCAAAATTTCACAATGGAGATGAAACCATTGGCCCTAAAATTGCTCGTGCATTTTTAAAAAGTCAACTTGTTAAAGAATCAATAATAATTCATATTGAAAATATAATTACAAATATTTCTTATAAAGGCGGAAATTTTGAGCAAACATTCACATCCCCTGAATTAGATGTTATTCAAGATGCTGACAGATTGGATGCCATTGGAGCTATAGGTATTGCACGAACTTTTAATTATGGAGGGTTTAAAAATAGACCATTGTACAATCCTGAAATTAAACCAAACCTAAATCTAACAAAAAAGGAATATAAAAATTCTGAAGCTCCCACAATAAATCATTTTTACGAAAAATTATTGTTATTAAAAAACAACATGAACACAGAAACTGGTAAAAAAATTGCTGAAGAACGCCATCAATACATGGAAACGTTTCTCAAACAGTTTTTTAATGAGTGGGATGGGCTTAAATAAATTATACGCAAATTAAAGCTGCTTTTTTATTTAATTTTTATTCAAAATTTGGTTTTTTCTTTTCTAAAAAAGCAGTGGTTCCTTCTTTAAAATCACTGGTACCAAAACTTTTACCAAATTGCTCAATTTCAACATCAAATCCATTTACAGCATTCTTATAATTAGCATTGATAGATTTTATGGCTGCAGCAATTGCAACTGATGAATTTCTTGCTATTTTGGTTGCTATTTTTTTACAAAAAGGCAATAACTCTTCCTGTTCAACTACGTTGTTTACTAATCCCCAATCTTTAGCTTCTTCAGCAGAAATCATTCCTGCCGTCATTATCATTTCCATAGCTTTTCCTTTACCAACTAGCTGAGGTAAACGTTGTGTACCTCCATAACCTGGAATTACACCTAAGGAAACTTCTGGCAACCCCATTTTTGCATTTGTACTTGCAACTCTAAAGTGTGAAGCCATGGCTAATTCTAAACCTCCACCTAAAGCAAAACCATTTATTGCTGCTATTACAGGAGTACTTAAATTTTGAACAAAATCAAATAATAGCTCCTGTCCATTTCTTGCAAGTTCAGTTCCTTCTTCAATGGAATAATTTGCAAATTCAGAAATATCAGCACCTGCAACAAAAGCTTTTTCTCCACTACCAGTAATAAGGATAACTTTAACTTTAGTAGTTGCATCTAAACTCTTAAAAGCTTCGTGCAATTCTTCAATTGTATTTTTATTTAATGCATTTAGTTTAGATGGTCTATTTATTGTAATTACTGCTATTTTGTCTTTTTGCTCAACTAATATATTTTCAAAATCCATAAAATTATTTTTTAGGTAATACTATTTTAAAAACGGTTCCTTTATTTATTTGTGATGTAAATGTAATTTTTCCTCCATAGGTTTCTACAATGTTTTTTACCATTGGCAAACCCAACCCCATACCACTCGATTTTGTAGTAAATTTAGGCTCAAACA
Source organism: Lutibacter profundi (assembly GCF_001543325.1). Lineage (NCBI taxonomy): Bacteria > Pseudomonadati > Bacteroidota > Flavobacteriia > Flavobacteriales > Flavobacteriaceae > Lutibacter > Lutibacter profundi. Next base: position 1,696,312 of record NZ_CP013355.1, read on the forward strand.
CACGTATTTTATCTTCATTAGAAATTCCTTTACCATTGTCTGCAACTTTAATAATAACACTTTCATTATCTTCTTCAACAGAAACTTCAATTTGTTTATTTTCAGTTTCATCTAATGCATGGACAGCGTTCTTTATTAAATTCGTGATAATTCTAATCAACTGAGCTTTATCCAATTTTGCAATAATTACTTTCTGCTTTGGAAAATAAGAAATATAATCCTCTGTAAAAATATCTAATGCGTGTTTTACAACTTCAACAACATTTAATTCTTCACTTTTTTGAACTGGCATTTTAGCAAAAGTTGAAAAGGCAGATGCAATGGAACTCATCGTATCTATTTGTTGAATTAATGTTTTACTAAATTCGTTTACTTTATCATAAATATTTGGGTCATTCGCATTAAATTTTCGCTGAAAACTTTGTACCGTTAAACGCATTGGTGTTAACGGGTTTTTAATTTCATGGGCAACTTGTTTAGCCATTTCACGCCAAGCTTGTTCTCGTTCTCCCTTTGCTAATTTTACAGCACTTTCTTCTAATTCATCAATCATTTCATTATAAGCATTCACTAGTGTGAAAATTTCTGAACTCGCATCTTTCAATATAATTTTTTCATTACGCTCATCTAACCTTGTTCTTTGTATTTTATCTGTAACTGCTTTAATAGACCTTGTAATATAGCTAGATATAAAATATGCCAATAAAATTGCCACAGCAAACATTAAAATATATACCATTAATAAACGGTATAAGAACTCTACTAAATCTCTATCCTGAACCGAATTATCTTGAACATATTGCAAATTTAAAATTCCTATTGGTTTAAATTTGTTATCGGTTATATATGAGTATGAGGATTGAAAGGTATTTCTCTTTATTATCTTTGTTTCAACATAATGATGCTTAAAATTATTAGCAATTTTAGCTAAAACTGTATCAGATAAGTTAATTGGCGCATCACTTTTTACAAATCCAGAATGAGAACTTTTAACTAATTTTCCATCTAAATCATAAATGTTAATTTCTAAATTTTCAATATCAGAAATCTCATAAATTTTATCTTTAAATATAGCAGCTAACTTTTCTGTAACTATTGGATATGAGTTTTGTGAAGAATTTAGCCAAAAGTTTATTGCGGCTTTTACAGATGCTTCTTTTCTGTCTAACCTTCCTTTATTATACTCGCTAGTTTGTTCTTTATACTGATAAATAGTAATGGCAGCAATTAATATTGAAGCTAATAAAACAAGCAATATCATTGACAAAAATATACGAATACGTAAAGAAAGTTGTTTTAATTTCATCCAATCAAATTTATTGTTTTTTATTGATTAACAGAAAGTAATTAAATTTAATTATACTCATTTTATGCTCAAGTTTAATGTAAATATAGGTGTTAAGCTTTGGTTAATCTCAACCAAAATTATGATTTTATTATTGTAATTTTTTGTTTTATAAATATCATAATTTTAAAATTTAAGAAACCTCTCTTTTACTAAATTTAACAATTTCAGTTAAAAAATATTGTATTAATTACTCAATTGTAGTCTTCATAATTTTATAAACTTTTAAAATAAAATCATCGTTAGAAGAACTTCTCAAATATGTTGAGTTAACACCAATTACTTTATTCGTTACTTTCACATTCTTTTCAGACACAAAAATATTGTTCTTGTATTTTTTCATTAACCAGTTAATAGTATCAATATTTATATATTCTGCAAAAATTTCATAGTCGTTATTTTTTATAAATAGGTCATATTTCCAGTCGCTTTTTCCATCGCTATTTTTCTGTTGTAAAATTTTACAATAGTTAATTTCCTTGATGTTTTTATCAATTTTTAATGGTGAAATTTGCTCACCTACTTTATCAAAGCAAAAACAAGTTCTCAAGATTGAATCTTTTTTTGAAAAATAATTTCCTACAAGAAAATCAGGTATTTTAATAATTTTTGTATCCGATTGCCCAAATAAGGTTAATGGAAAAATTAGTAGTATTATACAAATGGCTTTTACACTTCTCATAATTGGCTACAATACAGTAAGCAATAAATATACCATATATAAATTTTAATTAAGAATTTTTACTACTTGCTTTTTTTTTCATTTTTTTTACTGATGGAGATGTTAAATAAAATAGGAAAAACCCTGAAAATATGGTTAATATCCCAAAAATTGAAAGAATTCGAAGAGCCCAATTGGTAATTTCATCTCTTGCTGAGTAATCCATCGTATGAAGCATCCACAAAAAATCAAATCGCCTCCAATTATTATTTCTAACACTTGTAATTTCTCCTAATTCTGGCGAAACATAAATAGTTGTTTTAGTAGGGTGATCAATAGTAAAAGCGTACACCGGAAGTGGTTTTTTTCTATATTCGTGATGTTTTCCAACATCATTTTGGGTTAAATATTCAGCTTTAATAATTGGAATTGGCTCTTTTAACTGTTGTTCAGCTATTTCAAGACATTCTTGAGCAGAAAATGGGGAGTGTAGTTTTCCTGTTTCAGTTATTAATTGTGTTTTTAAATGGTTTTTATTGTAATATTTAAACTGTGTTAATGGTTTTCCTAAAACTTCAATTAAATGAATAGAATGAATGGAGTCAATTTTTAAAGAATCAATTCCTTTTTGAATTTGAGAAAAATCAACATGTTTAACATGTTTTTTTTCTTGTTTCATCAATGTTTCACCATGAACATCATCCATATTATTCCAACTAAAATAGATACCTCCAAGTGTCCAAAATAAAAATTGAATGCCAATTATTACTCCTAAATAACGATGAATTTTTCGAGTATTATAATTAATGTTTTTTTTTAATTTCATAATTTATCTCTTAAATTTAGTTAGTAATTACTATAAAAAAACACAATATACATAGTTAATAACAAACATTCAAGCATTTTGTATTTTTAGAATTTCGAAAAATAAAAACTTAAAATCTTAATTATTTTACCCAACAATATTTACAATTTTACCAGGAACAACAATTACTTTTTTTGGAATACGCCCTTGTAATTGTGCTTGTGTTTTTTCATGAGCCATTACTGCTTTTTCAATTGCATCCCTATCCATATCCATAGGAAACTCTAACTTAAATCTCATTTTTCCATTAAATGAAATTGGATATTCTTTAGTGCTTTCTATCAAATATTCTGGGTTAAATATTGGGAAATCTACCGCCGAAATTGATTCTTCATAACCTAAATTTTTCCATAATTCTTCAGCAATATGAGGTGCATAAGGTTCAATAATTATAGCTAAAGGCTCTAAAATAGCTCTTTTGTTACATTTTAAAGCAGTCAATTCATTAACAGCAATCATAAATGTAGAAACAGATGTATTGAATGAAAAATTTACAATATCTTCTTCTACTTTTTTTATGGTTTTGTGTAAGGTTTTTAGTTCTTCCTTTGTTGGCGGTTCATTTGAAACAATAAATTCTTCATTTTTAAAATATAACTTCCATAATTTTTTTAAGAAGCTATACACCCCTGAAATACCCGATGTTTTCCAAGGTTTAGACTGCTCTAAAGGCCCTAAAAACATTTCAAATAAACGCAAACTATCTGCTCCATATTCCTCACAAATTTGATCTGGATTTACAACATTGTATTTTGATTTCGACATTTTTTCAATCTCACGACCAACAATATATTTATCATCTTCTAAAATAAATTCAGCATTGCTAAATTCAGGTCTCCATTTTTTAAAAGCATCAATATCCAATTCATCAGATGCATTTACAAGGGAAACATCTACATGGATAGGTGTAAAATTAGACCATTTACTGTTATTTTTAGCTTCTAAAATTTTAGTTTGCTTTAATAAATCTGATGGATCTACTTTTACATTTTCACCTTCTTTCTCAATAATTTTTCTTTCTTTAATTATGTTATCCATTAAGTTTTTACTAACAAAAATGGTTTTTTTAGCCATTTCTGACCTATTTCCATCTCCAAACTCCCATCGATAAACAAAAGCACTGGTTCCTGTTATCATTCCTTGGTTAATCAGTTTTTTAGCATATTCATCAACAGGTAATATTCCTTTATCAAATAAGAATTTTTGCCAAAAACGAGAGTATAATAAATGACCTGTTGCATGTTCACTTCCTCCTATATACAAATCAACATCTTGCCAATAATTTACGGCTTCTTTACTTACAAATTCCTTAGGGTTATTAGCATCCATGTATCTATTAAAATAAGATGAACTTCCTGCCCAACCCGGCATCGTATTTAATTCTAATGGAAAAATGGTTGTATTATCAATTTTACTATTCTCTACCACTTTATTTTTTGAAGTATCCCAAGCCCAAACAGTTGCATTTCCAAGTGGTGGTTTTCCATCTTCAGTAGGTAAGTATTTTTCTACTTCAGGTAAAACAATTGGTAAATATTGTGTAGCAATCATTTGAGGTAATCCATTTTTGTAATACACAGGAAAAGGTTCTCCCCAATAACGTTGACGACTAAAAACAGCATCTCTTAAACGGTAATTTATTTTTCCAAAACCTAAGCCACGTTGTTCAATTTCATAAATAATACGTTTCATCGCTTTTTTATAGGGCAATCCATTTAAAAAATCTGAATTTGTAATTATTGAATTCTCTTTATCTGTATTTGCTTCTATAGAAATATCAACATTTTCAAAAATATTTGGTATTGGTATATTAAAATGTTTTGCAAAATTGTAATCTCGTTGATCTCCACAGGGAACAGACATTACAGCTCCGGTTCCATAACCTGCCAACACAAAATCTCCAATCCAAATTTGTAATTTTTCTCCTGTAAATGGATGTTTTGCATATGCTCCTGTAAAAACTCCTGATATTGTTTTTACATCTGCCATACGCTCCAGTTCACTTCTCTTTGCTGTAGCCTTAATATAAGCTTCAACCTTTTCTTTTTGGTTTTCTGTTGTTATTTTAGAAACCAATTCATGCTCAGGAGCCAATGTCATAAAACTTACACCAAAAATTGTGTCAGGCCGTGTTGTAAAAACATCAATACTTTCCTCATGTCCATCAACTTTAAAAGTAACCATAGCTCCTTCAGAGCGTCCAATCCAATTAGTTTGAGAGTCCTTTAATGGCTGTGGCCAATCTATTTTCTTTAAACCATCTAACAAACGTTGTGCATACGCCGTAATTCTCATACTCCATTGCTTCATTTTTTTTCTAACAACAGTATGACCTCCTCTTTCTGAGACTCCATTTACAATTTCATCATTGGCTAAAACTGTTCCTAAAGCTGGACACCAATTAACTTCAGTTTCAGACAAATAAGTTAATCTATATTTTAATAAAATTTGCTGTTGTTCTTGTTCAGAATAATTATTCCAATCTTCTTTTGTGAAAATTTCAATATCATCATCGCTAGCTGCATTTATATTTTTATTTCCTTCAGAAGAAAAAATAGTAACTAAGCTTTCAATGTCTTCAGCTTTATCGCTAGTTTTATTGTACCAAGAATTAAATAATAACTTAAAAATCCATTGTGTCCATTTGTAATAATTAGGGTCTGATGTACGTATTTCTCGAGACCAGTCAAATGAAAATCCAATTTTATCTAGTTGCCTTCTATACGTTTTAATATTGGCTTCTGTTGTAATGGATGGATGTTGTCCTGTTTGAATAGCGTATTGCTCGGCGGGCAATCCAAATGAATCATAACCTTGCGGATGTAGCACATTAAACCCTTTATGACGTTTATAACGCGCATAAATATCTGAGGCTATGTAACCTAACGGATGACCAACATGTAAACCCGCTCCTGATGGGTATGGAAACATATCTAACACATAAAATTTTGGCTTATTTGAATTGTTTTCAGCTTTAAACGTTTGGTTATCTGCCCAATATTGTTGCCAATTTGTTTCTATATCTCTAAAATTGTATTCCATACCTTGTTATTCGTTTTTAAAAGCGCAAAGTTACATTTTAAATAGAAAACTATAAAGTCTATTTAGCTTGTATTTAAAGTAATTATATTTTGTAACTTAGACGTGAATCATTTAATACTTAACAAGCAATGGCCAAAGAAATTGGTTTGGTACTTTCAGGTGGTGGAGTAAGGGCAATTGCTCACATTGGACTTATAAAGGTATTACTTGAAAACAATATTATTCCCATTGAAGTATCAGGAACAAGTGGTGGTGCATTAGTAGCTGCTTTATATGCTGCTGGATATAATCCAAGTGAAATGATTGATTTTTTTGTTCAAACTCCATTGTTAAAATTATCGCTCTACGCTCTTAATAAACCAGGAATTATGGATAGTGACAAATATACCTTGTTTTTTAAAAAATTCTTTCCTGAAGACTCTTTTGAGAGCTTAAAATACCCTTTAACAGTAACTGCAACTAATTTACTTAGTGGTAATTTAGATTATTTTAATAAGGGAGAACTTATAAAACCTTTAATTGCCTCTTCGGCATTACCTCCTGTATTTTCACCTATTGAAATAAATGGTAATTTATATTCTGACGGAGGTATATTAAATAATTTCCCCATTGAACCCTTACAAAATAAGTTTAAATACATTATTGGAAGTTTTGTAAATCCTATTTCCACTGTAGAAAAGTCTGAAATTAATTCTTCATTAAAACTTTTATATCGGGTTTTTCATATTGGTTTAGATGTCAATAATTTTAAAAAATTTAGTCAATGTAATTATGTGTTTTCACCTACTGATATAAATAAAGTTGGCGTATTAGATTCAAAAGCTATACATAAAGCTTTTCAGTTTGGTTATGAGCATGCTAACCGTGAAATTTATGAAATTGTCAAATCTTTAGCTTAAGTTATTTTTTTAGTATTACCAAAAGGTAAAATACAATTAATTAATTTCTACATAATTTGTAATTTCGGCTTTTTTAAAACCTAAAACTTGAACAAAAAAAATTATAAAGCACATTTGGCTTTATTGGGTGCCAATATTATTTATGGAATAAATCATATTGTTGCAAAAGGCATAATGCCAAACAAAATTGGCCCTTCAGCTTTTATTTTTTTAAGAATATTAGGTGCAGGGCTATTATTCTGGATTATAAAGTCATTTATTAAAGAGAAAATACATAAAAAAGATTTCAAGTTATTAGCAATTAGCGGTTTGCTTGGCGTAGCTATTAATCAGTTACTTTTTTTTCACGGTTTAAATTTAACATCACCTATTGACGCTTCTATTATAATAACTGCCGTACCTGTTATGGTACTAATTTTTGGTGTATTTATTTTAAAGGAAAAATTAACTTCATATAAAATAGCGGGTATTATTATTGGTGGCATTGGAGCTGTTTTACTAATTGCTTACGGAAGTAAATCTGGAGGAACAAGTTCTATTTTAGGCAATATCTATATTTTTCTAAACGCTATGTCTTATGCATTGTATTTGGTATTGATAAAACCACTTATGAAAAAATATAAGCCTTTAACCGTAATAAGTTGGGTGTTTTTATTTGGCTTTTTATTTATGCTTCCTTTTGGTTTACCCGATGTAATTAAAACCAATTTTTATGCTTTTACATTAAATACATATTTAACTGTTGCTTTTGTTGTTATTGGTACAACTTTTTTAACCTATTTACTAAATATTTATGCACTAACAAAAGTATCTCCTTCGGTTAATGGAAGTTATATTTATTTACAACCTGTAATTAGTTTTCTTATGGTTAGCTTTTATGCTTATATTTTAGGTTATAATGAATATGCCAGAGATATTAATTTAATTAAAATATTAAGCTGTTTTATGGTAATAATTGGTGTTTCTTTAATTAGTAAAAAGGTGAATAAAATATAACTTTTAAATTGTTGTTATTAACAGCCTATTTTATTTAATACCCTTGCTTTATTTTCCTGCGGAAGTAAACAATAATAAATAAAATTATTAACAGGAGTTGAAATTCCTAATTCATTTCCCATTTTTACAATTTTTCCGTTTTGTGCTTCCAATTCAGAAGGCTTTCCTTCCATCATATCTCGTTGCAAGGATGAAGTTGTATTATAAGGTTGATTTTCAATTAATTTAAATTGTTTTTTTATAATATCATCTGGTAAATTAATTTTTTTAGCCTTGGCAATAGTTACAATTTCCTCAGCCGTTTTATACATTAAATCTTTTATTTCAGGTAAACAAATCATTTCTCCAATTGAAGCTCTTGTTAGGGCTCCAATGGCGCTAATTGTTGAAATAAATAAAAATTTAGTCCATATTTCTTTTTGAATATCCATTGTTAATTTGGTGGTGATTCCTGCTCTTTTAAATGTTTGTTCTAATTGTAATGCTCTTTTAGATTTTATATTATTTAGCTCTCCAAATACAATAGTTGGTTCATAAGAAATATGATTGACAATTCCGTAATCCTCAATTTTACTAACTATTTTGCACAACCCTCCTAAGATATGTTTTTTGTCAATTTTTTTTGATATAACCGCTACATTATCAATACCGTTTAGTAATGAAATTATCATTGTATTTTTAGCTAAAACATTTTCAATTTCATTTACAGCCTCGTTCAATTGCCAAGTTTTAACACATATTAAAATTAAATCAATGTTTTTGACTTCTGAAATAGCTGAAGTAGCTTTAGCTGGATACACTAAAAAATCTCCTTTATAACTTTTAAGTTGTAGTCCTTTTTTTTTAATTACACTTAAATGTTCTCCTCTAGCTATAAATGTAACGTCATTTCCTGCCTGAACTAATCTAGCTCCAAAATATCCGCCAACTCCACCAGTTCCATAAATTACTATATTCATTCTTTTGTTTTTATATCCAAAAATAGCATTTTATGATTTGAGTCAAAAAAATATTACTTAATTTGATTATTTTGATTCATATTTTGGATTAAATTAATATGAATATTTTTTTTGGCTAAATTTAAATATTATGCTATCTCAAACTGAAGAAAATTATTTAAAAACTATATACTGTATTGGATTATCAAATTCGAAAAATGTAAATACATTTATAATTAACCTGTAGTGCATTTGGATGTTTTGGGAGTTCTTGACGGATTCTTTAAACCTTCAAAACCTAGTTTTATCGAACCTATTTATTAACTTATAAGCTGTTAATATTGAGATTTTAAAATTCATACATAATCCTGTAATGGTATATTTTCCTATTCTACATCCACAAATAAATTTAATTTTTTGCTCCATAGTTGTTGTTTCTTTCTAAGTCATAATAATTTTAGTTTAGTTTTTAAATTACTCCACAACTTTTAGTGCTGATCCAAACTACACCTCTTTAACTTTGTGAAACCTGTCCTATTATCATACCTAAATAACACCTAAGTGCTGAATATCAATTAGGTATGTTTTAAGGACGTAAATAGGTAAAACTAGAGGTTTCAATGCTAAAAAATCAACAAAATTATAATCAACCTTAGCCTTATATTTATAGGAAGTCAAGGAAGCGATTAGGAACCTTATTTTCTCAACTTCCAATCTCTTTATGATTAAAGAAAATTACGCTAAATATTTTCAAGGTTTTAAAACTAGAATACTATTTAAATTAACATCATTAACAATTATTCAATACAATAATAGGTTTGTTTTTGATAGAAATATAAACAATTTAAAAATCAATTTTATAAAGTTATACAACGGATTCTTTTATTTATATTTGCTTAATTTATCTAGTTGAATCATTAGACTGAAACAACCAAAGACTGAAAACAAATAGAAATTCAATTATTAATTAAAAGTCATAAAATGAAGAAAACAAATCTATTATTTAAAATTACATCTTTACTAGTATTTACTGCATTATTGTTTAATAGTTGTGATAAAGATGATGGTGCTAATGATACAACCATGAGAGTATCTTTAAAAATGAATACAACAATTACACCCACCGCTAAATCAATAGCGGTTAATACTCTTGTGTTTAATTCAGGTTCTGTAATAATTAGAGAAATTGTATTTGATGGCGAAAGAGTATCTGGTAGTGGTACAGTATCTGAATCCATTACGCATGAGCAGATTTCTACAATTAATTTGGCAACTGGTGTTGCAAGCCCTTCTGTTGAAGTAACAATTCCTTTTGGTGAATATACTGATGTTAATTTAGGAATTGAAATTTATGACGAAGTTGACGCTCCATCGGTAATTGCCGAAGGAATTTACATCAATGATTCAGGAACAGAAATACCTGTTAGGTTTGAATTTAATTCAGGTGAAGTATTTGAAGTAGATGCGGAAGCTCACACATTTACTGAAGGTTCTACTGCTATTGCAGAAATTAATTTTAGCCCTGCTATTTGGTTCTCAACTATTTCAGGGGCAATGTTAGATGATGCAATACAGGTTGAAGGAGTTATACTTATTAATGAGAGTACAAATAGCACAATTTTTGACATTGTTGCTGACAAATTAGACAATGCTACACAAGGCATATTTAATTAAAATTTCAAATACATAATAGAAAAATAGGCTGTTGAAAAATAATTTGACAGCCCTTTTTTTTACAACACACTTAATGCTTATAAGAAAAAAAGATTAAGCAAAAGTATTTAAATATGCGATTAGGTTTTTCAAATTGCCTATCAAAGGCAAAACAACCTTTACTTTGTATTCACTTAAATTTAGTTATATTAAAAATAGAACCAAAGGAAAGGCCTTAGGTTTTTCAAATAAACACAAAATCAACAATTGATTATACCTGTTGTTGACCATAATTTTTTATCCAACATTTACATTGAAGAAATAACCAACTAAAGCTGTCAACCCCATTGCCACAGTTCCCCAGAAAGTAATTCGGGTTATTGCTTTCCAAATACTCGAACCACCAGCTCTAGCTGCAAATGCTCCTAATATTATTAGAAAAAATAGTGCAAAACCGTATAGAGAATATTCCATACTTTTCAAAGGAAGAAATAATGTAACTAAAAACGGAAGTAACCCTCCTACTGTAAAGGCTGCACCAGAAGCAAATGCAGCTTGCATAGGTTTAGCTTGGCTAATCTCATTAATTCCTAATTCGTCTCTAATATGTGTTCCTAACGCATCGTGATCTGTTAGCTCTTTAGCTACTGTTAAGGCCGTTTCTTTTTTCAGGCCTCTTTTTTCATAAATTTCTGCTAGTCTTTGTAATTCAATTTCGGGCATTTCATCTAGTTCTTGTTTTTCACGTTCAATGTCAGCTTTTTCCATATCAGTTTGTGAACTTACAGAAACATATTCTCCAGCTGCCATTGATAAAGCACCAGCAACTAGCCCAGCTAATGTTGCCAAAATAACAGGTTCTCGCATATCGCTCGCAGCAGCAACTCCAATTGCAATACTTGCCGTTGATAAAATTCCATCATTAGCTCCAAGGACAGCAGCTCTTAACCAATTACTTCGATGTATGTAATGATTATCTAAATAATTGTCTAATTCGTCTGTTTTTTCTACCATCTATTCTGTTTATTCAAATTACACGTAAAATATGATAAATAGATTGATATTGCAACTCTTGGTTTTATGGGAAGTTTATTATTATGACTTTAGATGTAGGTTTAAGTTATATTAACACTTACAATCTGTATCACATTTCCCTTTCTTTTTTGATTTGAAAAAATATTTTTTAACCAAAAATACAATTGCAACTCCTAAGGCTATATATACTAAAATTTCTTGCATTAATTTAAAATATTAAAAGCTATAGTTGATGTAACATAAGCCAATACACCCATACCTACTAACTGCAAAACTGGCCATTTCCAACTGTTAGTTTCTCTTTTTACTATTGCTAAAGTACTTATACATTGCATAGCAAATGCATAAAACAACAATAAAGAAATTCCTGTTGGAAAATTAAATCGCTTTTCACCTGTTTCTGGATTTATCTCAGCAGCCATACGCTCTTTAATTGTCCCAACATTTTCATCACTTTCAACATTATAAATTGTAGCCAAAGCACCTACAAAAACTTCACGTGCTGCAAATGAGCTAATTAATGCTATTCCTATTTTCCAATCGTACCCCATTGGTTTAATAATAGGTTCAATTGACTTACCCATATATCCAATATAAGAGTGTTCTAATTTATAGGAGGCTACTTTTTTTTGAAGGGCCACTTTAGATAGGTTAGAATTTTCTATTTGAGCTGATACCATTTCCTCTGCCTTTTTAAACGATGAAGGACCATTAGAAGCTAAAAACCATAATATAATTGAAATTGCCAAAATAATTTTCCCTGCTCCAAAAACAAAAGCTTTTGTTTTTTCAACAACTTCATAAAAAATATTTTTTAATGATGGTATTTTAAAATTTGGCATTTCAATCACAAAAAAACTTTTACTTTTAATTTTTAATACATTATGCAACAAAATTGCCGACAAAATTGCAGCTGTAAACCCCAACAAATACAAAGCCATCATAGTTAAACCTTGTAAATTTAAAAAACCAAATACTCGCTTATTGGGAATTATTAATGAAATTAATATTGCATATACTGGTAAACGTGCCGAACATGTTGTAAATGGAATTACTAAAATGGTAATTAATCTTTCTTTCCAGTTGCTAATATTTCTTGAAGCCATTATTGCAGGTATAGCACAGGCTGTACCTGATATAAGCGGTATAACACTTTTACCACTCATTCCAAATCTTCGCATTATTTTATCCATTAAAAAAACAACCCGACTCATATATCCTGTTTCCTCCAATACAGAAATAAATGTAAATAAAATAGCAATTTGAGGAATAAATATAACCACTCCTCCAATACCCGGAATAACACCTTCAGCAATTAAACTCGTAAAAACTCCTGCTGGGAGAACCGATTTCACCCACAAACTTAAATTTGCAAATGTTCTATCAATAAAATCCATTGGATAGCTAGCCCAATCAAAAATACCTTGAAAAATAAATAATAGTATTAAAGCAAAAATAATATATCCAAAAAATTTATGCGTTAATACTCTATCTAATACTCCTCTTAAATCAGTTGCTTTAGATTTATCAACCTTAAAATTTTCTTTCAATATATCATTAATAATTTGATATCTTAAAATTGTTTCTTTGTGTTGATAGCGCTTTATACAATCTAAATCTTCTCTAAATTTTAGAACTATTTTTTTTTGTTCCTTATTTAGGAAATGAAATTCAATATTCTGAGTAATTAATAACCATGATTTGTACGTTGAAAATTCTTTAAAGGCGTCTTTTAAATTACTGAAATACTCTTTATCAATTCTCTTTGATATTTGACCTATAGGCTTATTATCAAGTTTTTTATAATTTAATATTGCTAACTTTAATTGCTCAATACCTATTTTTTTTCTAGCACTTGTTAAAACAATTTTAGTATGAAGTTTTTCCTCTAATTGTTGTACGTCAATACTAATACCTTTGCGTTTCATTTGGTCAATCATATTGATAACCAAAATTGCAGGTATTTGTAAATCTTTTATTTGAGTGAATAGAAGAAGGTTTCTTTTTATGTTTTCAATATCGATTATTACTACAACTACGTCAGGAAAACTATCTCCGCTTTCATTTAATAAAGTATCAAGTACAATGGTTTCATCCATAGAGGTAGGATTGATACTGTATGTTCCTGGCAAATCGGTAATTTCAGCTTTAATACTACTATCTAACTTACATATACCCTGCTTTTTTTCAACGGTAATCCCTGGGTAGTTTCCTACTTTCTGCTTTAAACCCGTAAGTTGGTTAAATAATGATGTTTTACCTGTGTTTGGATTTCCTATTAAAGCAACTTTTATAACCTCGTCATTACTCATTATTTTGCTAATACAACTGTTATTTTTTCTGCAGTTTCTTTTCTTATAGCCAAATAGCTACCATTAACTTTAATATATAAAGGGTCTTTCATGGGGGCTTTTTGAATTAATTTCACCTCTTTCCCTGGTAAACAACCCATTTCTAATAATTTTAATGGAATATTTTCTAAGCAGAGCTTTTCAATAACGCCTGTATCTCCAACCTCTAAATCTGCAATAGTTCCAATCATTATTAAGACTAATTATAAATAATAGGCAAATATACTAAATTAGAATCATTCTAAACAATGATAATTATCATTAATCTTTAAATTCGTTTTTTAATATTTTAATGTCGGCTATTAAACGTTGCATATCTTTGGAGTCTGTACCATCATAAAATCCACGTATTTGCTTTTTTTTATCAACCAAAATAAAATTTTCAGTATGAATAAAATCTTGTACTCCTCCATCTCCTTCATCTAAAACGGCAAAATAACTTTTACGTGCCAGCTCATAAATATGTTTTTTATCACCTGTAGTAATATTCCATTTAGCATCTATAACTCCTTTTCTGTTTGCATACTCTCTCAAAATTGGAATACTATCCATTTCAGGTGTTACTGAAAGTGATAAAAACTTAATATCATTATCATTTTTAAAAACTTCTTGTAATTTTCCAATATTATTTGTCATAATAGGGCAAATTGTTTGACAACGTGTAAAAAAGAAATCTGCTACATAAATTTTATCCTTATAATCTTCTTGTGTAATGGTATCTCCGTTTTGATTTATCAACTTAAAATTGGCTACTTTATGATTTCTACGAATATGAATCATACTTTCATCAACTAATTTCGGGTTAACATCAGCAGGGTTATAAATAGGTAATTTTTTTTCGGGTGTTAATAAAGAATAAATTAAATAAATCATAACAACTGACAAGAAGGCCATGATAACCAACACTGGAATTGATTTTTTGAAAAAACTTGAATTCATTTTTTGTCTAAATTTAAAATACAAATTTAGTACAATTCGCAATCATAGCTATCTATCTTTTTTAAAACTTTGTTAAAACTATTAGTTACAGTATTTTCAGTTTTAAAACTGTATTTAAAACCGTACATTTGTGCGATTTTATTTTTGAAAGTATATATGGAGATAGTTATAAAGGCATCACAGTTTATTTTAAGTTTATCTTTTTTGATAGTATTGCACGAATTAGGGCATTTTATTCCTGCAAAATTATTTAAAACACGTGTAGAAAAATTTTATTTATTTTTTGATTATAAATTTTCTCTTTTTAAAAAGAAAATTGGAGAAACTGAATATGGTATTGGATGGATTCCTTTGGGAGGTTATGTGAAAATTTCGGGAATGATTGATGAAAGTATGGACACTGAACAAATGAAACAGCCTGCTAAGCCTTGGGAATTTAGATCAAAGCCAGCCTGGCAGAGATTAATTATCATGTTAGGAGGTGTTATTGTGAATTTTATCTTAGGAATCTTAATTTATATTATGATTACCTTTGTTTGGGGTGTTGATTTTATAAAACCAAATGATGTAAAAGAAGGGTTTACTGTTCATGAATCATTCAAACAATATGGATTTAAAGATGGTGATAAGATTACTAAATTTAACGGTGTTGAACCTTCTAATGTTACAGATGTAAATAAACATTTATTTTTAAGAGGAATTACTTCGTTGGAAGTTTTACATACAGATGGAACAAAAGAAACAATAAGTATTCCTGAAAATATTGGGGAAATTATGTGGGAAAAGGGTATTATGCAACCATTTGAAGTAAGAATACCTCCTGTTATTGATACTGTTATTGTGAATTCTCCAGCCGAAAAAGCAGGGCTTTTGAAAAATGATAAAATCTTAGCTGTAAATAATACACCTGTTTTTTATTGGAACGACTTTACTAAAATAATTGTGAATTCAGAAAATGAAATTAATATTACATTAGAAAGAGATGGTGTAACTAAAAATATCTCTCTTAGGGCTGGGAAAGATAAAAAAATTGGAGTTGCTCCAAATAGAGCTAGTGTTGTTCATGTTCAACACAAAAATTATTCATTTTTAGAGAGTATCCCAAAAGGAAACTCAATTGCTATTTGGACTTTAAAAGATTATATTACACAATTTAAGTACGTATTTACTAAAAAAGGAGCAACAAGTATTGGTGGTTTTATTGCTATTGGAAGCATTTTCCCTGCTACTTGGAGTTGGCAAGCATTTTGGAGTATTACAGCATTTTTATCTATAATGCTTGGATTTATGAATTTACTACCAATACCAGCATTAGATGGTGGGCATGTAATGTTTACTTTATACGAAATAATTACCGGTAGAAAACCAAACGATAAGTTTTTAGAATATGCCCAAATTGCTGGGTTTATACTTTTAATAGCGTTACTTATTTTAGCAAATGGAAATGATGTTGTAAAACTATTTTCATAAAAATTGAAAGAGGCTGTCTGAAAAGCAATTATACTTGTCATTTTGAACAAAGTGAAAAATCTCAACATCTTGATATATAAGTATTTAATTTCAAGAAGATTCTTCATTTACATTCAGAATGACACTTTTTAGACAGCCTCTTTATTTTGTCTTATCCTTTTGGTTTATCCCTGCTCATTTCTAACATGTCAATGTTTACAGCCTCCACTCTCAACAAGTATTTACTAAAGTAATCTGCTTTTAACCAAAAAAAATATTCAGTCATTTTTCCATAACCATGGCGTTGCCCTGGCATTAACATAAAATCAAAACGTTTGTTTGCTTTTATTAAAGCATCTGCCATTCTAATCGTTGAGCCTGGATGCACGTTATTATCAACATCACCTGTAACAAGCAACAAGTGTCCTTTTAAGTTATTCGCTAATTCTTGATTAACATCTATCTTGTATTTATAAGAAATTTCACCTTCTTCATCCATTTCTTCTTTTACACCATGATGTGTTTCACTCCACCAGCTATTGTATATGGTATTATCATGATTTCCAGATGAAGAAACTGCAACTTTAAAAAAATCAGGATAAACTAGCATTGCTGCTGTTGACATAAACCCTCCTCCTGAATGTCCAAATATCCCAACTTTGTTAATATCTATAAATGGAAACTTATCAGCTAATTGTTCTGCAACATATTTTTTATCAGCCAACCCATAGTCTCTTAAATTTCCATACCCATAATTATGATACCATTTGGAACGATTTGGGTGCCCACCACGATTTCCAAGCGTTACAACAACAAAACCAATTTGTGCCAAGCGATCTGTTCTATTCATTCTTATTGAAAATGATTTAGCTACAGCTTCAGTTTGTGGTCCTGGATACACATATTCAATTAAAGGATACACTTTTGTAGCATCAAAATCATACGGCTTATACATCACACCATAAATATCGGTAATTCCATCATCTGCTTTCATTTTAAATGGTTCTGGAAACTTGTAACCTGTTGTAAACAATTGAGATAAATCGGCTGTTTCTAAATGCATTACAACATTTCCTTTGTTATCTCTTAATTCAGATTTTGGTATTGTGTTAACTCTTGAATAACTACTTACAAAGTATTTATTAGAATCAGACATGCTAATGCTTGTATTATAATCGCCTACATTTATACTTCGTAAACCCGTTCCATTTAAATTAATACGATACAAGTGAGCATAATAAGGATCCTGACTTTTATTAACTCCATTAGCTGTAAAATACAAAATACGTTCTTTTTCGTCAATATTAATAAAGTCATCAACATGGTAAGAACCTTGAGTAATTTGTTTTTTAAAATTCCCTTTAGTGTCATATAAGTAAAAATGTGCCCAACCATCACGCTCAGACCAATGCAACATTTCTTGTTCATTATTAAATAACACTAAATTTTTTGACTCAATATAAGTGTTAAAACGTTCTTTTATTAAAATTGTAACGTCACCTGTATTGATATCTGCAACACAAATATCTAATTTTTTACGATCTCTACTAATGGTATTGAAATAGATTTTATTTTTTTTAGAAAGCAACAATGCAGGTTTAAATTTATTATCTAGATTAGCCTTCTTTATAGGTGCTCTATATACAGAAATACTTTGTTGTTTAATTGTATCTAATTTAACTTTTACAACACCTTTGGAAGGAATATCAAAAACCTGTAATTCGTTTTTATAATATTCTTGTTCTCCTGGCATATGATATTTATACGTCTCAAGTGTTGGTCTTTTCTTAGAAACAGAATTTATTACCCACAAATCTTTAATATTTCTTAGATCTCTTTTTTGAAAAACAAATTTTTTAGAATCACGTGACCAAATTCCCCAAATTGTTTTTCTATCATCTTTTTTTTCTTCCTTTGTTTCATTATTTTCTCCTCTTGACTCTCCTCCATAACCAAAATTCTCTACACCGTCTTTAGTCCATTGATGTTCTATAATTGTTGTGTCTTTCTCATCTTTCACCGCTTTTAAAAAATTTTCTTTATTCATCCAATATAAATTGTAATTTTTAGAATACAATACTATTGAACTATCTGGTGCAATATTTGCCCATTTTTTAATATTCTTTTCTTCTTTCTTATTGTCAATTACTGTTAATTTATTATCTCCTAATCTGTATTCAAAGTGATACACTTTCTTCTCCATTTTAGGTTTTTTATTTACTTTTTTTACTGTTTCTGTTGAATCTATTTTTACTTCTTCTTCACTTTCTTCAACAACCTCAACTTCTTCAGTAGCCGTTATTCTAAAACGTATGGCTGTTTCATTCTTAACAAACTCAAATTTAAATTTTGGTAAATGTTTGGCATCGTATGGGTCTTTTGTTATTTCAGTTAACCATTTTGCCATTTTTTCATTATTAAAAAGTAAAGTTTTAACTTTTTTATCAGCATCTACTAAATAATAATTTGAACCTTCGGTAGTTTTATATTGATACCAAAAACGGTTACTATTTTTTAACCAATGTGGTTTAACTGTGGTTGAATGTACTAATTTTGCTAAATTTTCAGGTGAATATTTTGCTGCTAATCTATAATTTGGAACTGGTATTTCTTTAGATAATTGCTCATTTACATAGCGTTGCGAAAAAACAGATGTTGAACTTATGATTAGCAAGAGTAAAAGTATTATTTTTCTCATAATTATGGTAGTTGTTAAAAGATTTAACTATAAATTTCATTAAATCTATTTACATAACAAACCGTATTATAATACTTTATTATTATTTTAACAGTTGAACAAAAAAAAACCTCGTAAAAACGAGGTTTCAATAAATATTATCTATTAAAATTAATCTGCAAGTACAATTACTTTATTTTCTTTCATTTCAATAGTACCACTTTTTATTTGTAGCGTAAATTCATCTTTATCATTTGTAAATTTATCTTCAAATTCTTCTTCTATTTTAATATTGTTCCCTTTAAATTTTATAGCACCCTCAACAAGTAAGGATACAATTGGAGCATGGTTATTTAACATTTGAAATTCACCATTAATACCTGGAACTGATACCAATTCAACATCAGTATGTAGCAAGGTCGCTTCAGGTGTTACTATTTCTAAAATCATCTTTTAATATTGTATATTATACTAAACTTCTGCTAACATTTTTTCTCCTGCATCAATTGCATCTTGAATTGATCCTCTAAGATTAAATGCAGCTTCTGGATATTTATCTAACTCACCATCTAAAATCATGTTAAACCCTTTAATGGTATCTTTAATGTCAACTAACACACCAGGTATTCCTGTAAATTGCTCTGCAACATGGAAAGGTTGTGATAAAAACCGTTGTACTCTACGCGCTCTATGAACTGCTATTTTATCTTCTTCAGATAATTCTTCCATTCCTAGAATAGCAATAATATCTTGTAATTCTTTATAGTGTTGTAATAGTTCCTTAACGCGTTGTGCACAATTATAGTGTTCATCTCCTAATATATCAGCCGTTAAAATTCTTGAAGTAGAATCTAGTGGGTCTACCGCAGGGTAAATACCTAGTTCTGCAATTTTACGAGATAATACAGTTGTTGCATCTAAATGTGCAAATGTTGTTGCTGGCGCAGGATCTGTTAAATCATCTGCAGGTACATAAACTGCTTGCACAGATGTAATTGAACCATTTTTTGTTGAAGTGATACGTTCTTGCATGGCTCCCATCTCAGTTGCAAGAGTTGGTTGATAACCTACTGCAGATGGCATACGTCCTAATAATGCAGATACTTCTGAACCTGCTTGTGTGAAACGGAAAATATTATCAACAAAAAATAATACATCTTTCCCTTGTCCCTCTCCAGCACCATCACGAAAATACTCAGCAATTGTTAATCCTGATAACGCAACTCGAGCACGAGCTCCAGGAGGCTCATTCATTTGTCCAAAAACAAAGGTTGCTTTAGATTCTCTCATTCCAGCTTTATCAACTTTTGATAAATCCCATCCTCCTTCTTCCATTGAATGCATAAAATCATCACCATATTTTATAATACCAGATTCTAACATTTCTCTTAAAAGGTCATTCCCTTCTCGTGTTCTTTCTCCAACACCTGCAAATACAGATAAACCACCATGACCCTTTGCTATATTATTAATCAATTCCATTAATAATACTGTTTTACCTACACCGGCACCACCAAATAACCCAATTTTACCACCTTTTGCATAAGGTTCAATTAAGTCAATTACTTTAATTCCAGTATATAAAACTTCTGTAGAAGTAGATAAATCTTCAAATTTTGGAGGCTGCCTATGAATAGGTAATCCATTTTTACCATCTTTAGGTAAATTTCCTAATCCATCAATAGCGTCTCCAATTACATTAAATAAACGGCCGTAAATATCATTTCCAACAGGCATTTGAATTGCGGTACCTTTAGAAACCACTTCGGTTCCTCTGCTCAATCCGTCTGTTGAATCCATTGATATTGTTCTAACAGTGTCTTCTCCAATATGAGATTGTACTTCTAATACTAATAAAGAACCATCCTCTCTTGTAATTTCTAATGAATCATACAATTTTGGGAGTTCATTCTCTGATTCAAATTCAACATCAATAACTGGACCTATAATTTGTGCAACTTTACCTGTAACTTTTGCCATTACTTTAACTATTTATTTTTTAGATATTTAACCTTTTTAGCCTAATCTTAATTTTAAAGGGGCAAAGATAGTTTTTTGATTTTATTTTTAAAAATTTTTATGCCTTTTTTAAAAAAAGAAACGCTCTAAAAATTTAGAACGTTTCTTAATTATATTATTTATTATTTATTATGGATTAATTGTCCAAGACAAATAATATTGTGAACCAATACTTCCAACACCTGGTGCGCTAATATATTCTTTCCCTCCAATATTAGCACCTCCTATTTTAAATGTAGATTTAAAAGAAGGAACTGAATAACTAACTTGTGCATCAACTACTGTTCTAGCATCAACCATAGTATCTACAAATGATGATTGCCATAAGTATTCATCACTCCATCTTAAATTAACCATAAATCCAAGATTTTCGGTAACATTTGAACTTCCAAAAGATACTTTCACTTTATTTTCTGGTGTATTAAATCCAGCTTCGTAATCAGGATCTGTAGTTTGGTCAAAATCAAGTTTTGCATAAGTATAGTTTATTCCAAAACTATAATTACCAAACACCTTAGTTGTTAAACCAAAAGTTGCTCCATAAGATGCTATATCTGCAGCTGAATTTGTGTAAATTTGAAATGGTTTATAATCTCCATTTCCTAAAGCTATTAAAGCGTTTGGTAATTGAACAACTGGATGTATGTCAGAGAAATCTGCCTGTCCATAATAAGGTACTAAAACTGTTTTATTTCCAATAAAATCTTGATATTGATTGTAATAAGCACTCATGTCTAATGCCAATTTCCCAAAACCAGCTCTATACCCAACTTCAAAAGCTGTTACCCTTTCAGGTTGTACAAAATCAAAATTGGCTTTTTCAGGTGCTCCTGCTAATACAGAAGATAAAGAAAATGCATTTTCATAAGCGGCTCTTCCTGATAATTGAACTGACGCTGGAAAACCTAAGAATTGACCTGTTCCACTAACTGCTTGTGGTGCGCTTGTATATCTATCTAAGTTATCTGGTGCGGAACCAATTAAAATAGCTCTACCTGCATCTAAACCAATATATTGGTCTTGTGTTGTTGGATTTCTAAAACCTGTTTGAATAGAAGCTCTTAAATTACGTGTTTTCCCTTCTCCTAAAGAATAAGAAACGGAAAGCCTTGGTGAATAGTTTCCATCAAAATTTTTGGCCTTATCATAACGTATAGAACCTGTAAATTTAAGTCTATCGTCAACAAATTTCTTTTGTACTTGCATATAAGCACCATACTCATTGTAATTAATTGGCCCATCGTAATCTGTAAAAATAGTACCACTAGAGTTAAGTGAATATTGTCTCCATGACCCACCTACTTGAACATCTGCAAAATCAATAATATCTCTAAAATTATAATTTGCATCTCCGTGATAGATTTTTGTTCTATCTTGAAACTTAGCTCCTGTAGCCAAATTAGGATCAGAAGTAACCTGATCTAAAGCATTGCTAAAAGCTGGTGTTCCAGGAACCAAAGCTCCTGTTTGAGCAAATGCTCTTGCTTGTTGGTGAATTGCATTAGGATCTGGTGTTCCTCCTGCTAAAATTGTTCCAACATAGGTTTGAACATAAGCTCCAGCATATTCTGTAAACCATTGCCTGTCTGATTTCCACTTTCTATTTAAATTAATTGCTGCAAAACGGCTATCATAAGAATCTCCTGCATCCTCATCGGTAATATATCCTCTAACAAAGAAGTTATCCCCTTTAACTTCCAACTTGTGTTGTTGCATGAAGAAATTTTTGATAGAATATCTGTTTGCTCCTTGATAAATAGTACTTCCTTGTCCAAATTTGGCATTGTAGCTTATTTCAACATTATTATCAAACGGTCTATAGTTTAAAGAAACATCAACTTTAGCACTTTGAGCTACATAATCCATTAAATCTACCTCTTTATAACCTGTTCTTGAAACAGTTGTAGCCCCCATAGTTGAAGCTATAAATGCAGGAACACCATTAGCAAGTGCTATTTCTTCAAAGTTTAACGATGTAGAAACTTCATCTCCATAAATATTTAACCCATCATAATTTGGATCATCTCTTGTTGCTCCAGGATTTGCATAATCTTTATAATCCGTCGCGTACCAATCAGTACCTCTAAGAAATGAGAATGATGCTTTTGCTGCAAATTTATCACTAAATTTATGTGCCATTCTAATTCCAACATCTGTAAAATTATTATCTCCTGCAGCTTTTTGTGATGTAAGTCCTGTTTTTATGTAAGTACTAATCCCTTCTGAATCAAATGGGTTTTTACTCGTCATAAATAAAATACCATTGAATGCATTTGCTCCGTATAAAGCAGAAGAAGCCCCTGGTAGTAATTCTATAGAGTTTATATCTAACTCAGACATTCCTAATAAATTTCCTAAATTAAAGTTTAATGCCGGAGATGAATTATCCATCCCGTCAACTAATTGCATAAAACGTGTATTTGCAAAAGTTGCAAATCCCCTTGTATTTATAGATTTAAAAGTTAAACTATTTGTATTTACATCAACTCCTTTTAAATTTTCTAAACCATCGTAAAAGCTTGGTGAAGATGTATTTCTGATAGCTCTAACATCCATATGTTCAATAGAAACAGGTGATTCTAAAATACGTTCTGGTGTTCTCGAAGCTGATACAATAACTTCGTTTAATGCTGTTGCGGCTTCTTCAAGTGAAACAATAACTTTTTGGTTATTTTGAGTGATTTCAACTTTTGTTGTCGAAAACCCCATAAGAGATACTGCTATCGTAAAAGGAGGATTTTGATTTACCGTTAATGAAAAGTTTCCATCAAAATCGGTTGTAGTCCCAATAGATTTCCCTACTACTTTTATATTTGCTCCCGGTATTGGTTGCTCAGTTTTTGCTTCTTTAACAGTACCAGAAATTGTGGTTTGAGCCACCATTACCGATCCTACTAAAAACACAAAAATAACACTTAATAATTTTTTCATAATATCCTATATAGTATTGATTAACATAACCGCAAAATACAAATTTTTTCCAATTCCAATTAAATAATGACATAAAAAAAAGCGTATAATACATTTATACACTTTTTATTTTGAGAATATGATAATTATCAGTCGGTTACAAAGTTCCAGATTTGCCCAATGGTTTGGCCTCCTTTATCATCTTTTACTACCACTTTCCAATAGTAATTGGTAGAAGCTGTTAAACTTACATTTAAGCTATTTGTAGTTAAATTTGAAGACTCCATTGTCACAGGAGGGTTAACCGTATCAAAATAAACATCGTATGTTAAGGTATCTGAAGTATCAACGTCACTTGCAGTCCATTGTAATGTTGTAGTTGTGCCTGTTTCTGTTGTATTTAAACTTGGTGATACCAGTACTGGTGAAAATGGCAAGTAATTTGAAACACCATTACCCTCTGTATAGAATTGGTTCGTACTTGAGTAATCACTTGATAAATTTTTACTATCTGTAGCCCTTACTCTCCAATAATAAGCAATCCCTTTTTCTAAAGAAAGTGTTCTTAGTGTATTAGTTTCAGATACCGTATGTACTATTTGTGTAAAATTAGCATCTGTTGCTACCTGTACCTGATAAGTAATAGTATCTCCCTCAGGATCTGTTGCGGCATTCCAATTAAAATCCAACACATTATTAATACACAATAAATTATTTGTTGGATAAACCAATGTAGGTGTTGTTGGTGCTTTGTTTGCAGGAGGTGGTGGAGGTGGTGTATCTCCTCCGCTTCCGCCACAAGACCATAAAACTGTACCTAATACAAGTGTGAATATAAATTTTTTCATTTCTATTGTTTTATAATTTTAAGGGTTACTGGTTTATCTAATTGTACTTTTACTATATACAACCCTGTTGGTTTGTTTGCGATATTTAACTGTACTTTTCCATTTATTATTGGATATACCTTTCTTGATATTAATTGTGAATGGATACTGTACAAACTTATTGTTACCTCTTTCTGTGAAACTGGTAAGGCTATCTCTAAAACACCACTTGTTGGATTTGGATATGCAACAATACCTTCTAATAATGCTATTGTTTTACTGTAAACCCCCTCACAAGATTTTGACGTTTTTACCTCTAATAAATCTCCGTGTTTTACTTCAACATTAAATACCGGTGAGTTTGTTTCCAATACCTCTTGCCCATTTACATAAATAATAAATGGTGCCGTGCCTTCTGCTATCTCTATGGTGGCTCTATTTGAACTTACGCTTGATTTTCCCGATACGGTAACCCCTGCTATAACTTCCACAACAAAACACTGCTCATAGGTTTCTCCTGTAACGGTAATACAAAAATTATACATTCCCGGAGCTAAACTATCAACGGTTAAACTATCGGTAAAAGTATAAGCTGTACCATTAATTGTTACGGCATAATTTTGAACTGTTTGAGCTGTGATAACCAACTGTCCATTGTTTTTATCTGGACAGGTTTCACTAATTACTTGAACATTAAAATTGTCCTCGGGTAAGGTGAAACATCCTGTAGCATCTACTGTTACTCCTAGAGTGGTGTTTGGGCATAAATCATTGCTATTTTGAACTCCATCTCCATCATCGTCTAATTGTCCGTTTGAACAACCATCTGAGTTAACAATCTCTCCTGTTGGTGTATTCGGACACAAATCTAAATTATCCAATACACCATCGCCGTCTGTATCCGTAAGTATATGAACCCCGCAAATTTCAATACTCCAACTTTCTATTTGACCAACATCTGCAGGTCCTGAATCAACAACTTTTAAAATCCACACTCCATAAGATTCTTCATTGTTAAAGCTCGATAAACTTCCTTGAGGTGAAAACACTCCTGTAAAAGGAGCTACTCCTGAAGTAATTGACGTTGTTGCTGCATCATCAAAAACAGTGTTTGTATAATTATCTCCTTCATCATTTCTACTAGAGACTAAAACTATAGAAGTTCCTTTTGGACTTGTTAAAGTTAATGTTAAATCTCCAATCCACGGATGCGTAATATTAACCGTTACATTAACATCTGTAATTATTTTATTAGCTACTAAGTTAATTCTTGAACTTATTCCTATTGTATTGTTATCGGGTATTCCCAACGGTGTATCAGTTGAATTATAGGAGTCACAAACTTCATTTGCAGTTGTAAAATTATAAACACTTGAAAAAACACTTTCGCTGCAATCGTTTATTGATTTAACCCTCCAAAAATAATTTGTGTTTAATTGAAGCAGTAAAGGACTATAAAAATTATCACTAACTGTAGCCGACTCAATAATTGTTGTAAATGAATTATCTGTTGAAATTTCTAAGCTATAATTTAAGGCGTTAACATCATTTTGCCAATTTAAAATATATGGTTTTAAAATACTTACAGCATTATTTTCTGGAGATACTAATATAGGCGCATTAATTGTTGACGAATAAACATCTAACGTTACAGCCGTTGTTTTAGTAGTTGAAGAAGTAGCTGAAACACCTGTTACAGAAATAGTATGGCTCCCTATATTTGTATTCGTTACACCACTTATTGTCATTTCAACCGTAGTATTATCTGCTGTTGCAGAAGTTGGATTAAAAGTAACTGTTGTTCCTGCAGGTGTATTTGAAGCTGAAAACGTAGTTTCTTCATTAAATCCTAAAAAAGTGTTGTATGTAAACGTATAAACCGCATTGTTTGGGCTACATACTGCTACGTTATTTGAAGTGAAATTCATGATAAATTCTGAGGCTTGAACAGTAATATCTGCAGCATTCATCGTATAAAATATATTACCAACACTTTCAATTTTTATTCTTGCTGTATTGGTTGTAATATTGGGAGTGATAATTTCGTGAGAGCCATCATTTGCAACATTTGAAGCTAGTGTTATAGGATATGTAAATCCCCCATCTGTAGATAATAGAATATTTACTAACGTACAATTTATAGGAGAAACATTTGTGTTGGCAACATCCCAAGTAATAGTTTGTGCTGTTCCTGCATCCCAAATTTCTACAGTCGCTTGTGAAGTTAGTTTAAAAGGCCCTGAAAGTCCATCAACAGTTACCGTTGTTTCTTCACTTGATGTTTGACCTCCTACAACATTATTATCTCTAACCGTTACTCCAAATCTCATAGTTCTTGCAACCGAAGGTAAAACCTCCCAAGTAGACGATAAATTTCCTGCCACAACCGTATTTTGATTTGGGAAAAATCGCATTGAAGAAGTACTTGGCATAACAGATCGAAAAGCGGGTCCTCCAATAGCTGTAGATTCTAGTGGATGTAGCGTAATTTCCGTATCTAATTGCTCCCAAGTGTAGGTTAATGCATCATTTTCAGCGTCTGTTGCAGTTGCATTTAATACAAAAGGAGTAGAAATTGGTATTGTATAGTTCGCTAACACGTTTAAAACAGGTGTATTATTGGCCGTAGAAGTTTGTGCTCCGCAAGTACTATTCCCAGCTGTAATATTATCCCACATTTCTCTAATACTAACTAGGTGAAAATAGGCATCACTAAGATTTTGCACATTATTTGGCGCACAAATACCTGCATAAGCCATAATGGTTGATCCACTCCCTGGTTCTACAGCTGTTGCATCATTTCTGTTGCCACCGCCACAATTTCCTGAATCAGTATTAAAGGTGTGATGAGCCCCAAATTGATGTCCCATTTCATGAGCTACAAAATCAATGTCATACGGATCTCCAATAGGGTTGCTAGACCCTGTTATTCCTCTAGCTTTACTATCTGTACAAGGAGATCTTAATTGTGCTAAACCACCTCCACCTGTGCTAAAAGTATGCCCTATATCATAATTTGATGTGCCAATAGCAGCATCTATTACTGTTTGGCTTTCGTCTATTAATTTACTGGCATCGTCATTTGTAAAACTATCAGTAGTAGCATCTAAAAATATAATATCTGTATTATTTGCTACAAGTACCATTGTTAGTGCAACATCTCTTTCAAAAATAGCGTTCACTCTTGTCATTGTAGCAACTATTGCAGATAATACTGCCCCTTTTTTTTCTGCATCGGTTGCAGTTGCACTTATACCTTGATTTGTTAAATGAAATTGAGAATATTCACCAGTTGTAGCAATAGCTAACCTAAAAGTTCTTAAAATGCCATCATTCGCATTTTCAGCTTTAGCTGTTATATTTGATTGTTCAATTTTTGTAGTGTTTTTCACCTCTTCAACTCTACACTGAAATTGCTCAACCTGTGGTAAGCTTTTCTTTTTATAAAAAATATATGATTCTTTATTTGAAGAATAAGGATCAATATACGTTGATTGCCCTGTTTTTTGAAAAACCATCGCATGCAACCCTAAAGAAGTAACGCTAAATCTAACAACAGAGTTAGAATTGTTAATGCCTTTTCCTATGTAAGATTTAATATTAGGGTATTTCCTTTGAAGAGCTTCTTCTAAAATAGGAGTTTCAAAAATTTGGTATTTTACGAATTCACCATTTTCATTAGGAAACCTTAAAACAACATTAGATTTTGTTATTTTATTTTTTCTTTTAGGTGCATTTGTTAACTCCCTTTGAAGTAGGTTTAAATTTAAATTATATATTTCAAAATCTGTAGGAATTGATTTTCTTTTAATTTTTTGGAATGTGTTTTTTTCTAATTTAGTATTCTTAATCCATAAATCACCTTTGTTTTGAGATGATACTGAGAAAATTATTAAAAATAAAAAAAGTGTAAAAACGAAGTATTTATTACAAAGTTGTTTCATAAATTTCTGTAGTTGGGGCATATATATTCACAAATATAAAAATATTTTAGTTAAAGCAAATATAATAGAAATTTATAACAATGTTTTTTAATTAAATAAAGTATTTTTGAGAACTCATTAATAACTTAATACGATTTTAACTTTTGGAAATCATTAACGATTTATCTACTTACAAATCAACAGCAAAAACTTTTGTTACCATTGGCACTTTTGATGGTGTACATATTGGCCATCAAAAAGTACTAAAAAATTTAGTAGAAAGTGCTAAAATTAATAATGCAACACCCTTACTATTAACTTTTTTCCCTCATCCAAGAATGGTTTTAGAGAAGGATAAAGAAATTAAATTAATTAATACTATTGATGAACGAATTGAGTTATTAAAAAAAACAGATCTAGAATTTTTAATCATCCAAAAATTTACAAAAGAATATGCAAATAAAACGGCACTAAATTTTGTGAAAAATATTTTAGTAGACACCTTAAATATCTCAAAATTAATAATTGGATATGATCATCAATTCGGAAAAAATAGAGAGGGTGATTTTAGCCATTTAAAAGAATATGGACAACAATTTAATTTTACTGTAGAAGAAATATCACAACTTAATGTTGATTCTATAACAGTAAGCTCAACTAAAATAAGGAAAGCTATTGAAAAAGGTGAAATAGAGAAGGCAAATAACTATTTAGGTTACAATTTTATGTTAACTGGCAAAGTGGTTAAAGGAAGAAATTTAGGCGAAAAAATAAAATTTCCTACGGCTAATTTAAGTATTTGTGAAACCTATAAATTAATACCTAAAACAGGTGCATACATTGTTAAATCTGAAATTGAAAACAATACCGTTTTTGGAATGATGAATATAGGATATAGACCTACTGTTAGTGGCAAACACCAAACTATTGAAATTCATTTTTTTGATTTTAATAAAAATTTGTACGGCGCTAAAATTCAAATAGAGGTTCTGAAGTTTTTAAGAAATGAACAAAATTTTAAATCGATTGAAAATTTAAAAACTCAATTACAAAAAGACAAACAAAAATCTTTAAAATATATTAACGGCTTACTTTTTGATTATTAATTGTTGTAAATTAAATTTATGAAAAGTATTTTACCTATAATTATTATATTATTTATCTCTTGTAAACCAACTCAAAAAACATACCAAGTGAATGAACCTATTATTGTATCTGCTGAGAATTGCCCCAATAATGGAGTGTGTTTTTTAGAGTTAATTCCAAACAAATCATTGATATTTATGGAAGATGAGTTTGGTAATTTATATCCCGTAATTTCAGAAGGCGAAAAAACAATATTAAAGTACACCTACAAAAAAAATCCGGTTTCTAAAACACAAGACAGTAATTACACAGAAATTGTATATGCTGAGTTAGATAAAACAATCTCCGAACTTTCTTTAAATAACAAAAATCTGCAAACTATAAAACTACATTTTGGACGTTTGTGCTATTGCAAAGGAGAAACGGGTTATTACCCTATTAAAAACGGAATATTTAAAATTGTCAAAATCGACAGAAAAACAATGAAAATTAATTTTGAGTTTACCATAAATAAAGTTCCTCAAATTATTTCAAAAATAAATGAAACTATTTATTT
Organism: Lutibacter profundi; assembly: GCF_001543325.1. Lineage (NCBI taxonomy): Bacteria > Pseudomonadati > Bacteroidota > Flavobacteriia > Flavobacteriales > Flavobacteriaceae > Lutibacter > Lutibacter profundi. The sequence continues at coordinate 1,726,483 of NZ_CP013355.1, forward strand.
AAAATCAAATGGCACTAATTAGTTCCTTTTAACTTCAATTTATTAAATTTGCTTTTCAATTAAAGGAAAAGGAACAATGTTACAAGTAGCGTTTATTAGGGAAAACAAAGAGATTGTTTTAGAAGGTTTAGCAAAAAGAAATTTAAAAAATGCCGAAGAGTTAGTTGATAGCACTATTTTGGCTGATGAAGAAAGAAGGACTATTCAAACAGAATTAGATGCTATTTTGGCTGAATCAAACAAATTATCGAAAGATATTGGACTATTATTCAAGTCTGGCGAACGTCAAAAAGCAGAAATTTTAAAGCAAAAAACTATTCTGTTAAAAGAAAAATCAAAAGAGTTAACAGAAAATTTACAAAATAAAGCAACTGAACTACAAGAATTATTATACTTAATTCCTAATATTCCAAATAAAATTGTTCCTGGAGGAACGTCGGAAGAAGATAATGAAACAACTTTTCAAGAAGGAGAAATTCCTAAATTACACAAAGGAGCTTTACCACATTGGGAACTTGCAAAAAAATATGACATTATAGATTTTGAGCTTGGAAATAAAATTACTGGTGCAGGTTTTCCTGTTTACAAAGGAAAAGGGGCAAAATTACAACGAGCTTTAATTAATTATTTTTTAGATAAAAATACAAATGCTGGATACGATGAAGTTCAAGTACCCTATTTAGTTAATGAAGCATCGGGTTTTGGAACAGGGCAATTACCTGATAAAGAAGGACAAATGTATCATGATGCACAAGATAATTTATATTTAATTCCTACTGCTGAAGTTCCTGTTACTAATATTTTTAGAGATGTTATTTTGAAAGAAGATGAATTTCCAATTTGTAAAACTGCTTATACACCTTGTTTTAGACGTGAAGCAGGATCATATGGAGCCCATGTTCGAGGGTTAAATAGACTGCATCAATTTGATAAAGTTGAAATTGTAAGAATTGAGCATCCTAGTAATTCTTATGCAGCTTTAGACAGCATGGTAAATCACGTAAAAGGTATTTTGAAAGAATTAAAATTACCTTATAGAATTTTACGCTTATGTGGTGGAGATATTGGATTTACTTCTGCATTAACTTATGATTTTGAAGTATTTTCAACAGCACAAGATCGTTGGTTAGAAGTGAGTTCTGTTTCAAACTTTGAAACATTTCAAGCAAACCGATTAAAACTTCGTTTTAAAAACAGTAAAGGTAAAAGTGAATTGGCACATACACTCAATGGAAGCTCGCTAGCCTTGCCTCGTATTTTAGCTGGCTTATTAGAAAACTATCAAACACCTGAAGGAATTAAAATCCCAGATGTTTTGGTGCCGTATTGTGGTTTTAATATAATTAGTTAGCACTAACCATTAACATTAGTTTTTTATAATAATTCATTTCAATCAAAGCTTCAAAATAAGCGTTTAATTGCCCTTTATTCATAAACTTTAGTGCTTTTATTTTTGCTATTTCGTATTGTCTAATTAGTTCTTTCATTGTGTAAAATTTAGTTGTTTGTTTTTATGTAGACAACTTCCGTGCCAAAATGTTACAAAACTTGTTTAAGAATAAGTTCATTTTATCAAAACTTTAACACTTGTTTGGTTATCTTTGGCTTAGTTAAAAAGAGTAAATGCATAAATTATTATTGATATTATTCTGTTGTTTTTCTTTGCAGTTTTATGCTCAAGAACAGCAACTTGCATTGCAATATTTTAGAAATGGTAATTATGAAAAAGCAGCATCTTTTTATAAAGTTTTACACAAAAAACACCCATACAACACTAGCTATACTAACTATTTAATTGATTGCTATCAACAATTAGAAAAATTTGAAGAAGTAAAAATCATTGTAAACAATCAATTAAAAAAATTCCCAAACCAAGAATATTTATACATTAAATTAGGGTATAATTACCAATTACAACATCTACAAGAAAAGGCAACTTTAAACTATCAAAAAGCACTAAAAGCAATTGAAAAAAAACCATCTACAGGTTACTTAATTGGAAAAACTTTTCAAAAGAGTAATTTGCTAAACTACGCTTTACTTTCCTACAAAAAGGCTATGAAATTAAACCCTTCATTAAATTATTATTTTCAAATAGCTGCTATTTATGGTGAAAAAGCAGAGATAGAAAATATGTTTAATACGTATTTGGATTTAATTGCTAACAACAATAATTACCTACCAATTGCAAAGAATTATATAGGTAAATTTATTACCAATGACGCTCATAACAAATACAATGTTTTACTAAAAAAAATAGTGCTTAAACGTTTACAAAACAACCCGAAAATTAGCTGGAACAAATTATTGAGTTGGCTTTTTATACAACAAAAAAATTATAATAAAGCGCTAATACAAGAAAAAGCACTCTATAAAAGAAATTTAGGCAGCCTACAAAACATTATTGAAATTGGTAAAATTTCATTTCAAAATAACAGCTATGAAACTTCCATAAAATGCTTTAATTATGTTATAGAACACACAAATGATTTAGAGATTGAATTAATTTCAAAATTATATTTATTAGAAATTGACATTAAAACAAATACAACAATTGAAATTATTGAAACTAAATTTCAACAACTATTTAACCAATATGGCAAAAACAGTGAAACCGCAAACATACAAGTTAAATATGCTGAATTTTTAGCCTTTAAAAAAACCGAGCCAGAAAAAGCCATTTCAATCTTAAATGAGGTATTAAAATTACCCATAAATAAATTTCAAAAAGGCAAAATAAAAACAACATTAGCTGATATTTTAGTATACACTAATAAATTTAATAGCGCTTTAATCTATTATACTCAGGTTCAAAATAATTTAAAAAATCATCCTATCGGACAAGCAGCACGATTTAAAATTGCACAAACTTCCTATTTTAAAGGTGATTTTGATTGGGCTCAATCGCAATTAAAAATATTAAAAAATTCTACATCACAACTCATTGCAAATGATGCGCTAGATTTAAATCTCTTGATAACTGATAATACTGTAAAAGACAGTTTGAAAATTGCACTAAAAAAATATGCAATTGCAGATTTACTTTCATATCAACAAAAAAATCAACAAGCAATAGATACCTTACAAGTAATTCTAGAAAATTACAAAGGACATCCAATTGAAGATGAAGCACTGTTTAAACAAGCTAAACTTTATGAAAAATTAAATGAGTTTGAAAAAGCAGCAAACAATTATTTACAAATTATAAGTTTAAATAAAGATGATATTTTAGTTGATGATACTGTTTATTTTTTGGCAGAATTGTACTTGAATAAATTAAACAATCTTGAAAAAGCTAAAGAATATTATCAAAAAATTATCTTTGAATTTCCCTCTAGTATTTATTTAGTTGATGCTCGCAAAAAATACAGAAAATTAAGGGGAGACCTCATAAATTAATAATATTAATTATTCAATAAAACTATGTATATCTATAACGTTACAACAAATATTGATGAATCTATTAAAAATGAATGGTTAAAATGGATGAAAGAAAAGCATATTCCTAATATGCTTGCAACAGGAAAATTTAGCAATGCTAAAATGAGTCAAGTTATGATTCAAGAGGAAATGGGAGGTATTACCTATTCCGTACAGTATACAACTGATAATTTTGAAACGTTACAAAAATATTATAAAGAAAATGCATCTCAATTACGCAAGGAAGCATTCTCTCTTTTTGGTAATAAAATAGTTATTTTTAGAACTGAGTTAAAAGTAATAAGTGAACAATTTAGCATGAGTATAAAAAATTAATTTATGAGTGTAAAAGCAAAAAAACACCTTGGTCAACATTTTTTAAAAGATGAACTTATTGCACAACAAATAGCAGATAGTTTAACCGGAAAAGGATATGAAAAAGTATTAGAAATAGGCCCAGGAATGGGTGTTTTAACCAAATATTTACTTCAAAAAAAATTCACAACTCACGTTATAGAAATTGATACAGAATCTGTTGAATATTTAAAAGCTCATTATTTAAATTTAACCAATAGAATTATTTTAAACAATTTTTTAAAAATAAATTTGTTTGAATATTTTGGAAATAATCAAGTTGCTATTATTGGTAATTTCCCTTATAATATTTCTACCCAAATAGTTTTTAAAACCTTAGAAAACAAACACCAAATCCCCGAATTTTCAGGGATGTTTCAAAAAGAAGTAGCCAAAAGAATTGCAGAAAAAGAAGGAAGTAAAGTATACGGAATTTTATCGGTGCTTACACAAGCATTTTATAATGTTGAATACTTGTTTACCGTTCCTCCAACTGTTTTTAATCCGCCACCAAAAGTAGATTCGGGAGTTATTAGACTTACTAGAAAAGAAAATTATATACTTCCTGTAAATGAAAAATTATTTTACCGCGTTGTAAAAACTGCTTTTCAACAACGTAGAAAAACACTTCGTAATAGTTTAAAAATCATGAATTTATCAAATAATTTAAGGGAAGATAGTATCTTTGCAAAACGCCCAGAACAATTATCAGTTCAAGAATTCATAAATCTTACTTCTAAAATAGAAAAAGATGCAGTTTGAAATTACAAAAGAATACATTCAACAAATTCAACAATTAATTGCTGAAAATAAAAACACCGCACTTTTAAATTTATTAGAAGATTTGCACTACGCTGATGTTGCTGAAATTATTGAAGAATTAGATACAAAAGAAGCCATTTATTTAATAAAGTTATTAGATAGTGATGTTACTTCTGAAGTAATTGCAGAACTTGATGAAGATGATCGTGAAAAAATATTAAAAAGGCTTTCTTCAAAAGAAATTGCTGAAGAAATTGAAGAATTAGACACTGATGATGCAACTGATATTATTGCAGAACTTTCTGAAGAACAAAAGAAAGAGGTAATTTCTCACATTGAAGATGAAGAACACGCAAAGGATATTATTGAACTTTTACGTTATGATGAAGATACCGCCGGTGGTTTAATGGCCAAAGAGCTAGTGAAAGTAAACGAAAACTGGAATGTACTTACATGTGTTAAAGAAATGCGTAAACAGGCCGAAGAAGTTACCAGAGTTCACTCTATTTATGTAGTTGATGATAACGATATTTTAAAAGGTAGACTTTCTTTAAAAGATTTACTAACAACCTCAACCAAAACAGCCATTAAAGATGTACTTATTAAAAAGGTTGATGCCGTAAATGTAAATGACAAAGCTGAAGACGTAGCAAGAATTATGCAAAAATATGATTTAGAAGCCATTCCTGTTGTAGATGAATTAGGGCGTTTGGTTGGAAGAATTACTATTGATGATATTGTTGATGTAATAAAAGAAGAGGCCGAAAAAGATTACCAACTAGCAGCAGGTATTACGCAAGATGTTGAAGCCGATGATAGTATTTGGAAATTAACAAAGGCTCGTTTACCTTGGCTACTTATAGGTATGTTTGGAGGGTTAGGTGCCGCAAGTATTATAAATGGTTTTCAAGGGGCTTTTTTAAAATTTCCAGTATTGTTAATTTTTATTCCTTTAATTCAAGCTACAGCTGGTAATGTTGGGGTACAATCATCTGCAATAGTTGTACAGGCATTGGCAAATAATACCATGAAAGGAGAAATGGCAAATCGTATTTTTAAAGAGTTTTTATTGGGTTTAATTAATGGTCTTGTTATTGCCAGTGTAGTAATTTTAATCAGCCATTTTGCATTTCACACTTCATTTTTAATTTCAATAACCGTTTGTGTTGCTTTAATTACTGTAATTATAATGGCCGCTCTCATAGGTACATTTATTCCCGTATTTTTAGAAAAACAAGGGATAGATCCTGCTGTTGCTACAGGTCCTTTTATAACTACCAGTAATGATGTTTTTGGTATTTTAATTTATTTTATGATTGCAAAAATGATTTTAGGCTTTTAAAATTTTATTTTCTTAAATAAGTCCCAAAGTACAATACCTGTACTAACAGCTATATTTAATGAGTGTTTTGTTCCAAACTGTGGAATTTCAATACAATAATTTGAGGCTGAAACTACTTCCTGTTGAACCCCTTTAACTTCATTTCCAAAAACAACCGCATATTTTTGATTCTCTTCAATATTAAAATCTGGTAACGTTGTGCTATGGTTAGCTTGTTCAATAGATGCAATAATTACTCCTTTATTTTGTAGTTTTTTTATCAGCGTTAAAGTATCTGTTACATATTCCCAATCTACTGTTTCTGTTGACCCTAAAGCTGTTTTATGAATTTCTTTATGAGGTGGTTTTGCCGTAATTCCGCACAAATATATTTTCTCAATTAAAAAAGCATCACTTGTTCTAAAAACCGAACCTATATTATTCAAGCTTCTTATATTGTCAAGAATAACAATAATAGGTGTCTTCTCCTTTTTTTTAAATTCTTCAACGTTCAATCTTCCTAACTCACTATTTTTTAATTTTCTCATAAATTCGTTTATCTTTAAAACGGAATAATTAACTTCGCAAAACTAATCTAAATTCTCAAAAATTGGCAGCGAAAACCAAGAAAGTCACTCCTTTAATGAAACAATACAATGCTATTAAGATGAAATATCCTGATGCAATGTTATTGTTTAGAGTGGGTGATTTTTATGAAACCTTTGGTGAAGATGCCAAAAAAGCGGCTAAAGTTTTAGGTATTATTTTAACCAAACGAGGTGCTGGAAGTGAAACCGAAACAGCATTGGCTGGTTTTCCTCATCATTCATTAAACACCTATTTACCTAAATTGGTAAAAGCAGGAATGCGTGTTGCCATTTGTGATCAGTTAGAAGACCCAAAAATGACAAAAACTATTGTAAAACGTGGTGTTACAGAATTGATAACTCCAGGTGTTTCTTTAAACGATGAAGTTTTACAAGCAAAAACCAATAATTTTTTAGCTGCCATTCATTTTGGAAAAAAACATTTTGGTATCTCATTTTTAGACGTTTCTACAGGTGAGTTTTTAACTGCACAGGGAAATAGTGAATACATTGATAAACTACTCCAAAATTTCAATCCAAGTGAAGTATTGGTTCAAAAACAATTTAAATCCCAGTTTTTAGAACTATTTGGTCATCAATTTTATACTTTTTATTTAGAAGATTGGATTTTTCAATCTGAATATGCTTTGGAAACACTAACCAATCATTTCAACGTAAAAACACTAAAAGGGTTTGGTATTAATACTTTAAACGAAGCTATTATTGCCTCTGGTGTTGCACTTCACTATTTATCTGAAACACAACACAACAATTTAAATCATATTGCTGTAATTAAGCGTGTTTTGGAAGATAATTATGTTTGGATGGATCGTTTTACCATCCGTAATTTAGAATTATATAACGCTACTTCTGATAATGCCGTAACGCTTTTAGATGTTATTGACAAAACCATTTCTCCAATGGGTGGAAGATTGTTAAAAAGATGGCTTGCCTTACCTCTTAAAGACATAAATAGTATTAAAAAAAGGCATGATATTGTAAAATATTTTATTGATAATGCTACTTTTTTTGATCTTTCAACCTCACAAATAAAACAAATAAGTGATATTGAACGATTCGTGTCTAAAGTAGCAACTGGCAAAATAAATCCTAGAGAAGTAGTATTGCTTAAAAATTCATTAAATGCCATAATTCCTATAAAAAAAGCTGCCTTAATAAGTAATAATGAATCGTTAAAAGTTATTGGAGAACAATTACAAAGTTGCACCTCACTACGTGAAAAAATAAGTAAAACTTTAAATGAAGATGCCCCTGTTAATATTAACAAAGGGAATACTATTGCAAGTGGTGTTTCAGTTGAGTTGGATGAGCTAAGAGCTATTTCAACCTCTGGAAAAACATATCTAGAAGGTATGGTTTCTAGAGAAATTGAACGCACAGGTATTTCGTCTTTAAAAATAGCCTTTAACAATGTTTTTGGGTATTATATTGAAGTTAGAAATACCCATAAAGATAAAGTTCCAGAAGAATGGGTTCGAAAACAAACATTAGTAAGCGCTGAACGCTATATTACTGAAGAATTAAAAGAATATGAAACTAAAATTTTAGGTGCAGAAGAAAAAATTGCAACACTTGAAAATAATCTTTTTACACAACTGGTTAGTTCATTGCTAAATTATATTGAACCTATTCAACTCAATGCGCAATTAATTGCACAAATTGATTGTTTAATCTCTTTTGCTAAAATTGCCAAACAATATAATTATATACGGCCACAGTTAGATGAAAGTACCAATTTAGAAATTAAAAATGGTAGGCATCCTGTAATTGAAAAACAATTACCAATTGGTGAAGAATATATTGCAAACGATGTTGTTTTAAATAGAAATTTACAACAAATAATTATGATTACCGGTCCAAATATGAGTGGTAAATCTGCTATTTTACGCCAAACAGCATTAATTGTTTTATTGGCGCAAATGGGAAGTTATGTACCTGCCCAAAATGCTAGAATTGGTATTGTTGACAAAATTTTTACTAGAGTTGGAGCTAGTGATAATATTTCTATGGGTGAATCTACGTTTATGGTAGAAATGAATGAAACTGCCAACATTTTAAATAATATTTCCGAAAGAAGTTTAGTGCTTTTGGATGAAATTGGAAGGGGTACAAGTACGTATGACGGTATTTCAATTGCTTGGGCTATTGCTGAATATTTACACGAGCATCCTTCAAAAGCAAAAACATTATTTGCTACACATTATCACGAGTTAAATGATATGACGAGTACATTTAAGCGTATTAAAAATTTTAATGTTTCAGTTAAAGAACTAAAAGATAAAGTAATTTTTCTTCGAAAATTAGTTCCTGGCGGAAGTGAGCACAGTTTTGGAATTTACGTTGCTAAATTAGCCGGAATGCCAACAGCTGTTATTCATAGAGCAAGTAAAATGCTAAAACAGTTAGAAAAAAATCATACAAATGAAAATGTAAAAGAAACCTTAAAAAATGCTTCAGAAAACGATATGCAATTGAGCTTTTTTAAGTTAGATGACCCTTTGTTAGAAGATATTAAGGAAGAAATTCTCTCTACCAATATTGATACACTTACACCAATTGAAGCGTTAATGAAATTGAATGAGATTAAAAGAATGTTGAGTAAAAACAAAATATAGCACTAGCCATTTTCTATAGTTAAACTTAATTCTGTACTATTTTAAAATATTTTTTTAACTATCTTTGTACTTAAATTAGTTTATAATGTACTTATTTATTAGTGGTCCTGAAATTTTTGTTGTATTACTTATTGTTGTAATGCTTTTTGGAGCAGATAAACTTCCTGAAATAGCTCGTGGGCTTGGGAAAGGCATGCGTCAAATAAAGGATGCTACTAATGATATTAAAAGAGAAATTAATACCAGTGCAAAAAAAAATAATATTGACATTGATCTTGCCTCCAACGTTAAAAAAGAAATAAATAAAGTAAAAGATAATTTTGATGATTTTACCAGACCTGTTTCAAAAATAAAAGATTCCGTTGAAGATTTCACAGGCCCTATTAAACGAAAAAAGTTATAGAGTACTTCATTTTTATTTTACTCTACTTATTGATAAGCCATCACGTATAGGTAATAAAATAGTTTCAATTCTATTGTCAGAATTTAATAATTTATTATACGCTATTAAAGATTTTGTGTCTAAATCTTTAGGTTTAATTTCTTCAACAACTTTCCCGTTCCACAATACGTTATCAGATAAAATTACTCCTCCTGTATTCATTTTTTCAATCACTAAATTAAAATAATTACTATAATTAGATTTATCTGCATCAATAAAAACCAAATCAAATTTTTGATTAAGAGTTGGCAATATATCCAATGCATTCCCTATTAAATGTTTAAGTTGATTTTTATACGGTGATTTATCAAAATATTTTTTTGCAAAATCTGCCAATTCTTCATTTTTATCAATTGTAAAAAGTGTTCCATTTGCTTTCATTCCTTCAGCCAAACAAAGTGCAGAATAGCCTGTATATGTACCTATTTCTAAAATGGTTGTAGGTTGTATTAATTTTGAAATCATTGCCAATACTCTTCCTTGAAAAGCGCCACTTAGCATTCTAGGGTTTAATACTTTTTGCCAAGTTTCTTTATTTAATTGTTGCAGAAGTTGAGGTTCTCTTTGAGAATGATTTACTACATATTCATTTATATTACTAGGTAAAAAACTCATTGTATTTTTTTGTAAAAGTAAAAAAGGAGCTCAATTTAAAGTTCCTTTATATTGCACAATTTATAATCTTATTAATGATTCATTTTTATCTCCAACTCTTCTTTAATATGTTCTTTTTCTACATCACTTAAAGAATCCTTTTTTATCAGTTTAGAATCTTTATGAATTTTAACACACTTCGTTACAATATGGTTTTGTTTAGAATATAAACCACATTTTTTACATAAAAAAAGGTGTATATTAAGTTTTAGTTTCTCCCAAAGAGTTGCTTCATTGTATTGATTTTTATCGCATAAAGCCGTTGCTTCGTCACAGGTTAATTTCATACTATAATTTTAATTTTTAAACCAATTTTCTTCCATACATTTTCTAAGTTGAGTTCTCGCTCTGTGGATGATTACCCAAAGATTTGACGAGGTTATCTCAAGTTCCTTACATATTTCTTCTGTTTCAAATTGTTGAATTGTTTTCATTCTAAAAACCATTGCATACTTTTCTGGCAAGTCTTCAATACATTCTTCTAAGGCTACCCCTAACTCATCATTTTCAATACTTTTTTCAACTTCGTTATTCCAATCTGTTGGAACACATTCTTCTATCCATTCACCCTCTCTATCTCCATCAGTATAAAAGCTCATTTTCACTTCTGCCTTGCCTTTAGCCGAATTAATTTTACGGTAATAGTCAATTATTTTTCGCTTAAGAATAGAAATTAACCAAGTTCGTTCACTTGCTTTACCCTGAAAATTATCTTTTGCTTTTAAAGCCGCAAAAAAAGTATCTTGTACTAAATCTTTTGCTATATCATGATTGCTAACTCTACTAATTGTATAATTAAAAAGATAATCTGCGTGGAGTATTACCCATTTAGTAGGATTGAGCTTGTGTTTGTTAGTTAACGGCATTCGTTTTAATTGCTTTACAGCTAAAATAGTTAATTATTTATAATAATTTTAGTTCAGTTATTTTTTGTTTAACTAGTTTAGTCGTTTATTTTTTTAACATGTACATTGAGCTCCATCTTTTTTTTACAAAAAATGTTAATTTGCATGTTTATCAATTAAACTGAAAAGGTGTTTTTTATTTATTGGTTTCGTTAAGTAAGCATCAAATCCTTTTTTTAAAGCACTTTCTTTATCAGATTCCATTGCAAACGCAGAAAGTGCTATAACAGGTAATGACGGGTTTTCTTTTTTTATCTCAATCATTGCTTCATTACCATCCATTATTGGCATTTTAATATCTAAAAAAACCAAATCTATTTCAGGATGATTTTCTAGCAACTCAACTGCTTTTTTACCATTACTTGCTTCAATAATTGTATAGTTAGTTTTTGAAAATAATTCGTTAATATACATCATGTTATATTCTTCATCCTCAGCTACTAATATTGTTAATTTTTTATTTTTCACTTGCTTGTTTGGTTTTTGTTCTTCAACTATAGAAGAAACTAATGGTTCTTTCTCTTTAATATAAGGTATTGTAAAATAAATGGTTGTACCTTTTGTATTAGAATCTATCCATATATCTCCTTTAAACAATTCAATAAATCTCTTTGATATTGCCAAACCCAGCCCTGTTCCTTGAAGTTTTTTATTTAAATCTTGATTTGCCTGAATAAATCTATCGAATATTTTATCTTGAATATCTTCTTCAATACCAACACCAGTATCTTTTACATAAAATTGCAATTTGTTTTCAATAAATTCATATCCAAAATCTATGCTCCCTTTGTCTGTAAATTTAAATGCATTTGACAACAAATTTGTTAATACTTGATTTAATTTAATTCTGTCAATACTAATTACGCTTTTAAAATTTTCCAATCCTTTCACACAATTTAATTCTAAATTGTTTTCCTCGGCTTTTGGTTTGTAAAAAGCATATAAATTATCAAGCATTCTATTCACATTTGTACTTTCATAATTTAGCTTTACAACTCCAGCTTCAATTTTTGAAATGTCTAAAATGTCATTTACAATAGTTAATAACTGTTTGCTACTGTTTATTACAACATTTGCATATTTTTCTCTATCCTCATTCGATAAATTTGGTTCTAAAAATAATTCTGAAAATCCAATAATCCCATTCATTGGTGTCCTAATCTCATGACTCATATTGGCTAAGAAAGAAGATTTTAATTTATCTGATTCTTGTGCTTTTGCCAAAGCTTGAGTTAATTCGTCTTCTATTTTTTTACGCTGAATAGTGGTACTTATTTGGTCTGCTACAAATTCTAATAAATTTACATCACTCTTATTAAAAGCATTTTTATTATCATAACTTTGAACAACAATGGCTCCAATTGCTTTACCATCAATTAATAATGGAACACCCATCCAACATTCAGAATGTGCCCCAATAATATCTACAACTCCTTGTCTAATTAAACTCCTATGTTCATTATTCGTTAACAATAGTGGTTTTTTTGTTTTTATTACATGACCTGTTAGAGATCCTTCTGCAGAAAATTCTTCAACTTCTTCTTTTTCATCTACAAAAATGGGAGTTGTAATCATATTTGTTTTCTCGTTGTATATAGCAACGTAAAAATTGCTAGTATCAATAATTGTTTGTAGTTCGTCTTTTAGAAAAAGACCAAACTTATTAAAATCATTAATTGTTAACGCCGCTCTAGAGATATTGTACAATACATTTTCTAATTGTTCATTTTTAACTCTTTCGGTAATATCTCTTATAACTGTATGTATTGTAGGTATATTATCTGGAGTATTTATTCTAGTAAGAGAAACTTCAGCAGGAAAAACACGTCCGTTTTTTTGTTGATGATTCCATCTAAACCTATGATGCCCTTTTTCTAAGGCAATTTTCATCATTCCTTCAGCTTTTAAATAAGATGGTGTCCCATCAGGTTGTTTTTCTGGAGATAGTATTGATGGGTGCTTTTGAAGTAATGATTGCTTATTATCGTAATCAAATATTCTTAGTGTAGATTCATTACAATTAACAAACTTGCCATTTTTTATAATAATAACTGCGTCAATTGATTTTTCAAAAATATCTCTATATTTCCGTTCAGATTTTTCAAGTGCTTTTTTAGAATTAATTCTTTCTGTTACATCTTCAATTAATGAAGCAAAACCTGTTATATTCCCTCTGGCATCTTTTAATTGTACATTGTACCACCTACAAATTATTGTTTTCCCATCTTTAGTAATATTTTCACTCGACGTTACTTTCTCAAAATTGAGAGAAGCAAATTTATCTCGGAATTTTTTCATTTCCGAAATTAAATGAGGTGGATTTATTAGGTCTTTAATCGATTTTACTTTTGATTCTTCAACCGTATATCCAAATATTCTCTGAGATGAGTTATTCCATTCAAGTACATTAAAATCTAAATCCCAAATTATAATACCTAGTGGTGTATTTTTAAATATTTCTTCTAAACGCTGATTACTTTTAAATAGTAAATCTCTCGAAATTTTCTGTTCAGTAATATCTTCAGCTATTCCTTGAATATGGGTTGTTTTACCATTAGAGTCTTTTATAACATCAATTCTAACCTCAATCCATCTTACATTTCCATTTTTAGAAAAAACTTTAATGGCCTTTGTTTTAAAACCCTTAAAATCTTGATTTCTTTTAAGTGGGGCTAATAAAGATTGCACATAATCTAAATTATCTGGATGAATTATTTTAAGCGTTCTAAAGGTGTTACTTAATACTTCTTCACTGGTATACCCAAATAATTTTTCTGTGTTTTTGGAAATGTATTCAATGGGAAAATATCTTTCATTTTTACATAAAAATACAACTGAAGAGCTTTTATTAATTATATCATATGCTTTTTCTATTTTTTCTTCATCAATCTTTCTACTGGTTATTTCATGAAAAAACATTATAATCCCTTCACTTGAAGGAATTATTCTATTTTCAAACCATCTATTCCAAGGTTTAAAATAATTTTCAAAACTAATAGGTTTTTTGGTTTTTAACACCTTTTGATAATTGTCAAAAAAAACATCTCCTTCTTTTTCTGGAAATTCAGTCCAAATATGTTTTCCTATAACCTCCTCAGGGTTTTTAACACCTAATAATTTTGCTGCTTCATTGTTTAGGTACAAATAATTAGAATTGTAATCTAAAATTATAAAACCATCTTTAATGCTTGTAAGTGTTTTTGAAAGTAAATTCTTAGTAACATTTAACTTTTGTTCAATATGTACATTTTCTGTAATATCTTGACATATACCTATTATTTTAACAATCCTTCCATCTTTAATTTGTACACTTCGCTTTTCACTAATATATTTTATTTTGCCTTGTTTTGTAATAATTCTATACCTTAAATTCTGATTTTGGTTTTTTAATAAAAAGTTTGCACTTACGTTTTTTACCAATTCCCTATCATCAATATGTACATGTGATAAATAAAATTCTAAACTTATATTCTTTTGTGGTTTACTTTCTATTAGTTCAAAAGCTTCATCTGACCAATATATTTTTTTAGCAGAAAAATCATATTCCCAACTTCCAATTTTAGCAACTTCTTGAGACTCTCTATACCTTTTTTCACTCTCTGCTAATGCTCTTCTAGTGTTAATTCTTTCGGTAATATCTTCAATAGAGACAATTATATTTTCAAGTGTTTCTTCACTACCCTCAATTACTTTAAATTTTATTGTGATATCAAGTATTTCACCATTTAAAGTTTTATTAACTGTTTCAGCCTCTGTTTCTTTTTTCCCAGTTAAAATATCAATAATCAAGTTTTTAAAAGCCTCCGTTGATTTTTCGGTAAAGGTTCTATTTAAATTTTTTAATAATTCTTGTTTAGTTTTTGCTTTAAACAACGTTAGCGTAGTTGCATTTACATCTTTTATTATAATTAAAGATGCTAGTTTTGATATTACACTTGGATTTTCATTAATATACGATATAACATCTGTATTGTTCTCTTTTACAACCTTTTCAATATGTGTTTTAAGTTTTGAGAAATCTTCAACCATTAATGCAATTGGAGCGTTCTCAAAAAATGTAAAATACTTTTTGTCTGGTGCTTGTTGGTTTTGTGTTTTATTTTGGTAATCTATTGGAGTCATTTTAAGATTAAATCTTTCAGTCATTTTTAAAATTTTGGGGCTTTTGACATGTTAAATATACGTTTTTTTATAAAACTTTAAGTTTCTAATTTTTCTGTATAAACTTTTAAAAGAAGTATGTAAATTAATTTTTAGCGCTTTGGAATACTAATTTTAAAGCTAGATCCTTTATCAATTACACTAGTTATTGATATTTTTCCTTTATGATGTGTGCTTATTTTAGAAGCAATTGCTAGCCCTAAGCCAATACACTTTTTCTTATCTTCTGAATAAGTATTTACAACAAAAAACTCATTCAATACATTGGGTAAATTTTCTTCAGAAATACCTATTCCCTCATCCGTTATTATAGTTTCAATAGTATTATCCTTTTCAATTATAGTAATTTCAATTGTTGTGTTTTTGCCAGAATACCGAAAAGCATTGTTGAGTATGTTTCTAATTACCACAGAAATTTCAGCCTCATCAACAGTTAAAAAAACTGGCTTTTCAGGAAATTTTATTTTAATTATACAATTTTTTTTCTCAGCTGTATCTTTAAACTCACTTATAACATCATTTACTAAATTCGTATAATTTATTTCCTTTAAATTTAGTGTATAGTTTGAAGATTTAATTTGTGAAAGCTTCGCCACCGTGTTTAATAATTCAATAGAAAATTTTGATGAATTTTTAATAATTTCAATATGGCTTTTTAGTTTTTCTATTGAATAATCTTCAATATCTTCCAACATCATTTCAGAAAATGAAAAAATTACACCAACAGGATTCTTTAAGTTATGTATTAATTTCCCTATCGTTTTATTGTAACTTTCTTTAACTGAAATCAACTCATTAGAATAACTTTTAAGCTGTAAACTAAGATCTACTACTTTTTCTTCCAATTCATTAACATAAGTGGGCAAGTTATTTTTCTTTATCAAAATAGACTTATTTTTAGTAAAGTTAACTTATTTTACTAATTTTTCAAACTATTTTTTTCATGTTTTTACCCTCGTTTAAATTCTAAAATAAATACTTAAATAGGTTCCTGTAAAATACAAACTGTTTTTTCATTACTTTTACCTTTTAAGATTAAACTTATTTAAAATGTCAACAGCAAAAAAAGATTATAAAAGAATTACAACCAAAAGTTTGGTAGAAATGAAAAATAATGGTGAAAAAATTGCCATGTTAACTGCTTATGATTATACTATGGCTAAAATTGTAGACAAAGCAGGTATTGACATTATTTTGGTTGGTGATTCTGCATCAAATGTAATGGCTGGTCATGAAACCACACTTCCTATTACTCTGAATGAAATGATTTACCATGCAAGCTCCGTTGTTAGAGCTATTGAAAGAAGCTTAGTTGTGGTAGATTTACCATTTGGTAGTTACCAAGGTAATTCTAGAAGCGCCCTAGATTCAGCCATAAGAATAATGAAAGAATCAGGTGGACATGCTGTAAAATTAGAAGGCGGAAGTGAAATTAGAGAATCAATCTCAAGAATTTTAACCGCCGGAATTCCTGTTATGGGACATTTAGGACTTACCCCTCAATCTATTTATAAATTTGGATCTTATACCGTTAGAGCCAAAGAAGATGAAGAGGCTGAAAAATTAAAAGAAGATGCCTTATTAATTGAACAATTAGGGTGCTTTGCTTTAGTTTTAGAAAAAATACCTGCAAAATTAGCTCAAGAAATTGCAGAAAGTATTTCTATCCCAGTGATAGGAATTGGAGCTGGAAATGGTGTAGATGGCCAAGTACTTGTAACGCATGATATGTTAGGGATGACTCATGAATTTCACCCTCGTTTTTTACGCCGTTATTTAGATTTATTTTCTGAAATGACAACTGCTTTTGAAAATTATATTTCTGATGTGAAAAATAGAGATTTCCCTAATGAAAACGAACAGTATTAATGAAAGTTCTTTTAATTGACACCAATCATTCATTACTTCAAAATGGTTTAGAAAAACTAGGCTGCATTTGTGATGAGGATTATACTTCTACGAAACAACAAATTGAAGAAAAAATAAACAACTATAACGGTATTGTTATTAGAAGCCGGTTTCATATTGATAAACAATTTATAGATAAAGCAACTCATTTAAAATTTATTGCGCGTGTAGGTGCCGGACTTGAAAGTATTGATGTTATATACGCCAACAAAAAAGGAATCCATTTAATTTCTGCTCCAGAAGGAAATAGCAATGCTGTTGGTGAACATGCCTTAGGAATGATACTTTGTTTATTTAATAATATTAAAAAAGCTGATCTTGAAATTAGAAATGGAAAATGGTTACGTGAAGAAAATAGAGGTATTGAATTAGAGGGGAAAACTGTTGGTATTATCGGTTACGGAAATATGGGGAAATCCTTTGCTAAAAAATTAAAAGGGTTTGATGTTGATGTTATTTGCTACGATATAAAAGAAGGAGTAGGTGATGAAAATTGCAAACAAGTCTCGTTAAAACAATTACAAGAAAAAACAGACATTTTAAGTTTACATACCCCTTTAAATAAACTATCACACCATATGGTAAATGATCTGTTTATTAGCAACTTTAAAAAATCTTTTTATTTAATAAATACCGCACGAGGTTCTGCTGTTGTTACCAATGATTTGGTTGAAAATCTCATTAACAAAAAAATATTGGGTGCTTGTTTAGATGTATTAGAATATGAAAAACTATCTTTTGAAAATTTGTTTGAAAATGAAAATTTACCCGAAGCCTTCTCGTATTTAATTCATGCAAATAATGTACTACTATCACCTCATATTGCAGGTTGGACCGTTGAATCCAAAATTAAATTAGCGCAAACAATTGTTGATAAAATTAAAAGAATATTTTTTTAAAATAAACGCTGTTAAAACTAAAAATTGACTCATAGAAACTTCTATAGACTCCTTTTTTTATCGTTATTATTTTGTATTTTTATAATACTAAAAAACACACAATGGATGTATTGGACGAAAATGGAAATATAATTCCAAAAAATAATGAAGAAAGTAAAAGGGTAATTGCTGGAATTTTAGCCATAGTTTTAGGGCCGTTTGGTGTACATAAATTTATTCTTGGCTATACTACACAAGGTATTATTCTATTAGCTGTCACAATTTTAACTTGTGGTATTGGAGCTGCAGTTACAAGTATTATAGGATTAATTGAAGGCGTTATTTACCTCACTAAATCTGATGAAGAGTTTATTCAAATGTATCAAACCAATAAAAAAGAATGGTTTTAAAAAATTAAATAGAAGATGGCTTTTCTATAATTTTGTCTTCTTTTTTCTCACTTTCAAGTCTGCTTTCTAATTCTGCTTGAAACTCTTCCATAACTGGTTTTACAGTGCTCTCTGGTATATCTGCAACTCTTATATACATTAAACCATCAACTGAGTTATTAAATTTTGGATCAACATTAAAAGCAACTAAGCGTGCATTTTGTTTAACATATTTTTTAATAAGAACAGGCATTCTTAAAGCTCCAGGTTCAATTTCATCAATCACTTTATCAAATTTATTCATATCAGCCTTTGTAGCATCAAAAACAAAATCTTTATCAGCATCATTTAGTTTTACTTTGTATTCTTTTTTAGGATGAATATACTGTGCTATATACGGATCGTAATAATGTGATTTCATAAACTCAATCATCAACGATTTTGAGAAATTTGAAAACTGATTGCTAATACTTACACCTCCTATTAAGTATTTATACTCTGGGTATCGCAATGTAATATGAACTATTCCTTTCCAAAGTAAAAACAGAGGCATAGGCTTTTGCTGATATTCTTTAATAATAAAAGCCCTGCCCATTTCTATAGAATTTTCCATCATTGAAAACAGCTCGGGTTCAAATTTAAATAACGTTTGCACATAAAAACCTTCAATACCATACTTTTTAAATATGTCTTTACCTAATCCCATACGGTAAGCTCCAACAACGCATTCAGCTTCGCTATCCCACAAAAATAAGTGGTGATAATAGCCATCAAAAACATCTAAATCTATGGATTCATTTGTTCCTTCTCCAACTTCCCTAAACGTAATTTCGCGTAAACGCCCAATCTCAAACATAATATTTGGGATTTTTTTACTTGGAGCAAAAAACACTTCATAATTCTTACTTTTAAGCAATCGGCCGTTATTTTTTCTCAAAGCTTCTACTTCAAGAATCATTTTATCTATATTTCTTTGACTTACAATTTCTTTCGGAGATTTTGGTAATTTTAAAGATGAGGCATTTAGCTTTATTGTCTCTTTTTCAAAAGGATTCGCTAACATATAGGTTTTCTTTCTAAGAAAATCACAAAAATCCTGCGAGTTTTTATACTCTTCTTGATCTTTTATTGATATTTGTTTCCCTATTCTAACTTTAATAACTCGTCCTTTTTGTGATAATAATTCTGAGGGTAATTTTGCTGTTCTCAAATTTCCATTTAATTTTGATAGGAAATAAAACAATGGGCTATTCTTTGCGTGAAAATAAATTGGAATTACAGGAACTTTTGCTTTCTGAATTAATTTTATGGCACTTTCTTCCCATGGCCTATCAACAATTACTCTACCATCTTTATAAGTAGAAACTTCACCTGCAGGAAAAACGCCTAAAGAATTTCCCTCTTGTAAATGTAACAATGCATTTTTTATTCCTGAAATACTCGAGTGACTATCTTTTCTATTTTCAAAAGGATTAACAGGCATAATAAAAGGCTTCATTGGCTCAATTCTATGCAATAAAAAATTAGCTATAATTTTATAATCTGGTCGTTCTTCAATCAATAGTTTTAATAATAGAATACCATCTATTCCACCAAGTGGATGATTAGAAACTGTTATAAAAGCTCCTTTTTTGGGAATTCGTTTTAAATCTTCTTCGGGTATTTCAAACTTAATTTGTAAATCATCTAATAATGCCGTGAAAAAGGCAATATCTTTTAAATGTTTATGCTTGTTATAAATTCTATTAATTCTTGAAATTCTGAGCACTTTTAACAAAACCCACCCAAAAAATGTACCAATAAATCCATATTTATCAAGGTGAATTACTTTCGCAATTTCTTTAGCTGTTACTAAACTCATTCATTTAAAATTATTGGTAAATACAAAAATACTTAAAATTATTGTATCACAACTTGTACCGTTCCTTTTGTTGCTTGTTTTAACAATACTTTACCTTTTTGTTCTATTTTATTAACTGCTTCATTAGAGGCATGCCTTATCGTATATAATGAAACATTCTCAGTATAGTGTATCTTATATTTTGACTCTAATACTACTAAAAGATTTCTAAAATTATTGAATTTATCTTCAATACAAACTGAAAAACTTAACGCTGAATTTTGAATTAAATTTACTTTGAGTTTATTATTGTGTAAAATTTTAAAAATATCACTTAAATTATATTCAACCATAAATGAAAAATCTAATGCTGAAATTGAAATTAATATTTGGTGTTCTTTTAAAATAAAACAAGGAATCTCAGGAAATAGAGAAGGCCCTTTTTTTACTGTTGTCCCCTTTTTTTCTAAATTATAAAAAGACCTCACATACAATGGGATATTTTTATTTTCAAGAGGTTTTAATGTTTTTGGATGTATAACCGATGCTCCATAAAAAGCCATTTCAATAGCTTCTGAATATGAAATTTGCTGTAATAACTGTGTGTTTTCAAAAGAACTTGGATTGGCATTAAAAACACCTTCAACATCTTTCCAAATTGTAATGCTTTTTGCACTTAAACAATAGGCAAAAATTGCCGCTGAATAATCTGATCCTTCACGCCCTAATGTAGTAGTTACATTATTTTTTGAGCTACAACCACTAATAAACCCCTGAGTAATACACAATTGATTTTTGTCTAAATTTAAAATATTTGCAGTAGTTTGCTCCCAATTTACATGGGCATCTCTATAATTTGAATCTGTTTTAATATACGCTCTTACATCAATCCAATAATTTTCAATGTTATTTTTATTTAAATAAGCACCTATAATTTTAGTTGAAAGCAATTCTCCAAACCCAACTATTTGATCATAAATAAAATTGTAATCTTTTGACTTATTCGTTATCAAAAAACCTATCATTTCACCAAATAATTTTTCAACTTCTATAAAAATAGCATTGTTTTTAGTGAAAGATAATTCATCTACTATTTTTAGGTGAAAAGCTCTTACAAACTCAATTTTTTGGTCTAAGTCATTTGTTTTGTTATAATAAGCTGTTACTATATTTTCAAAAGCGTTGGTCATTTTTCCCATTGCCGAAACAATGATTAGTGTTTTTTGAAATCCTTCATGTTTTAGAACCCTAAGCACATTTCTTACACCTTCAGCATCTTTAACCGATGCACCTCCAAACTTAAAAATTTTCATTATATCACCGTTGTTTCCAAATATTTTTTTATTGCTTTATCATCTATTTGCACAGTATTCCAATCATCTAAAATTATAGCTCCTGTTTTTTTATAAAATTCTATTGCTGGTGTATTCCAATCTAAAACCACCCATTCAATTCGTTTTACACCCTTTTTATAACCAAATTCAAGAACCTTCGTGTATAAAGCCCTGCCAATATTTAATCCTCTTTTGTTTTTTTTAACAATTAAATCTTCCAAATGAATTGTTGGTCCTTTCCAAGTTGAATATCTTGGATAAAATAATGCCATTCCAACAATTTCATCATCTAATTCTGCTATAAAAGTTTTAAATAGTGGGAAATTTTCAAATCCATGTTGTTCTAAATCAGCTACTGTAACTTCAACGGCATTAGGTTCGTTTTCAAAGTGGGCTAATTCTTGTATTAATTCCAATACAGCAGGCATATCTGTAATTTTTCCTTTTCTTATTTTAAAATCCATTTTAAGTGCTACTCCTTTAGTTTTAGCTAAAATAAAAAATCTTTATTCAAACTATCTGAAAAACAAATGTCTTTTTAAAAATAATTTTCTCGATATTTGCGCAAACAAACAACTAAATACAATTATGAAAAAAAACAACCTTACTTTAGGAGAGTTTATAATTGAAAATCAAAAACATTACAAATCAACTTCAGGTGAATTTTCTCGTTTAATAAGTTCTATTAAATTGGCTGCAAAAATTGTTAATTATAAAGTTAACAAGGCAGGGTTGGTTGATATTTTAGGTGATGCAGGAGATACAAATATACAAGGAGAAGATCAACAAAAACTTGATGTATATGCAAATGATGTATTTATGCAAACCCTTATTAATAGGGAAATTGTTTGTGGTATTGCAAGTGAAGAAGAAGATGATTATGTAACTATTAAAGGAAAACACGAAACAAACGAAAATAAATATGTTGTATTGATGGATCCTTTGGATGGCTCATCAAACATAGATGTAAACGTTTCTGTTGGTACCATTTTTTCAATATATAAAAGGGTAACTCCAACGGGCACGCCTGTAGATAAAATAGATTTTTTACAGCGTGGAAACCAACAAGTTGCAGCAGGATATGTTGTTTATGGGACTTCAACAATGTTAGTATTAACTTCTGGCAGTGGTGTTAATGGTTTTACTTTAAATCCGGCAATTGGTTCTTTCTATTTATCGCATCCAAATATGAAATTTCCTGAAAACGGAACTATCTACTCTATAAACGAAGGAAATTATGTACATTTTCCGCAGGGCGTAAAAGATTATTTAAAATATTGTCAAGAAGAAAAAGAAAATAGACCTTATACTTCTCGGTATATTGGTTCTTTAGTATCTGATTTTCATCGGAATATGATTAAAGGAGGTATTTATATTTATCCAACAAGTACCAAAAACCCAAAAGGAAAATTAAGATTGTTGTATGAATGTAACCCTATGGCTTTTTTAGCAGAACAAGCTAATGGGAAAGCTAGCGATGGTTATGTTCGAATTTTAGATATTAAACCAACCGAGCTACATCAACGTGTGCCCTTTTTCTGTGGAAGTAAATCTATGGTTAAAAAACTCGAAGAATTTATGGCAAAATACCCTAAAGACGCAAATTATTAATCTCAAAAATTTAAGATTTCTCATAACAATAACCAATAACACTATAAAAACATTCGATTTTATAGAATGAATATCGTTTATTACCTTTGAGTACTTTTTAATTATTAACTAATAAATTACAATTATGGCTTTTGATTTACCAAAATTATCGTACGCTTATGATGCACTTGAACCTTATATTGATGCAAGAACAATGGAGATACACCTTACAAAGCATCATTATGGATATACTAACAATTTAAATAATGCAATTGCCGGTACCAATTTAGAAGGAAAATCTATCAATGATATTTTAACTAAATTAGATATGAATAATACAGCTGTTAGAAATAATGGTGGTGGTTATTACAATCACAATTTATTTTGGGAAGTGATGAATCCTGAAGGAAAAGGTTACCTCTCTGGTGAATTAAAAGATGCAATTGTAGCAGAATTTGGATCTGTTGAAGATTTTAAAGATACTTTTGCTAAAGCTGCAGCTACTAGATTTGGTTCTGGATGGGCTTGGTTATGCGTTCATAAAGGTGGTAAAGTTGAAATTTGTTCAACTCCAAACCAAGACAATCCTTTAATGCCAGGTGTTTCTTGTAAAGGAACTCCAATTTTAGCATTAGATGTTTGGGAACACGCTTATTACTTAAAATATCAAAACAGAAGACCAGATTATATCAATGCATTTTTTAATGTAATTAACTGGAATTATGTTGAAAAACTATATGCAGAAAACAAATAAACCGTTTTATTACTATTACTAAATTAATCAACTAAAAACCCACTATATTGTGGGTTTTTTAATTATTGTAATTTCAAATGGTATTATTTATTTGAAAAATATTTCACAACTCATAATCCTTAACCTTAAGTTTTAAGTACTTTAGTACCCCTAAATTTATCCTTCATTAGTTATGATAACATCACACTTAGGTGAATTATTTGCTTTATTAACTGCTTTTTTTTGGACTACTACCAGTTTATCTTTTCAACAAGCAACTAGAAGATCTGGTGTTTTATCTGTTAATGTTTTACGCTTAATTATTGCTTTTGTTATTTATGCTTTAATTTCGTACTTCTCAAGAGGTATGTTTTTACCTTTTGATGCTTCTGTACACCAATGGATTTGGATGTCATTATCTGGAATTGTAGGATTTGTTTTTGGGGATTATTTTTTACTTAAATCATACGAGTTTATCAGTGCTAGAATTTCTATGCTACTCATGTCTTTAAGTGCTCCTATTGCTGCTCTTATAAGTTGGATTTTCTTAGGAGAATCAATGAGTTTTATCTCATTGATTGCTATGTTTATAACTATTTTTGGAATTACAGTGGTAATTACCGAAAAAAAGAAACTAGACGAGGAAAAATTAGGATCCAAAAACAAGAAATTTCAATTTTCATTTTCTCCAAAAGGAATGTTATTTGCTTTTTTAGGTTCATTAGGACAAGCTTTAGGATTGGTATTAAGTAAATATGGAATGCAAGATTATAACGTTTTTGCCGCTACCCAAATTAGAATAATTGCCAGTAGTATTGGGTTTGTAATTTTAATTTCATTGATAAAACGATGGCCAAAAGTTAAACAAACCGTTAAAGATTCTATTTCAATAAAATTTATACTAGTTGGCTCTATATTTGGTCCTTTTTTAGGGGTTTATACTTCATTGTTATCTGTAAAATATACAAGTGTAGGAATTGCCTCTACAATTATGGCTATTATTCCTGTGCTAATTATTCCTCCAGCAATTCTAATTTATAAAGAAAAAGTGACTCTAAAGGAAGTTATTGGAGCTTTTATAGCATTAACTGGTATTGGCTTATTTTTTATTCAATAAAATTAATATGCTCTTTTATTACTTCCTTCATAAAAATTAATAAAAGCATCATTTACAACACGATTCCCTCCCGGTGTTGGGTAATCTCCGGTAAAATACCAATCACCTAAATGGTTAGGAATTGCTTTATGTAAATTTTCAACCGATTGGTAAACAATTTCCACATCAGCATTAATAGTTGGTGTTTTTAACATTTCAGCAATTTTATCTGAAATTTGCTCATTGGTAAATGGTTCATATATTTTAACAACGGCGTTGGTTATTTCAAAATCTTCTAATAATTGCTGTTGCTTACAATCTTTATAAACTTGTTCCACAATATCATTTTGTTGTGTTTCTTGAAGTAAAGCTAATGCAGCTCTAAACGCTATAAAATCACCCAATTTAGCCATATCAATTCCGTAACAATCGGGATAACGAATTTGAGGTGCCGATGAGACTATCACAATTTTTTTAGGATTTAATCTATCTAAAATTTTAATAATACTTTGCTTCAACGTGGTTCCTCTAACAATGCTATCATCAATAATTACCAAATTGTCAGTTGGTTTTACAATACCATAAGTAACATCATAAATATGAGCAACCAAATCATCTCTACTGTTATCATCAGCAATAAAAGTACGTAATTTAGCATCTTTTATGGCTAATTTTTCAATACGTGGCCTCTCGGCCAAAATTTCTTTTACCTTTTCAACAGATAAACTTCGTTGACCTTTTAAAATAATTTTAGCTTTCTGTAAATTTAAAAAGTCTTCAGCTGCTTCTCGCATTCCAAAAAAAGAAGTTTCTGCAGTGTTAGGAATAAATGAAAATACCGTATTTTTAATATCCTCATTTATTTTTTTTAATACTTGAGGAAATACTAATTTGCCTAAATTTTTTCGTTCAGTATAAATATCAGCATCACTTCCCCTTGAAAAATAAATACGCTCAAAAGAACAAGATTTTTTAGGTAATTGTTCTTTAATTTTATCCATAGAAACACTTCCATTTCTCTTAATAATTAAAGCATGGCCTCTGTCTATTTCTTTAATATCTTTTATAGCAACATTAAAAACAGTCTGAATTACTGGTCTTTCTGAAGCAACCACAACAACTTCATCATCAACATAATAAAATGCCGGTCTAATCCCCGCCGGATCACGTAATACAAAAGCATCTCCATGTCCTAATAAACCTGCCATTGCATAACCACCATCCCAATTTTTAGCAGATTTTTTTAGTATTTTTTTAATGTTAATTCGCTTTTCAATTAAAGGAGAGGCCTCTTTTTTATTTATACCCTCTTCTTTAATTTTTTTGTACAAACTAGCAACTTCGTCATCAATAAAATGACCTATTTTTTCCATAACAGTAACAGTATCTGTCATTTCTTTTGGATGTTGACCTATTTCAATTAAATCATTGAATAATCTTGGAGAATTTGTCATATTAAAATTCCCTGCTACAATTAAGCTTTTATGCATCCAGTTACTTTGACGTAAAAACGGGTGTACGCTTTCAATACTATTTTTACCAAAAGTACCATAGCGCACATGACCTAAAAATAAATTACCTATGTAAGGGGCATTATTATTTTGCCATTCAACATCATCAATTTTAGTTGGGAAATCTTCATTTAATTTATTTAAACGGCCATTAATTTGCGCAAAAATATCTTGAATTGGTTGATCTTCATTTGAGCGAATACGACTAATATATCTTGTTCCTGGAGTAACATCAAATTTTATACTTGCCAAACCTGCACCATCCTGACCGCGATTATGCTGTTTTTCCATAAGTAAGTACATTTTGTTTAACCCATAAAAAGCCGTTCCATATTTATCTTTATAATATTGCAAGGGTTTTAATAACCGAACCATTGCAATTCCACATTCATGTTTAATAGCTTCGCTCATAATTTCAATGTTAAAGTAAAATTAAATAAAAAATTCCGCACGCTGGCGGAATTTATTTCTAACTTAATTCAATTTCAAATTGTGTAAGTTGTTTAAATTGTAATAATCTTTTTTGTATTTCATCATGTGTGATGTTCTCCATTCTTTCAGTTCCAAATTTTTCAACGCAAAACGATGCCAAATTAGAGCCTGATATTACAGCTCTTTTCATATTCTCAAATGAAATATCTCCAGATTTTGCAATATGCCCAATAAAACCTCCGGCAAATGTATCTCCAGCTCCTGTTGGGTCGAAAACTTCTTCTAATGGTAATGCAGGAGCAAAAAATACATCTCCATTATTAAATAGTAAAGCCCCGTGTTCTCCTTTTTTTATTACTACATATTTAGGGCCCATTTTATGAATTTTTTGTGCAGCTTTAACCAATGAATATTCTCCTGATAATTGGCGAGCTTCTTCATCATTTATGGTAATTACATCAATTTTGGCAATAACTTCCATCAATTCATTTAACGTATTATCCATCCAAAAATTCATAGTATCCAGTACAACTAATTTTGGTCGAATAGGAATTTGTTTAATCACTGCCATTTGTACAGAAGGGTGTAAATTTCCTAACATCAAAAATTCAGTATCTTTAAAATTTTCAGGAACTATTGGATTAAAATTTGCCAATACGTTTAAATCTGTAATTAAAGTATCACGTGTGTTTAAATCGTTATGATACTTCCCTTTCCAAAAAAATGTTTTCCCATCTTCAATAACCTCAATACCATCTGTATTGATATTTTTAGCATTTAATTTTTCTAAATATTCCTTCGGAAAATCTCCTCCTACAACAGAAACAATTCCTGAATTTACACCAAATTGTGAAGCTGAAAGCGAAATATACGTTGCTGCTCCACCTAAAATTTTATCAGTTTGTCCAAACGGAGTTTCAATAGCATCAAAAGCAACCGTACCTACAATTAATAGTTTACTCATAATTTAATTTATATCAAATCTTGTTTAATTTGTTATTATATTTTTTTTAAACAACAGATGTGATTATTTTTGCAAAAATAAGTTTAAAAAATGACTATCAAAGAAATACAAGAAGAAATTATAGATGAGTTTTCTATGTTTGAAGACTGGATGGAGCGTTACGAATATATAATTGATTTAGGAAAATCACTTCCTCTTATTGACGAAGCCAATAAATTAGATGAAAATTTAATTAATGGATGCCAATCTAAAGTGTGGCTACGCTCAGAAATTAAAGGAGATAAAATTAATTTTACTGCAGATAGCGATGCTATTTTAACCAAAGGAATTGTTGCTATTCTTCTGCGTGTTTTTAACAACCAAAAAC
This sequence comes from Lutibacter profundi, assembly GCF_001543325.1. NCBI lineage: Bacteria > Pseudomonadati > Bacteroidota > Flavobacteriia > Flavobacteriales > Flavobacteriaceae > Lutibacter > Lutibacter profundi. Next base: position 1,754,767 of record NZ_CP013355.1, read on the forward strand.
CTGCTGATATCTTAGCTGCAGATTTATTTTTTATAGATGAAATTGGGTTAAAAGAGCATCTCTCTCCAACTCGTGCAAACGGGTTAGTTTCTATGATTAAGCAAATTAAATTATATGCCTTGGCACATCAATCTAAATTAAGTTAATTAGTGTATATTTGTACTTATTTAGAATGAATATAAAGAAAGATTTTTAAAATGAATAGTGAACGTGTTCAAGATTTAGGCGAAGATATAGTTGAAATGCTTAAAACCATTTATGATCCCGAAATACCTGTTGACATATTTGAATTGGGTTTAATTTACGACGTTTTTGTTAGTGAAAATAATGATGTTAAAATTTTAATGACTTTAACCTCTCCCAATTGCCCTGTAGCTGAAACTTTACCTGTTGAAATTGAAGAAAAAGTAAGATCAATAGATAAGGTTAAAGATGTTGAGGTTGAAATTACTTTTGACCCAATGTGGACACAAGATATGATGAGCGAAGAGGCTAAACTAGAACTTGGTTTTCTTTAAAATGTCAACAAAAATTATAAATAAAGTTGCAAATAGTCAATTAAAAACAATTGATCTTGAAGAGTTTTACCCTCAAGGGACAAGAACAATTGTTGATATAAAAGACTGGCTTTTTCAAGAACTAATTTTAAAAGAAACCGATTTTCGTGAGCATGTAAAAAAGCACAATTGGAATCAATACAAAAATCATTATGTTGCACTTATTTGCTCCTCTGATGCCATTATTCCATCATGGGCGTATATGTTAATCTCAACATACATTTCTCCATTTGCAAAAAAAATTATTGTAGGAACTTTACGCGAATTAGAAACTTCTATTTTTCAAGATATTATTTCTAATTTTAATGTTGAGGATTATGCAAATAAACCCGTTATTATTAAGGGTTGTGCAAACAAACCTATTCCTGAAACAGCTTATATTCAACTTGTTGAAAAACTACAACCTGTTGTAAAATCAATTATGTTTGGTGAAGCGTGTTCAACGGTTCCTCTTTTTAAAAAGAAAAAATAAATTTTATTTTAGAGATAATAAATATATTTTTGCCACCAATTATTAAAAATAACTTAAAAATGAATAATTGTAAGGGAACGAAAATCTTATTATTACTATTTATACTAAACACTACCTTAAGTTTTACTCAAGAAAAAAAAGAAAAATCAAAAGAAGGCTGGTCTAAAAAAGGGAATATTTCATTTTTATTCAACCAATCTGCTTTTTCTGATTGGGTTGCCGGAGGTCAAAATAATATTGCTGGTAATATTGGTATTAATTACGAATTTAATTATGTAAAAGGAAATACTACTTGGAATAATAAAATAATAGCATCTTACGGGTTAACAAAAAGTAAAAATACCGACTTTGAAAAGAAAACTGATGATCGCTTTGAATTTAATTCTGTAGTTGGTATAAAAGCACAAAATTATTGGTATTATTCTGTTTTTGTAAATTTTAAAACCCAATTTACTAAAGGATATGTTTATGGGAAAGATATAAATAACACCGAAGTTAGAACTGAATACACCAATGTAATGTCTCCAGGTTATCTATCTTTTGGCCCTGGTATGCTTTGGGAAAAGAATAGTAATTTAAAATTTAATATAACTCCTGCTACTGGTAAATTAGTTTTTGTAAATAAAGACTTCACGCTACCAAATGGTGCATATTTTGGTGTTGAAGAAGGAGAAAGTACTCGTTTTGAATTTGGTTTGAACGCATCGGGTTATACAAAACTTAATATTATGGAAAACGTTTCTATAGAAAATATTTTAAATTTATATGCCAATTATTTAGAAAATGTACAAAATGTTGATATTGATTACACCATGAATATTGTTATGAAAATTAACAAGTATTTATCAACCACTTTTATTTTCCAAACTATTTATGATGATAATGCATTTAAGGGGTTTCAAATTAGAGAGGTGTTTGGGTTGGGTATTAACTACAATTTTTAATTTTCAAGTATCCTTTAAATTAAATTTTTTTACTTAAGTGAAATTTATTTCTTATTTTGGTTGTTAAACAATTTTTGTAATGACATTACTTTTAGTATACGCTTCACTTTCTATTTTTTTTTCATTTTTATGCTCCATACTTGAAGCTGTTTTATTAAGTGTAACGCCAACATTTATTACTATAAAAAAGCAGGAAGGGAAAAAATTTGCTGAAACTCTTGAACACTTAAAAAATGATGTTGACAAGCCTTTAATTGCTATATTAACAGTAAATACAATTGCACATACTGTAGGAGCTATTATGGTAGGTGTTCAAGCTGAAACACTGGACTATAAAGTATCTATACTTGGTATAAATATTGTAGGAATTGTTTCTACTATAATGACCATACTAATTTTAGTAGCCTCAGAAATAATCCCTAAAACAATTGGAGCTACCTATTGGCAGCAATTAGCCAACATTACTTCCAAAGCATTGGTTTTATTAATATTTCCTTTAAAATGGACAGGTATTTTATGGATTTTACAATTAACTACTAAATTAATTAACGGAAAAAAAATTCATGGATCTGTTTTAAGTAGAGCTGATTTTAAAGCAATGACTGATATTGCTCAAGAGCAAGGTGTTTTTGAAGAGAGTGAAAGTGCTATTATTAAAAATTTACTCATATTTAAAGAGGTTCAAGTAAAAGATATTATGACTCCTAGAACTGTAATGATAACAGCTTCAGAAGATCAAACAATTAAATCTTTTTATAACAATCATCCTAAACTTCAATTTTCAAGAATTCCTATTTTTAAAACAAACCCTGATAATATTACTGGTTTTATTCTAAAAGGAGAAGTTTTAGAAGAAATTATTAAAGGAAATAGTGCCAAAAAATTAGAAAACTTAAAACGTGAAATTTTAATAACTAATAGAAATTTACCTATCCCTGATTTGTTTGAAAAATTTATTGAGAAACGGGAACATATAGCCTTGGTAGTTGATGAATACGGTACTACAAGTGGCTTGGTAACTATGGAAGATGTGATTGAGACATTACTTGGGCTAGAAATTATGGACGAAAGTGATAATATAGCAGATTTACAACATTTAGCTCGTGAAAACTGGAAAATAAGAGCAACCAAACTTGGAATTATTGAAGAAAAAAAACTGAAAAAAAAATAGATAGCTAATCTATTTCTTTATACTCTTCATATAAAAAATCATTATATGGAAAACGTGTAATATGAATTTTCTTTACTTCTTTAAAAACTTTTTCTTTAAAATTTTCTAAATTTTCTTTATTCAACGCAGAAATAAATAAACAATTATTATCTAGTTTATTCATCCAAGTTTTTTCCCATTCAGCTAGCGTATAATGTTCTTTCGTTTTTTTAGTAACTAAATCATCACTGTCAATTGTTTCGTGTTGGTAGACGTCAATTTTATTAAAAACCATAATAGTTGGCTTATTTGCACTTTTAATTTCGTCTAATATTTTATTTACCGAAGCAATATGCTCTTCAAAATTTGGATGTGAAATATCAACAATGTGCAATAGTAAATCTGCTTCTCTAACCTCATCTAAAGTAGATTTAAAAGACTCCACAAGTTGTGTGGGTAATTTTCTGATAAACCCAACCGTGTCTGTTAATAAAAATGGAATATTTTTTATCACAACTTTTCTAACTGTTGTATCAAGAGTAGCAAATAATTTATTTTCGGCAAAAACATCACTTTTACTCACAACATTCATTAACGTAGATTTACCAACATTTGTGTAGCCAACTAAAGCAACCCTAACCATTTTACCACGGTTTTTACGTTGCACAGCCATTTGCTTATCTATAACTTTTAACTTCTTTTTTAATAAGGTTATTTTATCTCTAATAATTCGTCTATCCGTCTCAATTTCAGTTTCGCCAGGTCCACGTAAACCAATACCTCCTTTTTGACGTTCTAAGTGCGTCCAAAGTCGTGTTAATCTTGGCAATAAATATTGACATTGAGCTAATTCAACTTGGGTGCGTGCATAACTTGTTTGTGCCCTTCGGGCAAAAATATCAAGAATTAAACTGGTTCTATCTAACACTTTACAATCCAATACTTTTTCTATATTTCTTAATTGAGAAGCCGAAAGTTCATCATCAAATATGGCAGTTTCAATATTATTAGCTTCCATATATTGTTTTACCTCATCTAATTTACCCGTACCAATAAATGTTTTTGGATTAGGTATTTCTAGTTTTTGAGTAAAACGTTTAACGGCAACTCCTCCCGCTGTTAACGTTAAAAATTCCAATTCATTTAAATATTCATTTGATTGTTCCTCATCTTGATGTTGAGTTACAACTCCAATCAAAACAATTTTTTCAGATGTAACTTTTTTTTCTTCAATCATATTTTTAGTCGCTTCTTACAATATCTTATTTTAAATTAAAGAACATTTATTTTGTTTTAATATTCTTAAATTACTGAAGCAAAGATACGAATACAAAGTTTAATTCTAATTTTGTATTTTACTGTTTTTAATCAAAAATTTATGTTTTCATATTTTAAATCTACAGGGAGAATAAAACAAGCATACACCATTGCTTTTTACAATCTTGAAAATTTATTTGACACCAAAGATAACCCTACAACTTTAGATGATGATTTTACGCCTAAAGGACGAAAAAATTGGAATTATAAACGCTATAAAAATAAAATTAGGAAACTAGGAAATGTTATTGCCCAACTTGGAACTAATAAATCTTTTTATGCACCAGCCATTGTTGGTGTTGTTGAAGTTGAAAACCAAAAAGTATTGGAAGATTTAGTTGCCTCTAAAAACTTAAAAAATCATCAATATGGAATTGTACATTATGATTCTCCTGATGAACGAGGTATTGATGTTGCCTTACTTTACAAAAAGGAATTTTTTGAATTATTACACTCTGAAACTTTTCCATTATACCTTGAAGACGAGCAAGGCAATAGAGATTACACAAGAGATATTTTACTTGTAAAAGGGAATTTAAATGGAGAACTAATTTATGTTCTTGTAAATCACTGGCCTTCACGCAGAAGCGGAGAAGATTTAACCGAAGAAAAAAGGATAAAAGCTGCCCAATTAGCTACTCAGATAACAGCAGGTATAATTTCTAAAAACGCAAATGCTAAAATTATAATTATGGGCGATTTTAACGATAACCCATCTAATATAAGTGTAAAAAAACACCTTGTAAATAACACTTTTTACAATCCAATGGAGCGGTTAATTAATACTGGAAATAGGACTTTAAATTATAAAAAAACATGGCTTTTGTTTGATCAAATTATCTTTTCTAAAAACTTTTTTAATAATGAAAAAGAAAAACATTCTTTTAAATATGCCGCGGTTTTTGATAGGTATTTTTTAAAAGAATGGAAAGGAAAATATAAAGGAAACCCTTTTAGAACTTATATTGGGAAATGGTATCAAGGTGGGTTTAGTGATCACTTTCCCGTATATGTGTATTTAAAAAAGAATTAACGTATATAAAATACTGATTTAAAGTTGCTTAATTGTTTTCAACTAATCTAACACCTAAATTAAAGACTTTTAAGAAGTTATTTAAAATTAAAAATAATAAATTTGTTAAGTAAAAATTCACTTCACACAAATTTAAATTATGCAAAAATTAATAGTTCGTTTTATATTCCTATTTACAACTTTAGGGTTATTTGCTCAAGATGTAATGACTCCTGAAATATTAATTCAATTAAACAAAGTTCATGGAAAGGGTATTACCAAAGATGGTAACAATTTAATTTACAGTGTTTCAAAATATAATATTGAAACAAATAGCAAATTAACAAAAACGTATATTGTTCCAATTTCTGGTGGAGAAGCTCAAATAATTAGTGATTTTGAATCTTTACTAACAGACAAAAGTATTTCTCCAAATGGAAATTATAAAATAACAACTTCAGAGATAAAATTAAAAAAAATTACAGGACAAGATTATTACCCTGAATTAAAAAATTCTAACGTAAAAATAATTCAATCTTTAAATTATAGACATTGGGATACTTGGGAAGATGGTGCTTTTAGCCATGTTATGTATACATCTACTAAAAACAAAGGTGAGCTTATTGATATCATGGAAGGAGAACCTTTTGATTGCCCACAAAAACCCTTTGGTGGTTCAGAAGATTATACTTGGGGTCCTGATAGTGAAAACATACTATACGTAACAAAAAAATTAAGCGGAACTTCTTATGCAACAAGTACAAATACGGATATTTATAAGTATAATTTAACTACTAAAAAAACAATAAATTTAACTGCTGAAAACAAAGGGTACGATACGAATCCTGCTTTTTCTTCAAAAGGGCAATTGGCTTGGTTACAAATGAAACGTGACGAATATGAGTCTGACAAAAATGATATTGTTGTTAAAATAAATGGCGAAACCATAAACCTAACAGCGAATTGGGATGGTACAGTTAATAGTTTTAAATGGCAAACTGAAGGAAGTAAAATTTATTTTGTAGCTCCTGTTTTAGGTACTGTTCAATTATTTGAAATTAAAGTTCCTTCTTCTAAAAAAAATATTGAAAGTCCGAAACAAATTACAAATGGTCAATTTGATGTGAGTGGAATAGTAGGGCAATCAAAAAACACAATGGTTGTTAGTAGAAGAGATATGAATCACGCATCTGAGTTATACACTGTAAATTTATCAACTGGTAAAATGAAGCAATTAACCCATGAAAATGATGCTATTTATAACAGTATTAAGTTAGGAAAAGTAACCAAAAGAATGGTTAAAACAACCGATGGTAAACACATGCTTTCTTGGGTTATTTATCCTCCAAACTTTGATTCATCAAAAAAATATCCAACTTTATTATACTGCCAAGGTGGGCCACAAGGAGCTTTAAGTCAGTTTTATTCTTTTAGATGGAATTTCCAATTAATGGCTGCTAATGGCTATATTATTATTGCTCCAAACAGAAGAGGAATGCCAGGTTATGGCGTTGAATGGAATGAACAAATTAGCAAAGATTATGGCGGACAAAATATGGAAGATTATTTAGCTGCCATTGATGATATTTCAAAAGAACCGTACGTTGATACCAATCGTTTAGGAGCGGTAGGAGCCAGCTATGGTGGTTATTCTGTATTTTATTTAGCAGCTATTCACGAGGGGAGATTTAAAACTTTTATTTCACATGATGGTATTTTTGACTGGAGAAGCATGTATGGCACAACAGAAGAATTATTTTTTGTGAATTGGGATTTAGGAGGTGCTTATTGGGATAAAAATAATGCTGTTGCACAAAAATCATATACGGAGTTTAACCCAGCTGAAAAGGTTGAAAAATGGAATACCCCAATTATGATAATTCAAGGTGGAATAGATTACAGAGTTCCTATTGGTCAAGGGTTAGCTGCTTTTCAAGCCGCGCAACTACAAGGTATTAAAAGTAAATTACTGTTTTTTCCAAATGAAAATCATTGGGTTTTAAACGGCCAAAATAGCTTAATTTGGCAACGAGAATTTTATAAATGGTTAAAAGAAACCTTATAGCTTCAACTGAACCTTAAAATTAGGTAGCGAATTTATCGCTATCTAACTTCTATAAAACCTATCTTTCTCTAGGGTTAAAATTTATTGGTGCGTTTTGAGGTGTATTTGGGTTTGAAATTAGACCATTAGAAGCTTTTGAATAAATAACCCACTCACTTACTGTAAATGCTGTATTTGGTTCTGTTATTTCTATATTTCTAATAGCTCTGCCATCTAAATATTCCCAATTAGTACCATTGCCATCTTCACCAATAACACCAAAAATATCTATTGTGTTTTCTGTATTATCAACCAATTCATATACATCATCACCATTGCCTGAAATATATGATGATTCTATATCTGAAATATCATTAAAAATAGCTTCATAACCTGTATTTGCAATAATTATAAATCCACCAGCTTGAATGGTAATATCACCTAATTCAACTGGAGAACCAGAAATTGTTGTTGAACCATTTACATATTTATTCAATTTCCAACCTGTTAGGTTTATTTCTGAATCTCCTGCATTGTACAATTCAACAAAACGTGATGAAACACTATTTTTTGGGTCGGCAACTTCAGTAATTATTATTTTAGGAATAATTATTGGGCAAACTTCAAAATCTTCATTAAACTGAACGTCATTCAAAGCTCTTATTTCTAAATTATTACTTAAAATTCCTGTTATTTTGCCATGCCCTTCTGGAAACAACTCATGGGCGAAAATTGCATCTCCATTAGTAAAAACAGAAAGTTTTATAATTTCTCCACAAGTTTCAAGTGTTCTTGTACCATTATTATTTCCTGTAAAATACGTAAATGCTTTTCCCAATTCACTTTCAACTAATTGAACATCTAATATAGTTACTAATGTATTTTCATGACTAGAGCTTAACGCTTCTGATATTAAAATTTCTTTTGGAGTTATCTCAAAATTTTCTCCACTATTGTATATAAAACTACCTATTTCTTCAGCATCAATTTTTGTGATTTTGTTTCCACTTGGATAGCCTACTGTTAAAACTCCATTATTTTTTGACATATATAGTTTATCTAATTTTACAAAAACTTTGTCGCCAATATTATATTGTTCAAAAATAGCGTCACTTTCAATCAAAATTTGTATTCCTGTAGTTGGATTTTCAATAGCGTCTTGTATTACTAATTTTTCCTTAAAATTGCGATTTTCATCACTTGAAACAACATACCCTTCTATTATATAATTATTGTTTATACCAAATTCAACTGTAGTTCCTTGGTATAATTCTTTAATTTCTGAAAGAGTAATATTGGGTGTAAATACATTGGAATAAGCACACCGTTGCTCTATAAAATTCACATCTTCTTCATCTCTTAAATACAGTTGAAAATCATCATAAAAATTACCTAAAACAGCTACTATACTACCTCTTCCTTCTGGTAATAATTTATTTTTAAAGCTAGAGAAACCACTATTTCTAATGGGTACCTCACCAACCAAATTACAATTACTATTAAAACTTTCTAACATTCTGTTTACAGTTTCAGTGTTTTCAATGTTAGCATAAGACAATCCTAAATCATTAGATTTAAATTGTACATTTTCAATTTCAATTAGCATTTCTAGCATATTTTTACTCAATGCTGAGATAGTCACTTTTTTTGGAATTATTTCAGCAACTTCACACGAACGAAAAATATGATTTTTTACTTTAAATGATGAAATACGAGCCAATTCACCACCAACAGCTTGTCCAATTTGGATACTTCCAAAAGTGTATCCTACTGCCAATCCTTTTAATTTAATATAAATTTTACGCCCTATATCGTATTTGGTGTATAAATTTGTTTCATCAATAGCAATTTTAATTGCTGAAGTTGGATTTTCTGGCTTGTCTTGTATTGATAGTGTTTTGTAAATATTTCCAGATTTATCACTAGAAACCACATACCCTTCAATAACAACATCCGTATCAATAACTATTGCATTACCATAAGTATACATGTCTTTTACTTGCTGAAGTGTATTGGTGACAGTAATATTTGGTTCATTACAACTAATTGTGGGTGTTAAAAAATTTTGATCTTTTACACAATTCGTAAATAGGTTAACTAACAGTAATAGCCCTATTATTTTTTGTTGGTTTTTATAAATTTTCATAGCTTAAATTTTAAAATCTCATATATAAATTTAAATAATATGATGTATTGTTTCCATACCAATATTTGGGGCCAAAAATTGGTTTATCTAATTGTTTGTCTTGTTTTAGTTCAGGGTAATTTGCATTTCTAGATTGTTCAAAACCTCCTGTTTTAAACAGTTTACCTAGTACATTGTTAACACTTAGAAAAAACCCAACATAATTATGATTCACCAGCCAGGATTTACCCCCTACAATATTCACTAAAAAGGCAGCATCAAACTTTTCTTGATTTAATAATGAATTTACTTGCTCTTGAGTAACTTGAACTCCTGTTTCTTCATCAACAAATGGAATCCCATCTGAATCTGTAAAAAAATTGTTGGTGCGTAATAATGGAGAAATATCTAAATAGTTATTTGATAAAAGATTTGCATTTGCTTGAAACCACCAAAAATTAGGATCTCTATACTCAAATCCTAATGAATAAGCACGTTGAGGCGTTCCAGAAATACGATAATTTTTTAAATAGGAAATTCCAAAATCACTGTCTTCTCCAATAAAACTTTCTGATTGAATATACAGTTGAGGGTTATTATCATACGTGTATTGCCCCAAAGAACCTGCTAATAATAGCTTTATTTCTGGCGTAACTTGGTATTCAAAACTTAACTCAGCTCCTATATTTTTTTTATCGACACCTGTAATAATTTCATTTACAAAATCGGCTTGATTCCCTAACAAACCTTCTGCAAAAAAGAAAGATGTTTCAATAGTATTATTAAATTTTGTGTAATAAGCAGTTACTCTTGTTTGAATTTTTGGAAGCCTTAAAACATAACTTATATCTCCTGTTACAATTTTTTCACTAAATAAATTTGGCACAATATTATTATTTACCCTTGCGTTTGAAAAAGTAGTTTTAATTGTTGGAGCATTTGAAATATAAGCACCATTTAACGTTAATAAATGACGTCCCGTGAATTTATAGGTTATTCCTCCTTTTGCACTAAAATCGAAAAAAAATTGTTTGTTGCTTTTCCCAAAAGAATTGTTTGAATATGTTCCATTTTGATACAATCCATCACGTTGATAATTTGTGCTTTTAACGTTAACACCTAGAAAGTAATCTAATTTTCTTTTAGTAATTTGTATTTGTGAAAAAAAACTTGCTATTGATGCTTTTATCTTATAGTTGTATTGAAATTTTTCATTAACACCTACTCTTTTATTAGGGTTGTTTAAATCATTTTGTTGTGCATCACCCTCAGCGTATTGGTCTAAATCTACAAAAGTATTACCTCCTAACAAATCTAACATATTTGCATAATTGCTAGAATTTAAATTTTTATAGGTAACACCTATATTTAAATTTAAATTATTAGTTAAAACTGCATTGTACGTTGTGTTAAATGTAACTTGAGAATCATCAAGGCTATCTTCATACAAATAATACAATGAGTTGCTATTAATTGTATTTATTTCGTACATTTCATTCCAATTCAATTGTCCATTATTTAAAATTTCTTGTTCGGCTAAATACGCATTTTCAAAATCCAAATTATCACTGTAACGCAAAAAACTACTAGGTAATTTTTTCCAATATGTTGGGTCTGGGTTTGGAGCATTAAAATAGCCTAACCTACTATTTCCAATATGCCCAAATTGGTATGCCAATGTAGTTTTTAAAGAACTTTTTTTAGTTGTATAATAATAACTTAACATTAGAACTGGTTCAACAATTTCTTTAATACGTGAGTTCCTGCTATCACCTTGTTGATTACCCCAATATGAATTGTATCTATATCCTTTTAAATCATAAACTTCTTGCGTATTTGGTGATGATTTTCCTCTTCTATTTGGCGCTACAAAAACCGTTAAATTTAAACTGTGTTTACTATTTAGTTTTTTCTCTACCGCTAAAAAGGTTGCCCAAGCATTGTATGACGTTCCTTCAAAATACCCTTCATTAGCAATTCTACGAGAGGTTGAAACTACAAAAGCCCAATTATTTTTATTTAAACCTGTTGCATAAGTTGCCATTAATCTACCTGTATAACTTTTATTGGTTGAAGACAACGAAATTTTTGATACCTTTTGATAATCAGAAGCCCTTGTACTAAAATTAGTAGTTCCTAATATTCCTCCAAAAGTAATTGACGAAGGTGCAATTCCGTTTGTAAACTCCTGATTTCTAAATGCATCATTTAAACCGCCCCAATTACTCCACTGAGGTCTGCCATCATATAATTTATTCATTTCAATACCATTAATCAAAATGGTTCCATAACTAGAATCGTAACCCCGAACTTTAAACCATGCCTGACTAAAATTGTAGGCTGCTGCCTTTAAATAATTATCTTTAGAAGACTGAAATAAACCGGCTATATATTCTGAACTACGCTCTCCATCATCTAGCAAATCATCATCCGATAAAGAAATAGTAGCTGTTTCCTGAGGTTCAAAAATTTCTTTATACAAAAAAATAACACCTAGGTTATAAATTTCATCTTCAAAAGCATTAACATTAATTGGTGTATTTTGTGTTTCAAAACCTTTAAAAATAAATTGTAAAACCATATTTCCTTTCGGAAGATTCTCAATACTAAATTCTCCTTCAGATTTAGTTTCTGTAAAAAATGGAGTACCTTTAATTTTAACCATTACCCCTTTTAAAGGTCTTTCTGAAGTGGCCTCAATAACCTTTCCTTTAAGTGTAATTACTGTTTGTGAAGTTACATTTATTGTACAGCACAGCCATACAATAGTAGTAATAACTATTATTTTCATTAGCTTTTTTTTTAAAAGTAATCATTTTTATCATACTACTAAAATTCTATAACCAAAAATATTATACCGGTGCTTTTATTGAGACTCAAACTTTGTTAGTATCTTTGCCTCTTTATATATTCAAATACCTATGAAACGTTTTTCTTTAATATTCGCTTTTTTTCTTATAACATCATCTGCTATTTTCAGTCAGGAAAACTACCAGATTAAAACCATTGCTTTTTATAATTTAGAAAATTTGTTTGACACTATTAATGACCCCACTAAAAATGATGAAGCAAGTCCTATTATGGAAATTAAAGGAAATAGGAGTAAAATTTATGAGAAGAAACTAAATAATATGGCAAAAGTACTTTCTGAAATAGGGGTAAAAGAAGCTAAAAATAGCCCAGTTATTATTGGTGTTGCTGAAATTGAAAATCATAAAGTATTAGAAGATTTAGTAAACACTAGTTATTTGAAAAATAAGAAATATAGTATTATTCAATATGATTCTCCAGATTTAAGAGGAATTGATGTTGCTTTACTATATCAAGAAAAGTATTTTAAACCAATTTCTCATGAAACTTTTGAATTAAAATTATGGGACGAGAATGGTATGCGAATTTACACCAGAGATCAATTATTAGTGTCTGGTTATTTAGATAATGAGTTAATTTATATTATTGTAAATCACTGGCCTTCAAGAAGAGGTGGTGAGAAAAAAAGTAGATCTAAAAGAGAAAAAGCGGCCTATTTAAATACTCAAATAATTGAAAAAATTAAATTAAGCAACCCAAATCCTAAAATAATTATTATGGGCGATTTAAATGATGACCCCACCAATGCTAGCTTAAAAAAAGTGCTAAAAACAAAAGCTGTAAAGGCAAATGTAAAAGAGGGAGATATTTACAACCCAATGGAAGATATGTTTAGGCGTGGACAAAACACTTTGGTTTATAGAGATAACATCAATCTATTTGATCAAATAATGATTAGCTCAGCATTGTTAACTACAACAAAAGATTTTTCTTCTTATAAATTTTACAAAGCCAAAATTTTTAAACCTCAATATTTAACTACTCAAACTGGAAAATACAAAGGATATCCTTATAGAAGTTTTGCGGGGAGTAACTTTATTGGAGGTTATAGTGACCATTACCCTGTTTACATATATTTGATAAAAGACAACTAAATTGTTATTCCTCTTTTAAATCTTTTAGCAGTAATTGTAATGACGTATTTCCATTCCAATGGTTTTCATCAATATTAAAAACAGCTTTAAAAGGCTTTCCGTTTTTTATCAACGAATGTTTATTTCCCATATTAAAACCTATAGCATTAAATGTTTTTTGGTTTGAACCTTCAAAAATATTTAATTTTAAATGAGTTTCATCAACACCTACTTTTTTACCGTAGCCATTATCACGCAACCCATTTGCTAAAAAAACAGGTTTCATATTTTGAGGCCCAAAAGGTTCAAGTTGTTTTAAAATACGATAAAATTTTGGTGTTACTTCTAATAAACTTATTTCAGCATCAATTGAAATTTCTGGTTCTCTTAATTCATCAGGTAGTGTATTTTTTACAACTTCTTCAAATTTTGCTTTAAAATTTTGATAGTTTTTTTCTTCCAATGTTAATCCTGCTGCATATTTATGTCCGCCAAATTGCTCAATAAATTCAGCACATTGCTCTAACGCATCATAAACATCAAAACCTTTAACTGAGCGTGCAGAAGCCGCTAATTTATTGCCGCTTTTTGTAAAAACTAATGTTGGTCGGTAGTATGTTTCAATTAACCTAGAAGCCACAATACCTATTACACCTTTATGCCAATTTTTTGCATATACAACTGTTGAGTAATTCTGTTGCTCATTAGTATCTTCTATTTGTTGTAAAGCTTCTTTGGTTATTTTTTTATCCAGTTCTTTTCTGTCATTATTATTCTTTTCAATTTCAGCAGCAAATTTTATTGCCGTATCTAAATCCATTTCCGTTAATAATTCCACCGCATAATTTCCATGTTTAATTCTTCCAGCAGCATTAATTCGTGGAGCAATAATAAAAACAACATCTGTAATTGTAAATTGTTTCTTTTTTACTTGTTGAAGCAATGCCTTTATTCCATTTCTTGGATTGGTATTTATAACTTGTAACCCAAAATATGCCAAAATTCTATTTTCTCCTATTATTGGAACAATATCTGCTGCAATGGCGGTAGCTACCAAATCTAAATATTCAACCAAATCTCCTATTGTTTGATTTCTTTCTGTTGCCAACGCTTGAATTAATTTAAATCCAACGCCACAACCACATAATTCCTTAAATGGGTATCCACAGTCTGAACGTTTTGGGTCTAAAACTGCAACAGCTTCAGGAATTTTATTTCCAGGTCTATGATGGTCACAAATAATAAAATCTATTCCTTTTTCTTTAGCGTAAGTAACTTTATCTATTGCTTTTATTCCACAGTCTAACGCAATAATTAATGAAACTGCATTGTCTTCAGCAAAATCAATTCCTTGAAATGAAATACCGTAGCCTTCATTATATCTGTCAGGAATATAGGTGGCAATGTTGGGGTAAATTTTTCTTAAATAAGAAGACAATAATGAAACGGCTGTTGTACCATCAACATCGTAATCACCGTAAACTAAAATGTTTTCACCTTTTAGTATTGCTTTTTCAATACGATCCACAGCCAAATCCATATCTTTCATTAAAAATGGATTGTGTAAATCATTTAAATTAGGGCGAAAAAAGGCTTTGGCTTGATTGTAGTTTTCCAAGCCGCGTTGCACAAGTAATTTAGCCAATGTATTATCTATTGATAATTCTTGTGCAAGTTTTGATATGATTTGAGGGTTTGGGTTTGGTTTTAATTTCCAACGCATAGCAGTGCTTTTCCCTCAAAAGTAATCAAATTATTTTATTGTTCAATATATTTAATTTCTGTTGTTATTTCTGAAAATTTACGAAACATTTCCATAACTCCACAATAACGTTCAACAGAAAGTTTTACAGATTTTTCTATTTTATCTTTTTTGAAATCACTTCCGTAAAAATAATAAACTACATGAACTTTATCGTAAAATTTAGGGTGTTCATCTGTTAAATTAGCAATTACTTCAACTTTAAAGTCGGCCACTTCAGCACGCATTTTTTTAAGCAAAGAAATTACATCCATAGATGTACAACCAGCCAATGATGTTAACATTAAAGCTTTTGGGCGCAACCCTTTTCCTTGTCCGCCAACTGCTTCATCAGCATCAATTAATACACTTCCTTCAGGAGCAACAGATTCAAAAAGCATATTGCCTTTCCAACTAACTTCTATTTTATTTGTCATAATTATTTCAGTATTAAAAAATGCAAATTTAAATGATTTTTTATCCTTTTGCCGTAATATTTTACACAAATTAGTTATTACCCCATTCGCATCTATAAATATGACGTAAATAAACCTTATAATTTGATTAAAATTTAATAAATTAGATAGCTTATATAAATTATAATTGAAGCCAAAATTGTAAATACAAAACAAGTACAACTATTAAAAAAATGAGTATAGAAAAAGCATACAATTCCTGGGCTGCACAATATGATAGTAACGAAAATAAAACGAGAGAGTTAGATAAAATAGTTACTATTTCTACACTGTCAAACTATAAATTTAGTACTGTTATAGAATTAGGTTGCGGAACAGGGAAAAACACTTTGTGGTTACTAAAAAAAGCTCAAAAAATTATTGGGTTAGATTTTTCTCAAGAAATGTTGAAAAAAGCCAAAGAAAAAATTAAAAATTCGAATGTAGTTTTTAAAAATGCTGACATCACAAAACCTTGGGATATAGAAAATGAATTTGCCAATTTGATAACCTCTAATTTAACGTTGGAACATATTAAAAATTTAGATTTTATTTTCAATCAAGCTTTTAAAAAATTAAAGCCCAATGGTGTGTTTTTCATCAGTGAACTACACCCTTTTAAACAATATAGTGGAAGCAAAGCAAGATTTGAATCTGAAAACGGAACTGTAGCATTAGAAGTTTACACACATCATATTTCTGAATATTTAAATAGTGCTAAAAAATATAATTTTAAACTCATTGAAATAAATGAGTGGTTTGACCAATCTAGCAAAAATGAAATACCAAGACTTATCTCATTTATTTTTAAGAAATAATTACTCCTAAAATAATATTTTATTTACCTTTAATGTGTTAAAAAAGATTTGTGAAAATTTTGGTTTTACTGCTTAAATTTTTATAGTTGTAAATGCTAAATACTTCAATTGATATGAAAAAAAATGCTTTATTTGTTTTAATACTAATTACTTTATTTGGTTGTAAAAATGACTGTAGTGATTATGCTTGTTTTACACCTCCACCTGTATTTAATTTTGAACTTCTTGATAAATCCACAGGAGAAAATCTTTTTTCTAATGGCACTTTAAACCCTGATGAAATTCTTGCTTTTGATGAAGAAAACAAACGTGTTAATGTTCGTTTTATTTCCGAAAACAACATCAATCTTATTAATCTTTCTGAAATTGGTTGGTATCTTGGGGCGCATACCTACAAATTAATTGTTGCACCTGACTTAGAAATTAATATTGAACTTGACATGGAAAAAAAGAACGAAAATTGTTGTACTTACTTTGATGTACTCAATTTTCAAGTTTTAAATTATGAATTTTCAACATCTAATACAACTGAAATAATAACAGTTTTAATACCTTAAAAAAATCTCTTTTTATAGTAAAACTATATATTCAATCAAATCCACTACCTTTGCCGCTTTTATATAAACTCTATGAAATTTACAGACTTAGGAATTATAGCACCTATTTTAAAAGCATTAACTGCTGAAGGTTATACACACCCAACACCAATTCAGGAACAATCTATCCCTATTTTATTAAATAGAAATGATTTATTAGGTTGTGCACAAACAGGAACAGGTAAAACTGCAGCTTTTACAATTCCTATTTTACAACATCTTTTCAACAGTAGAGATGATTATAAAGGGAGACGAAGAATAAGATCGCTAATTATGACTCCAACAAGAGAATTAGCCATCCAAATTTCTGAAAATATTACAGCTTATGGTAAATACACAGGAATTAAAAATGTGGTGGTTTTTGGTGGAGTAAAACAGTTATCCCAAACAAAAGCGTTACAACAAGGTACTGATATATTAGTAGCAACACCCGGCAGGTTACTTGATTTAATTTCACAAGGTTTTATTAGTTTAAAAGATGTCAAATATTTTGTATTGGATGAAGCTGATCAAATGTTAGATATGGGGTTTATTCATGACATTAAAAAAATAATAGTCAAATTACCTACCAAAAGACAATCTCTTTTCTTCTCGGCCACCATGCCGTCTGCAATTATAGATTTATCAAGTAATATTCTTGGAAACCCTCAAAAAATAACTATTAAACCTAAGCAAGCAACTGCTGAAAAAATTGAACAAGCTATTTATTTTGTTAGTAAACCAAACAAGAATAAGTTATTAGTTCATTTATTAGGAGAGCGCCCCAATTCATCTGTGTTAGTCTTCTCGAGAACAAAACATGGAGCCGATAAAATTGTACGAATTTTAGCCAAAGCACAAATTAAAGCTGCTGCTATACACGGTAATAAATCACAAGGTGCAAGGCAGCGAGCTTTAGGAAATTTTAAAAAGGGAGAACTAAATGTGCTAATAGCAACTGATATTGCTGCAAGAGGAATTGATGTTGAAGAACTATCGTTGGTAATTAATTTTGATTTACCCAATATTCCTGAGACTTATGTGCACAGAATTGGAAGAACTGGCCGTGCAAAATCAAACGGCTTAGCACTGTCTTTTTGCAATGTTGAAGAAAAGGCATATTTAAAAGATATTCAGAAATTAATCAAGCAAGAGATTCCGGTAATACGAGAACACTCTTTTGTTGATGATGAAATTGAAGAAACTCCAGTTCCAAAAACACCTTCAAAAAATAAACAAAAAAAGTCACAACATCGCTCAAAATCTCCAAGAAGAGAAGGTGAAAATACTCCTAAGAAAAAAAAATGGAGACCTTATTCTAAAAAGCGTAGTTCTTAAATATTTTTAAACAATATAACCCATAATAACATACAAAATAGTACTTATAGCACCTCCAATTAACGCATAAGGCAATTGCGTTTTTACGTGATCTATATGGTCACTTGCCGATGACATAGACGAAATTATTGATGTATCTGAAATAGGAGAACAATGGTCTCCAAATACACCTCCACCAAGTGTTGCTGCAATTACTAAATTTGTTTCGGAACCGTGTATGGTTGCCATTGGTAAGGAAATTGCCAGCATAATAGCAAATGTACCCCAGGAAGTTCCTGTAGAAAAAGCTATAAAAGAACTAATCACAAAAACAATAGCAGGCAATAATTCGGGTGATAACCAATCTTTAGAAACATTCGCAATATAAAGGCCTGTTCCTAATTGATTACAAGCTTCTCCAATCGCAAAAGCAAGCATCATTAATAAGGCTAAAGGCATTAGTTCACTAATTCCTTTTAACACTAAATCTACCATCTCTTTCATTTTCATTATTCCTTGAGCTCTATATAAAACCATGGCAACAAAAATTGCTGCAATTACTGCATACAACACAGAAGAAGACCCAGATCCCTTCCCAATAGCTTGAGAAATATGATTTGCAAAAGAACTAGCGTTTTCTACACTACTCCATCCCGTATAGACTAAATTAATTGGCATCATAAAAACCATTGTTGCTAAAGGAATAACCATATTGTAAGCTTTGGCTTTAACTCCTTCTTTTGGCGGGAACGATGTTACCGTATCTGATAGCATTGGTTTAGCGCCTTCATTCATTAATTTCCCCGTTTCTTTGGTTCTTTTTTCAGCCTTTTTCATAGGCCCAATATCTTTTTTAGAAACTATTACAAAAGCTAAAATTAATAAGGCTATTATAGGGTAGAAATTATATTTAATAGTTGCTATTAATGTAGCAAAAGGATGTTCAATTCCTTGGGTTATTAATAATCCCATAATAAAAGCTCCCCAAGCATTAAATGGAATAAGAATAGATGTTGGAGCAGAACTAGAGTCTGCAATATAGGCTAGTTTTTCTCTAGGTATTTTTAACTTATCAAAAACAGGTCTGTATAGTGTACCTACTGTAAGTGAACTAATACTGGTTTCAACAAATAAAATTATTCCCGTAAACATGGCCAACAATTGCACTATAACCCTACTATAACCAGCTTTTTTATTTTCAAAATATACTATTAAAACATGTAATTTATTTACAAATCCTTCAACTCCTCTAGAGTATTGAATAAACAGAAGCAAAGCTCCAACCAAAGCACTAAACATAATGGTTCTTGTATTTCCTGCTGATTTAAAAACATTAACTAACCCTTCAATTGTAGCTAAAGTACCTGTTAAAATATTCCAATCACTCATTATAATCCATGAGAACCAAATTCCAAAAAACAAAGCTATGTAAACTTGTTTGGTTCTTAGTGCAAAAATAATAGCTATAACAGGTGGAAGAATTGACAAAAACCCATAATCAGTCATAAGAAATAATCTAATTTAGATGGAAAGATAAAGAAAGTAGGCTAATAAAAAAATAATGTAAAGTACGGCACTCTTTTTATTTCTTATAAATTACTTGCAATCAACAAACTACAACGTTTATTTATTTCTAACGTAAATTAGTTTAAACCGTTTATTAGATCTTTCTCTTTGTTCTATCTCAAATTCCTTTAACGATTTGAATAAAGGTGTTAATTTTTCAAATCCAAAGTTACGTGCATCAAAATTAGGCTGTTTTTTTAAAATTAAAGAGCCTACATCTCCCATAAAAGCCCAACCATCCTCATCGGCTGCATCAGCTACAGAGTTAGAAAGCAAACGAATTACTTTTGGTGTAATTTTATCAATATTTAATTTTTTCGATGTTCTTTTACCCTCTTGATTGTCCTCTTCAATTTCTAAAATTTCTAAATAAATAAATTTATCACAAGCAACAATAAATGGGTTTGGTGTTTTCTTTTCCCCAATACCATAAACAACATGACCTGCTTCTCTTAGTCGTGTTGCTAATTTAGTAAAATCACTATCTGATGAAACCAAGCAAAAACCATTTACTTTCTCTGAGTATAAAATGTCCATGGCATCAATAATCATCGCTGAATCTGTGGCGTTCTTGCCGGTAGTATAACCATATTGCTGAATGGGCGTTATCGCATTTTCTAACAATATATTTTTCCATTTAGACAAATGTGGTTTCGTCCAATCTCCATAAATACGTTTTATGGTAGGTGTGCCATATTTTGCAATTTCTTCCATCATCTCTTTAATATATTTTGAAGGAATGTTATCACCATCAATAAGCACTGCTAATTTTATATCTTTTATCATAATTGTAAAGGTATTAAAAATTACATATTTAAAATAAGTATCATTAGTGTCCGATAAAACTACGAATTTTAATTAAACCCATCTTTGATCCCAATAAATACGCTTTATATTTTTCTTTTTGATTTAGCAAGGTGTCTTACTTAAAAAGTTGCAGTTGTATATCTGGAGGTTTAGATGTTAGTTCCCACCATTGTTTGTTTGGATTTTCGAGAAATTTAAACAGATCAATGTAGGTCATCAGATGAAATCTCATCACAGAAATCATATTTGAATATGCCCATTTCCGTTTGATTTTTCGTTGAATAACTAGTATAATGAGTTGAATAATTAATGCTGACCATATCTGAATTTCTATTGCATTTTGATTATCTCCAAGAAAATATTTAAGAGGGAAGTTCTGCTTAAGTCTTTTAAACATTGTTTCAATCTGCCATCTGTGTTTGTATATATCGGCTACTTGGTCTGGAGATATTTCTACATTATTGGTGATAAACTCATACACTTTTTCTTGTGTAGCATCCCAATAAGCAACTCTTCTTATTTGAATAGATGTATCGTCTTTTTTTATCAATATAAGTTCATCTTTTAGCACTGCATCACTTGTTTTGTCTGCTAAATCAAATTCTTTAATGCTTTTATAGACAGCATTGTCTTTTTGGCGAGTTACAAAGTAAATATCATTTAAAGTCCACTCTAAATATTGGAGATAATCATTGTATGCTTTATCAAAAACTACAAAAGAATCTTTCTCTAAATTTAACTCTTTTAAAAAGGTGTGGTCGTGAGTAGCAGCACTGCTAAAACGTATCAGACAAGGTACATCTTCCAAAGCATTTATCATTGTGTGCATCTTGATACCTCCTTTCTTTTTGCCATTAAGAGGATTACGACCAACTCCTTTTAAAATATCACTAAATAGGCTGATTGTGGTAGAATCTACAATTTTTAAATTCTTTATTGTTGGTTTTAATGGACTGCTGTCCGATAAAAACGGAGCATAGCGTTGCAATAGTTTTGAATAAATTGCGCCAAAGACTTCACTGGTTCTCTTCCTGTTGGCATCTGATAATGTACTTCGTTTTGGAAAATGTTTTAGGTTTAAATGACTGATACGTCCTTCACAGGCTAATAAAACGGTCGACAACTCTCTAAGTGAGGATACTCCGCTCATTGTGGCATATAGCATCGTGACTAAATGGTCGTAGGTTTTGAACTTTTTATAATATCTGTCGCTATTATAGGTTTTGGCTGTCCGAGTAATATCTTCTTGTGGGATATACTTTAAAATTTGTTTAATTATGGGAGTTCCGCTAAAGTGTGTACTTTTGTTCATATCTCAATTTTGTAGTAAAAATCAAGATATAAATAAAGC
Source organism: Lutibacter profundi (assembly GCF_001543325.1). Taxonomy (NCBI): domain Bacteria; kingdom Pseudomonadati; phylum Bacteroidota; class Flavobacteriia; order Flavobacteriales; family Flavobacteriaceae; genus Lutibacter; species Lutibacter profundi. The sequence goes on from NZ_CP013355.1 coordinate 1,776,962, forward strand.
AGGAAATCCAAAATGGAAATCCTGCTTTTAAAAATGTTTATCGGACACTAATAAATAAGTATCATTAATTTTTGTAAATTACAAGCTACACTTATTAAAAAATCTTATTTTATGATTGAAAATTTATTTTCTAAAATGAAAATAATTGTTAATCTCACTAAAGAATTTATTTTTCTAATAGTTTTATTAATTGTTTTTTTTGTAATCATGACCTTTTTTGGGCATCAAAAACAACCTCACTTATGGGCAATAGCACTCATACTATTTTCAATAACAAAAATTTATTTTTTAGTATCACATACCTTTAAAAAATTAGATAAATTAATTGAGCATAATCATTCTTTCAATCATATGCTTTTTTTGCTTGGAGCCATAATTAGTATCATTATAATTTCTTTTGCAATAGATTATTTATGCATTAGTGAAATTTATCCAGAAGCATTTTCTGGTATTTCACATAACCAACCTCTAATATTTCGCTTTTCAAATTTATTATATTTTAGTATCGTAACATTTACAACCGTAGGGTTTGGAGATATTACACCTTTACTACCTGCAGCTAAACTTATTACTGTGTTTGAGATGATGTCAGCTTTTATTGTAATTATATTTATTATTTCTAAGTATTTTAAAAACACCAACTAAAACTAAAAAAATGAAAAACAGTAAACTAAAAGAACAAAAACTCTCCTTAATTGGTTCTATATCTTTGGGAACAGGAGTAATGATTGGTGCCGGAATTTTTGTTCTTATGGGGCAAATAGCTGAATTGGTAGGCGATTTATTTCCTCTAGCTTTTGTAGCAGGAGCTATAATAGTTGGCTTTAGCTCTTATTCTTACGTTAAGTTTTCTAACGCCTATCCGTCGTCTGGAGGTGTCGTTAAATTTTTATCAAAATCTTATGGGCCAGGAACTACAACGGGCACATTTTCATTGTTAATGTATGTTTCAATGGTTGTTTCTGAGAGCTTAGTTGCCGGTACTTTTGGTGCCTATACGCTACGCCTTTTCCCTGAAGGGTATGCTGGATATGCTTCTGTTTTGGGAGTGCTATTAATTGCTTTTGCTTATATTATAAATATCTCAGGAAACAAGGTAATTGAATCATTTGCTACTTTTACGGCTATTCTAAAAGTTATTGGAATTACAGTTTTGGCAATTTCAGGACTTCTTATTTCGGGATTGCCAAACATTACTGGCTCTTATATTGCTGAATCAAGTGTTAATGTACCTAAAGGATTTGGTTTTGTAGCTGCATTAGCACTATCAGTTCTTGCTTATAAAGGATTTACAACAATTACAAATCAAGGAGGAGATGTTGTGAATCCACATAAAAACATTGGGAAATCTATTATTATTTCAATTATAATATGCACTTTTATATATGTTACTTTATCATTATCTGTCGCTGGTGGATTAAGTATCTCAGAGATTATTAAAGCTAAAGATTATGCCTTGGCAGCAGCAGCTAAACCTGTATTTGGTGAGTTGGGCTCTCTATTAACCATTATGCTAGCTATTATTGCCACAGTCTCTGGTGTTATAGCAAGTGTGTATTCTGCTTCAAGAATGTTAAAAATGTTAAGTAACATGAAACAAGTTCCTAATCTAAATAAATTAGGAAACGCTAAATCTCCAGCACTAATTTTCACCGTTTCATTGGCTATTCTTTTAACCATTTTATTTGACCTTACTCGAATTGCGTCTATTGGAGCTATTTTTTATCTAATTATGGATATAGCTATTCACTGGGGATTGATTTGGCATTTAAAAAATAAAATTAAATTTAATCCAATTATACCAATCCTTGCAATAGTGGTAGATGTAATTGTGTTGGGGGCGTTTATTTATATAAAATTTTTAAATGATCCGTTTGTTCTTGTAATTGCCTTCATTGGAATAATTTTAGTGATTTTAGGAGAACGTCTTTTTATGAAATCACACACAGATAGCGAAGGAAAAATGCATATGGGAATGGATGATGAATAGTAAAATGAGCGCTAAAAAATTTAGTGAGAATTAAAAGAAAAGTTAAAAAAGCACAAGGAGTAGCAACTTCAAAAACTATTTTAAATAAAAGAGAAATAATTGTACTTTACGGCAATGTAAAAAATATTAAAAAGCTGTTAGAAGAAGAAGGTTGAAACCATTTTAAATGAAACTACTTATTTTATGAAAAAATTACTCCTAATTATTTTACTCTCTTTACCTGCTTTTTTGTACGCTCAGGAAAATACAAGAGGTTATAAAGTAAAAGTTGGTGAACAAGCACCTAAATTATCGTTTTCTTTAATGGATGGTACTGTAATTTCCAATAAAACTTTAAAAGGAAAAGTTGTAGTACTTCAATTTACGGCATCTTGGTGTAGCGTATGCCGCAAAGAAATGCCTCATTTAGAACAAGAGGTTTGGCAACGATTTAAAAATGAAAATTTTATTTTAATTGGAATTGATTTAAAAGAAAAACCCCAAAAAGTAAAACACTTTATAACTCAAATGCAAGTTACCTATCCTTTTGCAATTGATACTAAAGGTAAACTTTTTGAAAGTTTTACCCTACCAAATGCAGGAGTTACAAGAAATATTGTTTTAGATAAAAAAGGGGAAATTATTTTTCTCTCTCGTTTGTATGAAGTAGAAGAGTTTAAACACATGGTAGAAATTATAGATTTAGCACTTAAAAAAAGTTAACTTTAACTTATATGAAGACAAAAAATAGTGACAAAGAGCAGCCAAACAACCCGCTTCACGGTGTTAAATTAGCTGAAATTTTACAATACCTCGTTTCAGAATATGGGTGGAAAGAACTAGGTGCTATTATTAAAATTAACAGTTTTAATAATAATCCAACCATAAAATCAAGTCTTAAATTCTTAAGAAAAACACCATGGGCTAGAACCAAAGTTGAGAATTTATATTTAAAATCTATTCAGAAATAAACCTAAACACTCCTTCTTATTCCTAAGAAAATGCTTATAAATATGCGTACCTTTGCAAAATATTGTTTAAACAACATCTATGCAATTTAAAAACTTACAGTTAAACAAACCTATTTTAAGAGCCATTTCAGAAAAGGGATATCAGTTAGCTACTCCCGTACAAGAGCAAACAATTCCGTTGGTATTGGATAAAAAGGATGTAATTGCATCTGCGCAAACTGGTACAGGTAAAACAGCAGCTTTTGCATTGCCAATTTTACAGTTGTTGTTTGACAAACAAGATGCGGGTAAAAAAGCTAAAAAAATTAGGGCATTAATTGTAAGCCCAACACGTGAATTAGCCATTCAAATTGAAGATAATTTTAAAACCTACGGTAAATACACCAATTTAAGAACCACAGTTATTTACGGTGGAATTTCTATTGAGCCTCAAAAAGATACTCTTAAAAAAGGAGTTGATATTTTAATTGCAACACCTGGAAGACTCTTAGATTTACACAAACAAGATATTGTTAATTTAGATTATGTTGAAATCTTGGTTTTAGATGAAGCCGACTTAATGTTAGATATGGGTTTTATAAATGATGTAAAAAAAATTGAACGATTATGCCCAAAAGAAAAACAAGTTTTACTGTTTTCTGCAACAATGCCTAGTCGTATAATTGAATTATCAAATTCCATTTTAAAAAACCCTGAAACTATAGATGTGACACCCAAATCATCAGCCGCAGAAAGTGTACATCAAAAGCTGTATTACGTTCCTAAAACTAAAAAAATGGAATTGTGTTTACACCTATTGCGTAATACCATAAAAGGCGATATTCTTATTTTTAGGCGTACCAAATTTGGCGTTGATAAATTAGAGAAAATGCTTCGTAAAAATGGATATAAAGTTAACAGTATTCACGGTGATAAAACTCAAAGCGCTAGAGAAGATGCTTTAAATAAGTTTAAAAATAAACAAGTCAATATTTTAATTGCTACGGATGTTGCTTCTCGTGGAATTGATATTCAAAATTTAGATGCTGTTATTAATTTTGATATGCCAAATGTTCCTGAAATTTACGTTCATAGAATTGGCAGAACAGGTAGAGCTGGTTTAACAGGAAGTTCTCATTCTTTTTGTGCTGCTGATGAAAGAACTTACATTCAAACCATTGAAAAATTAATAGGTACCACTATTCCTGTTGAAAAAGAACACCCTTATCCGTTAGATCCGAAAGCAAAACCAGAAGTATACATAAAAAAAGGAAGTAACCATAAAAAGGGACGAAAATCTGCTGCTTCTAAAAAGAATAAAAAACGTTGGTATTAAAACCACACGATACAATTGTGCGGGAGCGATGGCTGTTTTATTTTACTTATTCCACTCTTTCTGTTCTTTGTCGCTCAAAAAAGTCCAAGCAATAACACGTGTGATTTTATTTCCTTGATGCATTGGAATGGTTTTTATTTCTGTTGCCCCCAGCTTTGTTAATGAATCATACATACTTTGTGCATTTTCTTTTTTTGAAACCAATGTAGTATACCAAAAGCATTGTGTTTTAAACATGGAACTTTCGTACAAATAAGTATGCACAAAAGCTTTTTCTCCTCCTTTATACCACAATTCCTGCTGTTTCCCACTAAAATTTCGTGTTTTAGAATCATTTCTACTTCCTAAACCTTCTAATTTTCGGGCATTTGCTTCCATAGCCTCTTGCTGAGACCTATAAAATGGAGGGTTACACATTACTGCCGAAAATCTGTCTTTTTCATCCAAAATCCCCTTAAGTATTTGTGATGAGTTTGCTTGTTGTTTTAATTCAATAAAATTAGTTAAGTCATTCTTTTTTAGGATTTTATTAGCTCTATCCAATGATTTTTTATCAATATCTGTTCCAACAAATTGCCAACCATATTCAGCATTTCCTAACAACGGATAAATACAACTTGCTCCAGTACCAATATCTAAAATTGAAATATTTTTTTTAATTCCTGAAGATTTTAACAAATCATTTAAATAATGAATATAATCTACTCTACCCGGAATTGGCGGACATAAATTATCACTGGGGAAATCCCAAAAAGTAATATTATAATACTTAAATAGTAAGGCTGTATTTATGGCTTTTACAGCTTCATAATTGGCAAAATCTATAGTTTCTGTTCCAAAATTATTTATAAAAACAAACTCTTTTAATTCTGGATAAACTTCACATAATTCAGTAAAATTATAACCTTTATTATGATAATTTCTTAGATGAAGACGTTTATTATTTCTTTTTTTAGTTTCCATAATTTATATACTTCAACAAAAGTACGCTTTTTAAGTTTTAACATAATTTTATATTTGCAAAACGAATGAATGTTCATTTTGTAAATATTTTTATATATCTTTGCCCAATAATAAAATTTAACGAATGGCTATTAGACAAAAATGTGATAAAAAACGTACTGCTTTATTAAATGCAACACTTCATTTGGTAAACAATCAAGGGTTTCATGCTGCACCAATGTCTAAAATTGCGAAAATGGCTGAAATGTCACCTGCAACTATTTACATTTATTTTGAAAATAAGCAGGATTTAATAAATAAGTTATACTTAGAAGTTAAAAAATCATTTAGCGAATATGCATTTAGTAATTATTCTGAAAATTTATCTATTGAAAAAGGATTCAAATTAATTTGGTATAATATTGCCGATTTTAAATTAAATAAAATTGAAGAAGCTATATTTTTATCTCAATGTGATAATACTCCAATGATTGATGAACAAAGTAGGCAAGAAGGTATTAAACATTTACAACCTTTGTTAGATTTATGGGAACGTGGACAAAAAGAAGGAATTATAAAGTCTCTTTCTCCTTATATTTTATATGCTTTTACAATTTACCCTCTTGCTTTTTTAATGATAAATCAACAACGAAATTTCTGTAAATTAGATAAAATTAAATTGGATGATGCATTTAAATCTGCTTGGAATAGTATAAAAGTTTAAAAAACAACTAACAAAAATAAATAGATTAAATAATATAAATAGAAAATATGGAATTATTAGATAAATTAAATTGGAGATACGCTGCAAAAGCAATGAACGGAGAAAAAGTATCCGAAGAAAAAATTGCCAATATTATTGAAGCTGCACGTTTAGCTCCAACCTCAAGTGGTTTGCAACCCTTTGAAATTATTATTGTAAAAAATCAAAAAATTAAAGAACAAATTAAACCCTTTGCTTGGAATCAATCTGTAATAACCGATTGTTCTCATTTATTAGTATTTGCAGCTTGGGATACTTACACTGCAGACCGTATTAATAAAATGTTCGATTTAACCAATGAAATTAGAGGGTTTAAAAATGAAGGCTGGGAAAATTATCGCCAAATGTTATTAAACAACTATCCTCAAAAAGATGCAGAAGAAAACTTTAACCACGCCGCAAAACAAGCATATATCGCATTTTCAGCTGCAATTATTGCCGCTGCTTATGAAGGTGTTGATACTACGCCAATAGAAGGATTTGAACCTGCTGAAGTTGACAAAATTTTAGGCCTACGTGAAAAAGGATTACGAAGCTGTGTTATGCTTGCAATTGGTTATAGAGATGCTGATTCAGATTGGTTAGTAAACTTGAAAAAAGTGAGAAAATCAACTAAAGATTTAGTAACTATTATTGAATAACAAAATAAAAAACGATGAATAATTTTCAATTTAAAAATCCGACAAAGATTTTATTTGGGAAAAACCAAATTGAAAATCTTACAAACGAAACTCCTAAAAATGCTAAAATATTGCTTCTTTATGGCGGTGGAAGTATTAAAAAAAATGGAATTTACAATCAAGTAATAAAAGCACTTTCCAATTTTGAAGTGATTGAATTTGGAGGAATCCCGGCAAATCCAGAATATGAAGTGCTAATGGATGCCTTAAAAATTATAAAAAAAGAAAACATCACTTTTTTATTAGCTGTAGGAGGAGGCTCTGTTATTGATGGAACTAAATTTTTAGCAGCTGCTGCATTATATAAAGGTGAAGAGCCTTGGAATATTTTAAAAAATAACGAACGAGTTTTTAAAGGATTGCCTTTTGGAACTGTGCTTACATTACCTGCAACAGGTTCAGAAATGAATTCGGGGGCAGTAATTACACGTAAAGAAACCAAAGAAAAATTTGCAATGGGAGGTCCGGGATTGTTTCCTCAATTTTCAATTTTAGACCCACAAGTAGTTGCATCTATTCCTCAACGCCAAATTGCAAATGGTTTAGCCGATGCTTTCACCCATGTTTTAGAACAATATATGACTTATCCTGTAAACGGTCTTTTACAAGATCGTTTAGCTGAAAGCATTTTACAAACCTTAATTGAAGTTGCTCCTAAAATAATGAAAGACACAACGGATTATGATGCTGCAGCAAACTTTATGTGGAGTTGTACTTTAGCTTTAAACGGATTAATTCAACAAGGCGTTCCATCCGATTGGGCAATACATATGATAGGTCATGAATTAACTGCTTTGTATGGTATAGACCATGCTCGTACTTTAGCTATTATAACTGAAAGTCATTACACCTTAAATTTTGAAGATAAAAAGGAAAAACTAGCACAATATGCCGAACGAGTTTGGAACGTTACTGAAGGAACGGCAGAAGAAAAAGCAAAAGCTGGTATTGAAAAAACAACTGCTTTTTTTCAATCTTTAGGAATTAAAACCAAACTTTCAGAATATACAAAAGACTATAAGGGAACAGCAGAACTAATTTCAAAACGTTTTGAAGAACGTGGTTGGAAAGGTTTAGGTGAACATGGAAAAGTAACTCCAAACGATGTTGAAAAAATAGTAAAAATGAGTTATTAATTAATTCCTTATGTTCACTTAAAAACATGAGGCTGTCTAAAAAGTGTCATTCTGAATGTAAATGAAGAATCTCCTTGAAATTAAACACTTATATATCAAGATGTTGAAATTTTTCACTTTGTTTAAAATGACAAGTATGATTGCTTTTTAGACAACCTCTTTATAAAAATATTTATCTATTTTAATTGTCTTTATGTAAAGTTTTATTTACTTTTTGTATGGAAATAATAGATTTTAAAAACGTTGATATTACCAAACTGGTGTAAAAAATTTGGGATAATTGTATTTATCATTTTTTCAATTTTAGGTGATGGAGATGATTTTAATGAAGGTTTTAAATCTGGTTATAATTCTGTTAGCCCTAGTAGAAACCATATCGTTAGCATTCATAAAAAATTAACACCCTTTTCTTCATACTTTGGAGAAAATTTAACACACTTTTTTTAAATTTTAGAGATTCTTGGAATCTTAATTTATATGCTTTCAAAAGAAAAAGTTGAAGACGATTATATCAATAAATTACGTTTAGAATCTTATCAATTGACAGCGATTATTGGATTAGCAGTTTCTATTTTATTATTTTCTTTTACAAAAGATTTAAAGTTAACACTAAATTACTTTATAACTCATTTTTACTATTTCATCTAGTTGTGTTTTTCATTAAAAAAAGGCTTTATTAATGAAAAACCTAGTAAAAGTAGAACGAGCTCGGCTCAATTTAACACAAGCAGATTGAGCTAAAAAATTAGGAGTATCAAGGCAAACGAACGATACATGCAATTGAAAAAAACAAATTCAATCCTTCTGTTACATTAGCTATAAAAATGGCACACTTTTTTAGTGTTACTGTAGAGTATTTATTTGATATTGAAAAATAATTTAATGTATATCCGTTTTTAGTCAGATGGTTAAGACGTCACCCTGAATTTATTTCAGAGTCTCACCTTATTATGTTGATTTACAATCATTATTAGATTCTGAAACAAGTTCAGAATGACGTACATTATAAATTTATGAGTTTTTACGGATATACAAATCATTTATATTGAAAAAGCGTCTTTAGTTTGTTTCAAGCATTTTTGAATCATTTCAATTGCTGTATCAATAGTTGCTGTTTTTGTTCTTATTGAAAGAATTGCCATTCTTATTACAAACTTCCCTTTAATTTTTGTAGAGCTTAAAAATACATCTCCATCATTATGAATAATTTCCATGAGTTTTTTATTAAACTCATTTTCATCAACTTCTTTTGATGGATACCAAAAATAACTCACTGTTAAATCGGGTTTTGGTCCTAATTCAAACCCTATTTCAATCAACTTATTTCTGAAGTATTCTGTAAGCAATAATTTTTCTTCAATACTTGCTATAAAAGGTTTTACTCCGTGTATTTGTAAAGGCAACCACATTCTTAAACCTCTAAAGTGCTTTGTTAATTCAGGCGATACATCCGAAGGGTTTACTTGCATTGTGTCTGATACAGCATCTTGCATATAATCGGCTGTATAATGATGTGAATGAAAAACAGCTTCTTTGTCTTTTATCAATACAGCTCCTATACCATAGGGTAAAAATAATCCTTTATGTGGGTCTACAACCAAAGAATCTGCCATTTCAATTCCTTTAAAAAGATGCTTTCTGTTTTCTGATAAAATAAAGAATCCACCATAAGCTGCATCAATATGATACCATAAATTGAATTTTTTGGCAATACTACCTATTTCTTCTAATGGATCAATTGCTCCAGTATCTGTTGTTCCAGCAGAAGCAATTACTAAAAAAGGGTTCAAGCCTTTTTCTTTATCTTCCTTAATTATAGTTGCTAGTTTACCTGTGTCAATTTTTGAAATGGCATCTAGCTCTAGCAACGTAACATTAACATCTTCCAAACCTATAATTCGTAGTGCTTTATGAATACAATGATGTGCCTGCGGACTTAAATAAATAACACTTTTTTGTGTTTTTTCATTTTTAATTTGGTATTTATCTCTCGCTGCTGTTAAAGCTATTAAATTTGCAATTGAGCCACCTGATGTAAGGTTACCGACAGCTTTTTTTGGAAACCCAAAAATATTTTTCATCCAATTCAAGAGTTCGTTTTCAATAGTAACTGCCCCAGGAGAAGCGTAATACATTCCGGCATATTCATTGGTAACACTTGCTAAAAAATCTCCAATTGCAGCTACGTATATACCTCCTCCGGGCACATAACCTAAATGTTTTCCAGATGCAGGCTTGATACCTTTTAACACAACTTCTGAATTAAAATCAGCCAATAATTCCTTTAAATTTTTCTTGTTTTCTTGAATTGATAATTTCTCAATATTTGGATTCTCATTAACGTATGCAGGATAATTTGCTAAGTTCTCAAGAAAATTATTGATAAATTCTTGAACATCTTGATTTATACTTTCCCGTTCTTTAAGTGACGGATTTAATTCTTTAGAAACTTTTTCTAAAGCAGCAATTTTATTAACTAAACTATCCATAACTACTCTTTTTGCTTTTTCCCACTAACTACAATAACAAATTCACCTTTGGGTGGTTTTGTTGTGAAATACTCAACAACTTCTGAAACAGTTCCTCTAATTGTTTCTTCGTACAATTTGGTTAACTCTCTTGAAACTGAAATTAAACGATTATTTCCAAAATATTCTTCAAAATGAGTCAATGTTTTTAGTAATTTATGAGGAGATTCATAAAAAATCATCGTTCTAGTTTCTTCAGCTAATAACAGTAAACGTGTTTGTCGTCCTTTCTTTACAGGTAAAAAGCCTTCAAACACAAATTTATCGTTTGGCAAACCACTATTTACAAGTGCGGGAACAAAAGCTGTTGCGCCAGGTAAACATTCAATCTCAACATCATTTTCTATACAAGCGCGTGTTAATAAAAATCCTGGATCGGAGATTGCAGGTGTACCAGCATCAGAAATTAAAGCAATATTATCACCATTTTTAATGCGTTGTACAATATTAGCAACCGTTTTATGTTCGTTGTGCATATGGTGGCTGTGCATATGAGTTGTAATTTCAAAGTGTTTTAATAATTTACCACTGGTACGCGTATCTTCAGCTAAAATTAAATCAACTTCTTTTAAAACTTTAATCGCTCTTAACGTAATATCTTCTAAATTTCCAATGGGTGTTGGTACTAAATAAAGTTTTGACATATTATATGTTTTCGAATGTTTCAACGGTTAAATTATTGATTACATTTCCGGTGTGTTTAATGGCTAGAGGTTCAAATAATAAAACGTGAACTTCTTCTTTTGCAATTGGTTTATGTTCAACACCTTTTGGAATAATAACGATTTCTCCTTCATTTAACTCCACTATTTTATCTCTAAATTCAATAATTAAACGACCCTTTATAATATGAAAAAGTTCATCTTCGTTTTCATGAGTATGCCAAATAAATTCACCTTTTAATTTGGCTAACAATAGCTGTTGCCCGTTTAATTCTCCAATTTTTTTAGGAGTCCAGTGTTCATTAAACAGTTTGAATTTTTCAGAAATATTAATTGGTTTCATTCGCCAAATTTTATGTTTTAATTAGTAAGATAGAATTTGCCAATTATTACCTCCAATTGATTTTGAAATTATATTTGGCTCATTTTGTTTTACAAAAATACAAAGAATTTTGCGTTAAGGATAGCAGCATTTGTTTGAGCTCTTTTTATGCTTCTTTTGGCATAAAAAAGCGAGTGCTGTTAGCCTGACATTTGCTTTTGCAAATGGAACGCCCAAAAAAAAACACTTATCTGTACAATCTATGTTGGAAATCCTTAAATTTGCACTTTCTTTTTATTTTTAAACAACAAAAATGTATAGAACACATACGAACGGAGAGTTACGATTGACAAATATAGGTGAGCAAGTTACCTTAACCGGATGGGTACAAAAAACACGAGATAAAGGGTTTATGATGTGGGTTGATTTGCGCGATCGCTACGGTATAACTCAATTGATTTTTGATGAAGAACGTACACCTAAAGAAATGATGGCAAAAGCCAAAACCTTAGGTCGCGAATTTGTAATTCAAGTTAAAGGTGAAGTTATTGAACGTATTTCTAAAAATAAAAATATTGAAACAGGTGAGATTGAAATATTAGTGAAAGAACTAACTGTTTTAAACAAATCTATTACACCTCCTTTTACTATTGAAGATGAAACTGATGGTGGTGACGAATTGAGAATGAAATATCGTTACCTTGATATACGAAGAAACCCTGTAAAGAACAACTTAATTTTTAGGCATAAGGTAGCTATTGAAGTTCGTAAATACCTTTCTGATAACGATTTTATTGAAGTTGAAACTCCTGTTTTAATTAAATCTACTCCTGAAGGTGCTCGTGATTTTGTGGTGCCAAGTAGAATGAATGAGGGACAGTTTTACGCATTGCCACAATCTCCTCAAACTTTCAAGCAATTATTAATGGTTGGAGGAATGGATAAATATTTTCAGATTGTAAAATGTTTTAGAGATGAGGATTTACGTGCTGATAGACAACCAGAATTTACTCAAATTGACTGTGAAATGGCTTTTGTTGAGCAAGAAGATATTTTAAATACTTTTGAAGGTTTAACACGTCATTTACTGAAAGAAATAAATGGTGTTGAGGTTGCTAAATTTCCAAGAATGACCTACGATGAAGCGATGAAAAAATATGGGAACGACAAACCCGATATTAGATTTGGAATGGAGTTTGGTGAGTTAAACGAAGTAACTCAACACAAAGATTTTGGTATATTTAACAATGCTGAATTGGTTGTTGGAATAGCTGTACCGGGAGGAAATAAATTCACAAGAAAAGAAATTGACAACTTAATTAAATGGATAAAACGCCCTCAAGTTGGTGCTTTAGGAATGATTTATGCTCGCTGTAATGAAGATGGCACTTTTAAATCATCGGTCGATAAATTTTACAATCAAGAAGATTTGGCTGAATGGGCTAAAATTACAGGTGCAAAAGCAGGTGATTTAATTTGTGTTTTATCTGGAGATATTGATAAAGTTCGCACACAATTAAGTGCTTTACGTATGGAATTAGCGGAACGTTTAGGATTGCGTAACCCAAAAGAATTTGCACCATTATGGGTGGTTGATTTTCCATTGTTAGAATGGGATGAAGAAACAAAACGTTACCACGCAATGCACCATCCGTTTACATCTCCGAAACCTGAAGATATGGCTTTGTTAGATACTGACCCTGGGAAAGTACGTGCCAATGCGTATGATATGGTGTTGAATGGAAATGAAATTGGTGGTGGCTCTATACGTATTCACGATAAAGAAACACAAGCTTTAATGTTCAATCATTTAGGGTTTACACCTGAACAGGCTAAAGAACAATTTGGATTTTTAATGAATGCTTTTGAATATGGTGCGCCTCCACACGGCGGACTAGCATTTGGATTGGATAGGTTAGTTGCTATTTTAGGCGGACAAGAAACCATACGTGATTTTATTGCTTTCCCAAAAAACAATAGCGGTCGTGATGTTATGATTGATGCTCCTTCAAAAATTGATGATGAACAATTAAAAGAGTTACATTTGAAAATAAATTTGTAAAGAATATTTCTAATTATGGGAACTAAAGTCCATAAAAAATTAAATGAACTAGCAGCAACAGCAATTTGTGGTAATGATATTAGTTCTTCTGTATTGTATGTTTCAGCTTTGGCTATAGCATTTGCTGGTCAATATGCTTGGATTACATTACTTATTGTATCATTAGTGTTGTTTTTATTTCGAAAAATTTATGGAGAAGTTGTTGGTGCATTACCTTTAAATGGAGGAGCATACAATGCCTTACTAAATACTACAAGTAAAGGTATGGCGTCTTTTGCTGCTGCATTAACATTACTTTCCTATATGGCTACAGCTGTAATTTCGGCAAATGAAGCCATTCACTATTTACACCATTTAATTCCATCTATGCCAATAATTATTGCAACAATTGTATTGCTTGCTATATTTGCATCTCTTACTATTGGTGGAATAACCGAATCTGCCAAGGTAGCTATAGGGATTTTCTTATTTCACTTATCATCATTGGTAATTTTAAGTGCATTTATTATTTATTATTTAAGTAACAATGGAATTGGATTATTTCTAGAGAATTGGCACTTTTCAGGAAATGGAGGTAGTATTTCCAATGCTATCTTTTTTGGTTTTGCAGCCTCAATGTTAGGCGTGTCTGGGTTTGAAAGTTCTGCTAATTTTGTTGAAGAGCAACAAAAAGGTGTTTTCCCAAAAACATTAAAAAATATGTGGTCTATAGTAAGCATTATAAATCCGCTTATGGCAATATTTGCATTGGCTTTGTTTACAATTCCTATACTGCAAAGCCCTGAATATCAAAATACATTATTGGTAGAAATGGGAAAACACGTTGGTGGTAAATGGGTAGCTGTTTTAATATCAATTGATGCTTTTTTAGTTTTGAGTGGAGCTGTTCTTACAAGTTTTGTAGGAGTGTCTGGATTATTAGAACGTATGACTTTAGATAGAATTTTACCTCAATTTTTCTTAAAGAAGAATAAAAAAGGGAGCTCTTACAGAATCATATTAATGTTTTTCTTTTTATCCATATCCGTATTACTTATTACCAATGGTAATGTAAAATTATTGGCTGGTGTTTATACTATTTCATTTTTATCAGTGATGGTTTTATTTGGAGTAGGTAATATTTTATTAAAAGTTAAAAGAAGTAAATTACCTAGACCAGAAAAAGCTTCTTGGCTTGCTGTTATAATTGCAATTAGCGCTGTTGGATTGGCTCTTATTGGGAATATAATTATGAAACCTAAAGATGGTTTACCAAGTAATTTAACAATCTTCCTCGACTACTTTATACCAACCATTCTTTTTATTGTTTTTATGCTAAATAGAACTGTTTTACTAACATTCTTATTAAATGTAATGCATACTATTTTTGATCCTGTTCGTAATTTTGTTTTAAAAACTGATAAAAAAATATTAAAGACCATTAACAAAATAAATTCACAAGAATTTGTATTTTTTACTAAAGGTGATAAAATATCTACGCTAAATAAAGTGATGCTTTACATCTTAAAAAATGAGCATACTAAAAAAATTAAAATTGTTATAGCTTTAGAAAAAGGACAAAAAGTACCCGAAAATTTACCACAAGAAATAGATTTTCTAGATAGAGAATATCCTGAAATAGCTATTGAATTTTTAGTTGTTGAAGGAAAATTTAGTCCAGAACTTATTAAAGAACTTTCAAAAAAGTGGGGCATTCCTATTAACTTTATGTTTATTGGGTCACCAAGTGATAAATTCCCTTATAAAATTGAAGAATTAGGAGGGGTCAGATTAATAATATAAAAAGACTTTGTCTTCCAGTCTATTTAACTTTAATTAAAATTCATGACTTTTTATCATGCTGATTTTCAAAGTATTTGTACATTTGTTAACGTTTTATTCTAAATGCATGTGTATCCAATTTTAAAACTACAACCATTTATAATTATGTTTTTGAATGATTCTATTCAACTAAATACCGTAAAAAAATCAATAAAAGAAAAGTGTTGTAAAAAGCATTTAGAGGAAGGTAAAAAAAAAATAAAAACTGCTCTAATTTATCAACTTAATGTCTTTATTTTGATACTTTTGCACTTTCTTTTTTATAAAAACAAAAATGTTAACTAGTCCTAAAATTTTATTTCGTAAATTTTTAAAATGGAGATACCAACATATTTCTAATAAACAATTTACAAACATTGCTAGTGCTGTTATAGGTTTATTAGCTGGTTTAGGGGCTGTTGTTTTAAAAAATATTACTCACTTTATACAGCGTTTATTAGAAGGTGAATTTATTAGAGATATTCATCAGGCTTTTTACTTTATATTTCCAATTATAGGATTATTAGTAGTTTTATTTGTAATTAAGTATTTGGTAAAGAAAAAGGTAGGGCATGGAATTCCTTCAACTTTATATGCTATTTCCAAACAAAAAGGAATTATGTCTAGGCATCAAATGTGGGCATCTTTAATTACAGCACCATTAACCGTTGGTTTTGGAGGTTCCGTTGGATTAGAAGGACCAACTGTAGCTACTGGAGCCGCATTAGGTTCTAATTTTGCACGATTATTTCATCTAAATCAAACTACCCGAACATTGTTAATTGGAGCTGCTGCTGCAGGAGCCATGTCATCAATTTTTAAAGCTCCTATTGCTGCCATTGTTTTTGCTGTTGAAATATTTAGTTTAGAGCTAACTTTAGCTTCAATGATTCCTTTATTACTAGCATCTATTACTGCTATTTTAACTTCTTATTTCTTTTTAGGAGATGATGTGCTACTCCATTTTCAAATACAAGATAAATTTATTTTAAATGATGTTTTGTTTTATGTTTTTTTAGGTGTTGTAACCGCTACAATTTCAATTTATTTTAGTAAAACGTATTTCGCTATAGGTAATAAGTTCAAACAATTTAAAAGCCCTTATAAAAGGCTTTTAATTGGAGGTTTTTTAATAGGTATAATGGTTTATTTTGTACCTCCTCTTTTTGGTGAAGGGTACGAAACTATCAATAATATTTTAAAGGGTAATGTTGGAAATGTTATTGTAAATAATATTTTTCAGACAGAAATAAGTAATATTTGGATTATTATATTACTGCTTATAGGGCTAATTATTTTCAAAGTAGTTGCCATGTCTTTTACATTTGGAGCAGGAGGTATAGGTGGTGTTTTTGCTCCAACTCTTTTTACAGGAAGTATTTCGGGATATGTATTTGCAGTAATTGTAAATTATAGTAGCTTCTTTAGCCACCAATTATCTTTAACCAATTTTGCTATGGTTGGCATGGCAGGTTTAATGGCTGGAGTATTACAAGCTCCATTAACAGCCATCTTTTTAATTGCAGAAATCACAGGTGGTTATGAACTTTTTGTCCCTTTAATGATTGTTGCCTCTATTTCTTTTATAATTACAAAAATATATGTTCCTCATAATATTTATGCTGCTGAACTAGCTAGAAGAGGAGAATTAATAACTCACGATAAAGATAAAAATGTTTTAATGATGTTAGATTTAGATAAACTAATTGAAACTAATTTTGTTTTATTATATCCTGAAATGACCTTAGGAGAAGTTGTAAATAATGCCGTTGTAAAATCATCACGTAATCATTTTCCTGTAGTTAATGAAGCACATGAATTTTTAGGAATACTTACATTAAATGATATTAGAACTATTATGTTTGATAAAGATTTATATGATAAAGTGAAGGTTAGAAGTTTAATGCATAGCGCATCAGATATTATTTATTATGAAAAAGATTCTGCAGAAGAAATTTTAAATAAATTTAAAATGAGTGGCGCTTGGAATTTGGTAGTTCTTAAAAACGGCAAATACTTTGGTTTTATGTCAAAATCTCGTTTACTAACGGCCTACAGAAGAAAATTAATTAATGTTACAGCCAATTTATAACTTTTATTAATTTTGCAACAACTAATAAAAACACTTTCTTTATGAAATATCTTTTAGCCTTTCTTTTAGTACTTATCTTAGGAATATTAGGCTATGGTTTTTACCTTAAAAGCATAGGAAATACCAATAGTGAACTTGTTATTGGGCTAAGTGTTACTGCAATTGCATTTATATATATGCCCTTGTTTATTTACCACAGGTATAAAAACAAAAAAATAAGCGATTTTACCTTTGAAAAATTTAAAAAAGATTTAGAAAACAGAAGTAAATAACTTTCGTTTATTTAATTTAAATTACGTTTTTCAATAAAAAAACGTTTTAAAAGGCTGGCTGATTCTTCTTCTAAAATACCTCCCAAAACCTTTGTTTTAGGATGTAAAGTTGTTTTTAAAGCCAAAAACCCTCTTTTTTTTTCAGAAGCACCATATACAATTTTCCCTATTTGAGTCCAATAACTTGCACCTGCACACATTTGACAAGGTTCTAATGTTACGTATAAAGTACACTCTTTTAAATATTTTCCCCCTAAAAAATCTGAAGCAGCTGTAAAAGCCTGCATTTCAGCATGTGCAGTAACATCATTTAGCGTTTCAGTTAAATTGTGAGCTCTTGCAATAACTTGATTATTCATAACAATAACAGCTCCAATAGGCACTTCATTTTTATCAAAGGCCAATTGTGCTTCTTGCAAAGCTCTTTTCATAAAATAAATATCATCAAAAGGGTTTATCATACTTCAAAAGTAATTTTTTTAATTCAACGTACAATTTAAATATTGTAATTTTGTAATGAATGAACCGAGCAATACAAATTTTGATACCTATAAAAATTATGAATAGTGAACACCATCTGTTACCTTTAAAAAATAAAGTTTGAACAGATGAAGCCTAATTTATTAAATCATATTAATAATCCTGAAGATTTACGAACTCTTAATCGAAATCAACTTCCTCAAGTTGCGAAAGAATTACGTAATTTTATTATTGATGTTGTTGCAACAAAAGAAGGGCATTTAGGTGCAAGCTTGGGTGTAGTTGAATTGACTATTGCTTTACATTATGTTTTTAACACTCCTGAAGATCTTTTAATTTGGGATGTTGGTCATCAAGCATACGGACATAAAATTTTAACTGAAAGACGAGAACAATTTTATACAAACAGGCAATTAGGTGGAATTGCAGGTTTTCCAAACAGAAAAGAAAGTGTTTATGATGCTTTTGGAACTGGGCACTCATCAACATCAATTTCGGCTGCGTTGGGGATGGCTATTGCTTCAAAATTAAAAGGTGATTTTAAAAAACAACATATTGCAGTTATTGGAGATGCTTCTATTGCAAGCGGAATGGCTTTTGAAGGATTAAACCATGCGGGCGTTACTGATGCTAATTTACTGATAATTTTGAATGATAATGCTATGGGAATTGACCCAAGTGTTGGTGCTTTAAAAAACTACTTCACCAATGTAAAAGCTGGTAAAAAAGTTCGGAAAAACAACATTATAGAAGCATTAAACTTTAACTATTCTGGCCCTATTGACGGGCATAATATTGATGCTATTATTAAAGAATTAGAACGATTAAAAACCATAAAAGGTCCTAAATTTTTACATATTATTACCACAAAAGGAAAAGGTTTAGAGCAAGCAGAGCAAGATCAAGTAACCTATCACGCACCCGGGAAATTTAATAAGGTTACGGGTGAACTAATTTCTAAAAACAATACACTCCAGCCTCCAAAATTTCAAGATGTTTTTGGTGAAACCATTGTTGAATTAGCCAAAAAGAATATTAAAATAGTTGGTATAACACCTGCTATGCCAACAGGAAGTTCTTTAAAAATAATGCTTGATGTGTTGCCTGAAAGAGCCTTTGATGTTGGTATTGCAGAACAACATGCAGTTACTTTAGCTGCCGGAATGGCAACTCAAGGTTTAATTCCTTTTTGTACTATTTATTCTACTTTTTTACAACGTGCTTACGACCAAATAATTCATGATGTTGCTTTGCAAAATTTACCCGTTATTTTTTGTATTGATAGAGCTGGAATAGTTGGTGAAGACGGTGCTACCCATCATGGCGTTTTTGATATTGCTTACTTACGTTGTATTCCAAACGTAGTGATTTTTGCTCCTTTGAATGAACTAGAATTACGTAATATGATGTACACCGCTCAATTAGGAATAAATTTTCCATTAGCTATTCGTTACCCAAGAGGAAGGGGAACTATTATTGATTGGAAACAACCTTTTTTAACCGTTGAAATTGGTAAAGGGGAATGTATTTCAGAAGGAAATGAAATAGCGGTTTTAAGTATTGGAACCATTGGCAATACTATTATGGAGGTGCAAAAAGAACTTCCTCTACATAAAATTGCACATTACAATATGCGTTTTGTAAAACCTTTAGACTCTCTCTTATTGCATAAAATATTTCAAAAATTTAACACTATTATTACCATTGAAGATGGAACAATTAAAGGTGGTTTTGGAAGTGCTATTTTAGAGTTTTCTCAGCAACAAAACTATATTAATAAAACAATAAAGCAACTTGGTATTCCCGATAATTTTGTGGAACATGGTAAAGTTGATGTATTATTTGATAATCTTCATTTATCAAAAGAAAAGATTAAAGAATTTTTATTGAAATTATAATAGGTATCACCCATTGTGTATGCTGAATCAAATTTTCTAATTTCAAAATAGTTCTCGATACAATTTTCTATCGAAAATCACTCGAACTAACATTCATTATTTAATAATTATCTTTTTACTTCCTTGTAACGCTTCAGAAGTTAACTTTAAAATATATACTCCAGAAGCTAAATGATTTGCGTTAATATGCTCAATATTACCTCTATCAAAACTCAATTGCTTCACAAAAACTTTTTGCCCCATAATGGTATACAATTCAATAGTTGTTTTTCCAATAAACTTACTTGACGAAATTGAAAATTCTCCTTCTGATACCGTAGGGAAAACCGAAATTCCAGTTTTTTCAAAGAAATTATCATCAATACCTAAAGCGGCATCAATTGTTACGCTAATTTGTTCATTTGGCAAAAACCCATTTGTTGCATTGGTAATATCTACTTTAAAAGAATCGGTATCATTTGTTCCACTTGAATTTACATAGGTTATTATTCCTGTATTAATATCATCTTGAGTAAATGTTTCTCCTAGTAATAAGGTAACATTGTTTAATCTTACTTCTCCTACTGTTGGTAATTCAGCTAACATATAAATCTGTTCACTTGCTGTAGAACCCGCACTGGTTGCTTCTGTTTCACTTTGTAATAACGTGTAAGTACTATTTGTACCTACAGTAATTGGAGCGTTTGTAAAGGTTGAATTTGTAGTTGTTTGATTTTGACAAATTTGAATAGACCAACTATTAATATCTCCAAAATCTCCATCATACCAATCAACTACTTTTAACGTCCAATCTCCCACAGAATTTTTCCCATTAAATCCGCTTAAAAGATTTGTTGGGATAACGGTAGCTGAAACTGCACTATTTGCACAGTCAAAAATCCCTGCAGCGGCATCATCATAGGTAACAAGAATATCATTTTCTCCATTACACTCTCTATCAAATAAAACTATTTCTGTAGCATCAGGAGCAATTATAGAAATTACTAAATCTTGAATATATGTATGAGAAATATCAATAGTTATATTTACATCACTTATGGTTAAATTATCTGTAATATTTATAATAGAAGTAGCTGGCGTACCAGCAGTATTTGCTCCTGCTCCATCAGGAATTGTAACTGAGGTAGCATTAGTAGCTAACGTACAATCGTTTTGGGTTTGAAACTTTTGTGTTGCAGAATAAGTACCTGTAACACAGTCGTTTTTTGCTCTAACTCTCCAATAATAAACTGTACCAATAGTTAGTATTGAAGTACTTGTATAGGAGTTGGTTGCAACATTTGCTGTTTCAACAATTGTAGAAAATCCTGCATCTGTAGAAATATCAATATCATAAGAGGTTGCACTTGCATCAGCATTCCAATCAAAAACAAGACTAGAAATAGCAATTCCTATGGCTTCATTTACCGGAGCTACTGTTGTTACAGTACCAATAGATGTGTCACGTACTTTTAAAATTACATCAATAGAATTTGTTTGGTTTCCGGTTCCTGTAACTGTTATTGTATAATCACCTATTGCTACGGATCCTATATCTCCAATGGTCATTGTAAAAGTACCTGCTGTACTAAGTGAAGTTGGATTAAACGTAATTGTAGCACCCGTTGGAGCGCCAGTTTGTGAAAAAGTAGTTACTGTATTATAAGAAGCATTTGCATTAAAATCAAAATCAAAAACAGCATCATTAGGTGTACAAGTAGTAATGGTGCTATTTGCTGTTGTAATTGAAAAATCAGTATCTGTAAATTTCCCTGTAAAAGTACCTCTTCCAAATGTTGTTGCCAACACACTATTATCAGAAGTACGCAAATCTAAATCTAACACTTTAACATCTTGCATTCCATTGTAAGAAGATACCCAAGTTGGAGATGCATCATTAAAATTAGCTGTTGACCATACTCCTAATTCTGTACCAACGATAACTTCGTTTGCTACTAACGGATTTTGTAAAATACATTTCACAGGCATATCGGGTAAATTACCTTCTTTATCTTGCCAAGTGGTACCACCATCAGCAGAATACCAAACACTCGTAACACCGTAATTGTGAAATGTTACAAAAATATCATTTTCTGTTGCTCCAAATTCAATAGCAGAAACACTTCCAACAAATGATCCTCCAGAAATATCGGTCCAAGTTGGCGTTCCATCTGCGTTGGTTAGTTTTAATAATTTACTGTTATCTGTACCCACAAGTAGTGTAGTGCTTGCTGTGGTGTATAGAGAAACTTTAAAAGCTGTTGGAGAACCGTCTAATAATGCATTTGTTAATTGATCCTTTATTGCACTACTACTACCCAAAGTATATCTATTTATTTGCTTTGTAGTTCCAGTAGAACCATTAGAATACATTATATTTAAATTATGGTCTAGCCCTGCAGGATTTATAAAATCTCCTTCTGTTGTTGCATTTTCTATATAATATCCAGCTCCACTATATGGTAAATCTAAATAATAATGCGTATTATACACATAAGAAACTACCATATAATTACCATCTTTATCTATGGTACTATAGGCGCCATCTCCACCAAATACACGTATGCTAGAATTTGCTCCTGCTGAAGCGCCATTAATAAACTGTGAGCCGTTATCTTGAGCTCCTGCAACAATTAATTCATTTGCAGCATCTTGTCCATATCCTCCATAATAAAACTGAGTGACATTATAGTCTGTATTCATAGCGGTAAATACATCGTTTGTTTCAGCTGTAGATAAGCTAGAAGCGTAATACACACCACCATCACCACCTATAACAGCTTCGTTATTTGCTCCTGGTCTAAATGAAAATGCATGCTGATCTGCATGTACTATAGAGCAACTAAGCGTGTTTAAATTAGGATTGGTTGACCATCGTGAAATTTGTTTCCAATCACTAGCTACACTTGTGTTTTCTCCTTGTGTTGTTCTAAATAAATCGATACCGCCTACATAAACAATAGTGTCATCAGTAGGATCCACTTCAATAACTAAATCGTAAAATGCTTGCCCACGGGTAAAATCTGCTGCCGAAATTCCATTATCAGCATCATCTGGTTTTGCTAATTCAGTGGTAGTTGCAAAAGCATCAGTAGTTACA
This sequence comes from Lutibacter profundi, assembly GCF_001543325.1. Lineage (NCBI taxonomy): Bacteria > Pseudomonadati > Bacteroidota > Flavobacteriia > Flavobacteriales > Flavobacteriaceae > Lutibacter > Lutibacter profundi. Next base: position 1,799,933 of record NZ_CP013355.1, read on the forward strand.
AAAATGTGTGGATCTGTACCATCACCTTCTGTTAATGCGTATAGTTTATTTGCATTGCTAGATGAAACTGCTAATTCAACTCTATCAGAAGTTGTTAATGGTGAAGCTGCTGCTTCTGTCCATGTAGTACCATCGGTAGAACTAAAAACCTTTCCTCCCCCTATACCACTTGTTCCTGGAGTAGTTATGGATCCCATCCAAAGCGTATTGTTCACTGAAATTTCTAAATCGTTTGGAATATAATAAAACGTATAGCCATTGTAGGCAAAACTCATATTGGCAGACTCTATTCTACCCCAATTTGCACCTCCATCAACGGTTCTATACAACCCTGCTGATTGTAGGCCTAACCAATTTGTTGGGTTTGCAGAATCACCATAAAGGTGACCTCCAACACCTATAAAAACCTCTGTAGTTCCAGCATTATTCCAAGCTATAATATCATTAATAAAATAAATACCTGCTAATAAATTCCCCGAATTACCCCCGCCTGCTATTTGCACAGGTACATTTGTCCAATTAGCTCCACCGTCAGTTGTTTTATATACGCCATTCCCTACAGCAGCGCCAAATGTATATTGTTCACCTGTTCCAATATACCATGTATTAGAATCGTTTGGATCCACCGTAATACACGAAATATTCATATTTCCTGGCACTCCAGAAACCAATGTCCACGTAGAATTTACATTTGTTATATCTGGGTTTACCCATAACCCTCCACTAACTCCACCGGCAAAAACTCTCTTATTCGTGGAATCATTAGGATCAAACAACACAACCCGTGTTCTTCCTCCTACATTATTTGGGCCTCTATCTACCCAAGCATTGTCAACGGCATCTCCTGGGTTTCTTTTACTCAAAAACTTATCTTTTAATCTTTTTTGAAGTGCTAATACTTTGTAAGGTTCTGGTTTTCCCGTTGCTGGGTTCATGGTTAATTCCCATTCACGTTCATAATATTTGTTGGGTGGTAACCCTTGTTTTAGACGCTCCTCTCTCGTTAATTTAAGTGTATTTTTAAATGGACTATTTTTTAAAAAATATTCGTGTTGTTCTCTAAGTTTTTCTGCATTTGTTAAAACGCTATTGAAATCATTAAATTTTATTATATAATTTATTGATATCAATGTAATAATAATAGTTATTATTATAAGAGGTAACCTATTCTTTAATTTGAGTTTCATAAGTACAAAAATATCATTTTACTTTTTAAAGTCAAGTAAGTATGTGTTTTGTTAATGTTTTATCGTTAAAAAAAATAATTATTAGTCCGTTACAAAATTCCAAATTTGACCAATAGTTTGTCCTCCTTGATTATCTTTAACAACTACTTTCCAAAAATAAGCTGTAGATGCGGTTAGAGTTGGAGTTTCAAAACTAGTTTCTGTTTGATCTGCTGATGCGATGCTTAAATTAGCCTGATTTGTTCCAAAATAAACATCATACGTTAACGTGTCTGTTGTATTAACATCATCTGCTGTCCATTGTAATGTTGTTGTAGCACTAGTGACAATTAAATTTAATGTTGGCGCTACTAGTATTGGTGAAAATGGTAAATAATTGGACACCCCTTCACCTTCTGTATAAAACTGATTGGTTGTTGAATATGCACTTGATAAATTTTTACTGTCTGTTGCTTTTACTCTCCAATAATACGCAATTCCCTTTTCCAAAGATAAGGTTCTTAATGTTGCTGATTCTGTTACCGTATGCGTTAGTTGGGTAAATCCTACATCTTTGGCTACCTGTACTTGGTAGGTAATTGCATCTCCATCTGAATCTGTTGATGCATTCCAATCAAAATCTAGCACATTATCTATACATAATAAATTATTTGTTGGATAAACCAATGTTGGCACTGTTGGGGCATTGTTTGTTGGTGTTGGGGAAGGTGGAGGAGTATCTTCTCCTCCGCCACCACAAGACCAAATTAGTGTACTTAATGCTAATGTATATAGTATTTTTTTCATTTTCTTTATTGTTTTATTATTTTTATACTTAGAGGTTTATCTAACAACACTTTTGCAATATACACTCCTGATGGAATTGTTGTTAAATCTAATTGAACTTTCCCATAAACTATTAAGTATACGTTTTTAGAAATTAATTGTGAATGAATATTGTATAATTCAATGGTGACTTCTTGTTCTGAAATTGGTAATATAATCTCTATATTCCCTCTTGTTGGATTTGGATATGCTACAATAGCATCTAATAATTCAATAGTTTTGGAATAAACCCCTTCGCAAGTTACCGCAGTTTTTACCTCAACCATATCGCCTGGTTTTATAGCAATATTAAATATTGGCGAGTTTGTTTCAAATGTTTCTTTTCCGTTTACATAAATCGTAAATGGAGCTGTCCCTTCTTCTATTTCTACTGTAGCTTTTCCTGATGTTACACTCGATTTCCCTGAGATTGTTGTGCCTTCTTTTACTTCTACAACAAAACATTGTTCGTAGGTTTCTCCTGTAACTGTTATGCAAAAATTATATATTCCTGGCGCTAAATTATCAACTGTTAAATCTCCTGTGAAATTATAAGTAGTCCCATTAATGGTAGTTACATAACTATGTGACTCTACTGTTTGGATAATAACTAGTCCATTATCACTACTAGGACATGTTTCACTTATTGTTTCTATGCTAAAGTTGTTAGAGGGTAAGTTAAATATTGAACAACCCGTTTCATCTACAACATCATCTACTGGAGTGTTAGGACAAACATCTAAATTGTTCATTACTCCATCGTTATCATCATCTATTTGACTCTCCGAACAACCATTTGCATCAACAGTTTCTCCTGCTGGTGTATTTGCACATAAATCTAAACCATTAATTACACTGTCATTATCATCATCATCATTGTAATTATCAACAGTAAATTTAGCTGTAAACATTCCTCTTCCATAGGTTGAAGCTAAAACCGTATTGTCAGATTTTCTTATATCAAAACTAGTAACTTGAACATCTTTCATTCCATTTTGAGATTGAAACCATGTTGGACTTGCCTCATTAAAATTAGAGGTTCCCCACACTCCTAAATCTGTTCCAAGTATTACTTCATTAGAATTTAAAGGATTCATAAGAACCGCTTTAACGGGCAAATCTGGTAAATTTCCTTCTTTATTTTGCCAGGTGTTACCACCATCTTGAGTATAATAAACACTTGTTACTCCATAGTTATGGAACGTAACCATAATATCGTTTTCTGTTTCTCCTAATTCTATACAAGATATACTTCCGTAAAACATATCTCCTGTAATATCAGCCCAAACAGTTCCTCCTATACTTCCTGCTATATTAGCGTTTGTTAACTTGAGCAATTTACCATTTTCAGTACCAACAAATAGAGTGGTAGTTGTAAATGTTGAAGTTTTAAATGCTGTTGGTGATGCAGTTAACAAACTGTTTGTCATTGTTGAACTAGTTGCACTGGCAGCATTTAATGTATACCTGTAAATTTTATTATTCCCCGAAGTATATAAAATATTATTATCACTATCTAAAGCCGCTGGATTTATAAAATCACCATCATCATCATTTTCTGCAATAGCGTACTTAAAAGCACCCGTATTATAATCTAAATAAAAATAATTATTGTATACATATGATGTAACTATATACTCATTATCCTTATCTATAAATACATGTGCTCCATCTCCTCCTGTTACTCTTATTGAAGCATTAACACCAGAAGAAGCGTTGTTGATAAATTGCGCCCCATTATCTTGTGCTCCTGCAATTAATTTTTCTGAAGAAAGGTTTGACCCTATTGAACCATCATAAAATTGAAGGGTATTGTAATTTTTATTCCGACTAGAAATAGCTGATGTTGATAAGGTTGCATTGGTTAAATCATTTCCATAGTAAATACCTCCATCTGTACCAAAAATTCCCTGATTGGCATCTTCTGGATTAAAAACTAAAATATGATGATCTGCATGAACCATAGGAATATTTAAGGAAGCTAAATTATTATTATTTGACCATTTAGAAATTTGAGACCAATTTGTTCCCCCATCAGATGACCTGAATAAATCTATCCCTCCAACATAAATAACATTATCAGAAACTGGATCAATTTCAATCATTAAATTGTAAAAAGCCTGACCTCTTGTAAAATCATTATCTGGAATTCCTGTATCTGCATCTACTGGTGGTATTAATTCATTTACTGTTGTAAAAGCATCATCAGTTTTAGCTAAATAAATAGGAGCGCTACCCTCGCTTCCAAGTTCTGCTAAAATATATACAATACCTGCATCTAATTTTGAAACTGAAATTTGAGTTCTATCACCATTCGCAATGGTATGTTTTACCGTAAATGTATTGCCATCTGTTGAAGAAAGAATTGTTCCTCCACCATCACCAAAAAGAATACTGTTATTTGTTGATACCCAAATAGTATTATCAAACCCTATTTCAATGTCATTTGGAACATACTTATTATCATCTACAGTTGTTGGCAATAGAACTTCGGACCAACTTACTCCTTCATTGTCTGACTTATAAAGTCCATATTCTTGAACTCCTAATAAAGATACAGGTGTTGAATTTGAATAATACGACTCTCCTACAGCAACATATACTTCACTATTTCCACCTCCAATATCTCTTACTTTAATATCATTTATATGTTGAATACCAGGCGTAACAAATGATCCTGAAAAAGGTGAATCAACAGCTTCTATTGTAACATTAACGCCGTTGTCTAATTCTTGCATAATTAACGCCCCTTCTTCTTTTGAAATCATTATAGAAGGTATTGTAATTGTGTTATCATCCCCTCCTAAAGAAATAGGTGGTCCAATAACATTATTAACCACAATAACTGCAGTAGCCCCAGCATCTTGAGCATTTTTAACCTTCGAAACAAATGTACAACTCCCTCTTTCTACAACAGCAATATTCCCACTAATTGCAGAGTTATTTGTAAGTGTGTTACAAGCTTCTGTTGGTGACAATGAACTATCATCTGATAATACTAGATTTCCTGTTATTGATGTTATTCTTGGCCCAAAAGCTGCAGAAGTAACTTGATACTCTCCTATAATTGAACTTGGAGAATTCACAATAAGTTTTAGATTAGTTTGGAAAGTTGTTTCACCTGTTATTCCTCCAAATATTTTTGACCAATTAGCACCTCCATCTACTGATTTCCATAGTCCATTACCATTAACACCTCCAGCTACATATGATTCACCCGTGCCTAAATAAAAAATATTAGTGTTATTTGGATCATAAGTTATAACACTTATTGCTAAATTTTGCGGCATATCAACTAGCTCCCAGCTTGAGTCTTGGTTGGTAATATCATTATTAACCCATAACCCTCCACTTACACCTCCTGCAAAAACTCGCTTATTTGTTGCATCATTAGGGTCAAACATAATAGCTCTTGTTCTTCCCCCAACATTATTTGGACCTCTTTCTTCCCAATTATTCCAAGCTGCTGATCCCGGGACTTTACTTGCTATATTTTTTAATCGTAAAGACTCCTGCAATGTAAATAATCGCTCTGGGTGTGGTTTTCCTGTTGTAGGATCCATTGTTAACTCCCATTGCCTTTCAAAATATTTATTTGGGGGTATCCCCATTGTTTTCCTTTCTTTTTTTGAAAGCTGTAATGTTTTCTTAAATGGACTATTTTTTAGAAAATTTTCATGTTGTTTCCTAAGGTTGACTATAGCACCATTTGTTCTTTCTAGTTTAGAATTCTTAAAATTAGAAATTAGAAATATAGCAAAAAATAGTACTAAAAAAAGAATAAATTTATTTTTCATTGTGGAGTGTTTTAAATCAAGAATTTGGGGTTATTTTTAGTTTCCAGTTAGTTTTTTATACAGTTGTAAAGCAAAACCATCGGTTAAACTTGCTACATAACCACACATACTTAGAAGTCTAAGGTAGAGTGTTTCTTTTGGTTTCTGTATATTCTCAGGAAGCAAAGATAGTATTAATTTATCATAATTCGTTAAAGAGCCTTTATGGCTGTTATTTGTTGCCTCAATAAATACATCCAATAATTTTGTTATTATGGTATAACCTGTCAATTCTTTTTCAACAACTTCTCTACTTTTATAAATTTTTTCAACGCTCAATTTAATAATATCATTTATTTGAGCTTCATACTTACATTTTTCTAATAAAGAATATGCATATTCTCCTTTTAAAATTACTGCTTCATTATTCAAGAAAACTGTTGCTGCTTCTTTTATAAGTGTTCCTATAGCCAACGCACGTAAATAACTTAAACGATCTTTTTTATATTTTAATTGATAATATTTTTTAGAATTAATAGTATCTTTTACTAATTTTATCAAGTATTCTAAAGCAAATTCTTCTTCAATTAAACCTAAATTTATACCATCTTCAAAATCAATAATTGTGTAACAAATATCGTCTGCTGCTTCAACTAAATATGCTAACGGGTGCCTTTTAAATGCTACACTCCCTTTTTCTCCTGAAACTTTTAATCCTAATTCTAATGCTACTTCATTAAAAAATGGTATTTCAGACTGAAAAATTCCATATTTCTTATCAGCTATTTGGTTGGTAGGTTTTTTTGGCAATGATTCTTTTGGGTATTTAATAAAAGCCCCAAGTGTTGCATAAGACAACCGTAAACCACCTTCTATACCTTCTTTATTTTCTGTTATAATTTTAAAGCCATTTGCATTCCCTTCAAAATCAATTAAATCTTGCCACTGTTTTTTATCGAGGAAATCTTTATATTTTTGCCCATTTCCATTCTTAAAATACTCACCAATGGCTTTTTCACCGTTATGTCCAAAAGGCGGATTTCCAATATCATGTGCTAAAGCAGCCGTGGCAACAATGGCTCCAAAATCGTTCATTTTATATCCTTGCTTAAGTAACGTTGGATGATTTTTTAATATTTGTTCTCCAACAATTCTTCCAAGCGAACGTGCAACTACACTAACTTCTAAACTGTGTGTTAAACGCGTATGCACAAAATCGGTTTTTGAAAGAGGTACTACCTGCGTTTTATCTTGTAAACTTCTAAAGGAATCTGAAAAAATGATACGATCATAATCTACCTCAAAACCCAATCTTGTTTCATCTTGACTTGTTCGTAATCTCTTTTGCGTATCTCCATAACGTTTTAAAGAAAGTAATTGTTCCCAATTCATATTTTAGTATTTAATCGCAATATATTTAATTTAAAATAATCTCTCTTAAATTTGAATTAATAATTGATAATTAAATTATATAATTTTAATTTTTAGTTAACTATTACTTAACATAAACTTCCTTTATTTGCAGTAAAATTTATTTAAATGAAGTTGAAGTTACTTTTCTTTTTAACAATTATTACGCTTTCAGCTAATTCACAAAATTTTAAAGTGGGTTCGTTTTTTACTGAAACTATTAAAAATGGAATAGTACAAGGAATTGTTTTAGATGGAGAACTAGAAAAAACACCCTTAGTTTTTGCTAAAATAACCGTTAAAGAATTAGCAAAATCAATTAATACCAATACCGAAGGAGCGTATAAACTTAAATTAAAGCCGGGCACTTACACTTTGTTGTTTGATTTTATTGGTTACGATACCAAAAAAGTGGTTAATGTTGTTGTTAAAAACAATACCAAAACTAATTTAAATCAAACGTTGAAAGCTTCTACTATCAATGGTAATTTTTCTATCACCTCTCTTAATTAGTCTTTTTTTAAAAATATCACCTACTTTTTGAACAGCTATATAATTATGCAAGCATTTGATTGTTAGATTATTGCTTAGGTAATTTTATATATGTTAACGTTTATTTTACATTGTTAACTATTTATTAAAATTTAACACTGTTTAAATAACATTCATATAAAACACACTACTAATATTGGCTATACTTTTGCAGAAGAATTTAATAATTAAAACAATTAATTTAAAAAAAATGAAAAAACTAATTATTCTATTATTTTTAACAAATCTTATTTTAACTTCATGTTCTAATACAGATTCAAGTCCTATTATCCCTGTAGTTACTGCACCAACCGAGGAAAATGTTGCTGGGTTAATAAACCAAAATACAACATGGACTAACGATAAAATATGGGTGTTAAATAGTAAAGTTGTAGTGGAAGACGGAGTAACTTTAACTATAGAAAAAGGAACAATAATAAAAGGAAAAGAAGGATCTGGATCTCTTGCCACAGGACTAATTATAGCTAGAGGTGGAAAAATAAATGCTGTAGGCACGCCAGATCAACCTATAATATTTACTTCAATAAATGATAATATTCAAATAGGTGAAAAATTTGGTACTAATTTAACGGTAAGTGATAATTCTCTTTGGGGAGGCGTTATAATTTTAGGAAAAGCAAAAGGTTCTTTTAGTGGAGATGTTAGCGAATTTCAAATAGAAGGAATTCCTGCTAGTGATTCATTTGGTCTTTATGGAGGGAATGATGATGCAGATAATTCAGGAAATTTTGAATATATTGCTATAAGACATGGCGGTGCAGAAATAGGCGCTGGAAATGAAATCAATGGCTTAACATTAGGAGCTGTAGGAAGTGGTACAACTATAAGAAATATAGAAATAACAGGAAATCTTGATGATGGAGTGGAATTTTTTGGAGGTACTGTTAGCCCTTCAAATATATTGGTGTGGGGTTCAGGTGATGACGGGTTAGATATTGACCAAGGTTATTCTGGAACAATTAGTAATTCATTCGTTATTGAAGGGAATACCTCAGATAGTGGATTAGAAATTGATGGAGGCGAAGGAAGTTACCAAGCTCAATTTACATTAAACAATATAACCATAAAAGGACATCAAAATGCTCCTGGAGGAAAATATTGTGATTTAAGAAGTGGTGCACAAGGAAATTTAAACAATATTTATGCTTATGATTTTAAAACTACTTCATACGTACGTTTGAAACAAGATAATGTTGCACAAAATTATGTTGATGGAAAAATTACTTTTAGTAATTGGGAAATTGCGTTACCTGATGGTGTAGCAATAACCGATATTTTTCAAGACCATTCAGATTCTCAAGTTGCTTCAAATATAGCAAATGATGCAACTAATTGGACAACATCAGTAACTGCAGGAAGCCAAACAGTAGGTGCTGATTTATCAGTTTTTAGTTGGACTTATGCAAATTCTCAAGGAGCTTATTAATATAAAATTCAATATTCAATATTCAAATTGCTTGCTTTTTTAAGGCAAGCAATTTGTGTGTTATCTATAACAATGTTTCAAATGAAAAATAAATTTAAGTTACTTCTAATAAATTTTTTTATATCTTTTATTGGTTGGACTCAAACGGGTATTTTAACAGGAAAAGTAATTGATGGTGATTCAAATGATCCTCTTGCCTTTGCAAATGTAATTATTAAAGGAACTTCAAAGGGTACTACCTCAGATTTTGAAGGTTATTACGAACTAAAAATAAAACCAGGTACGTATTCTATTACTTTTTCTTTTATTGGATATGAGACAAAAGTAATAACAGAAGTAGTAATAACAGCTGATGAAATTAATAATCTTGATATTATTTTGAAGCCTGAAGGAATTAGCTTTGAAACCGTTATTATTACTGCAAAAAGAGCCAAAAATACTGAAACTGCCATTTTAAACGTTCAAAAAAAATCAGTGAATTTAATGGATGGTATTTCTGCTCAGTCTTTTAGAAAATTAGCTGTTAGCAATGTTGCTTCTGCTGTAAAAAATGTTGCTGGAGTTTCGGTTCAGGATTCAAAATATGTTTACATCCGTGGATTAGGAGATAGATATACTAAATCTATTTTAAATGGTGTTGATATACCTGGTTTAGACCCAGATAGAAATACCGTACAATTAGATATTTTCCCAACAAATATTATTGATAATGTCCAAATTTTAAAATCATCTACCGCAGATTTGCCCGCTGATTTTACAGGAGGTATGGTAAATATTGTAACCAAAGATTTACCTTCTTCTAAAAACTCAAGTTTAAGTATTGGTGGTACCTATAACCCAAGCATGCATTTCAATACTAATTATTTAAATTACAAGGGTTCTTCTACTGATTTTTTAGGTTTTGATAATGGAGATAGAGATTTACCCATATCTAGGTCACAACCTATTCCTGGTGCATATTCTAGAAACCCTGCACTAACTGCCATTACCAAAGTTTTTGACCCTACTTTAAAGGCTCAAAAAGGAACAAGTGGTATGGATTTTAGTTTTGCATACACTATGGGTGATCAATTTAATGTTGGAGAAAATAATAAATTGGGTTACTTAGTAGCTGTTTCATATAAAAATAAAACTACTTTTTATAAAGATTATGAGAGGGGATTTTACAGAAAATTCGCTGATAAATCAATAAATGAATTGGATTTTTCAGAAAATCAAATAGGAGATTTAGGAAAAAATGAAGTGCTGTTAAGTGGGTTGGCAGGTTTTACTTTTAAAACAGAAAAAAGTAAATATCGATTAAACTTCCTACACCTTCAAAATGGAGAAACTACCGCAGGTTATTTTAAACAAATTAAAAATTTCTCAGATGCTGTAACTATTTATAAAGATAATTTACAATACACACAACGATCAATTTCTAATGTATTGCTAAGTGGTAAACATTATAATGATGAATCTTCATTTACTACTGAATGGAAAATTGCACCTACTTATTCATTTATACAAGACAAAGATGCTCGTGTTACACCTTTTGAATTTAATGAAAGTACAAATACTTTTTCTATTAGACCAAGTTCTGCCGGAAGCCCAAGAAGAATATGGAGAACTTTAGAAGAGTACAACGTAGTTGGTAAAATAGATTTTACATATAAACATAAGCTGTTTAATCATGATTCAAAGTTGAAATTTGGAGCAAGTTATTTATATAAACTAAGAAATTTTAGTATTGATGATTACTTTTTACTAATAAGGGGTTCATCAGGCGAATCACTTAATGGAGATGCAAATTTATTGCTAGCTGATGAAAATATATATGATTCAAACTCCGGATTAGGAACTTATGTTAAAGGAAATTACGAACCTTCTAACACATTTGAATCTTACAACAATAATATTGCTGGTTACATCTCTGAATCTTTTAAGCTAATTGAAAAATTAAAAGCTGTAATGGGTTTAAGGGTTGAAAAATTCAATCAATTCTACACGGGGCAAAACAATAGTGGTTCTATAATTTATAACAATGTTGAAACAATTAGTAAATTAGATTTGTTTCCTTCTACAAATATAATTTACAGTTTAAATGACGATATTAATTTAAGAGTTTCTTATTCAAGAACTGTTGCTAGGCCTTCATTTAAAGAGGCATCAATTACTCAAATATTTGATCCTATTACAAATTTAACTTTTAATGGGAATATTAATCTACGTCCTTCATATATCAATAATTTTGATATTCGATTTGAAAATTTTGGTGAAAAAGCTCAATTATTTGCCTTCTCTGCTTTCTACAAAACATTTAAAGATCCTATTGAACTAACTTTCTTTAGCGCTTCTGCTCCTGATAATTTACAACCTAGAAATATTGGGTCTGCTATTGTTTATGGTATAGAAATTGATTTTCGTAAAAATTTAGATTTTATTGGAGATAACTTTAAAAATTTCACTCTTAAAGTGAACACATCTCTTATAAAGTCGGAACAAGAAATGGATAAAAGTCCAAATGGAGAGTACGAATCAAAATTACTAAACTTAAGAGATGGAGAAACATTATCTGATAAGCGTTATTTACAAGGGCAATCTCCTTATTTAATTAATGCCGGAATTAGTTATAATAATTCTGATAAAGGAATTGAAACGGGTTTATTTTTTAACGTTCAAGGTAAATCGTTAGAGGTTGTGGGTATTGGTGCTATTCCAGATGTATATGCTATGCCTTTTAATAGTTTGAATTTCACACTTAACAAATCCTTTGGAGAACATAAAAAATCAAGTGTAAACATTAAATTTGGTAATATTTTAAATGATGAAAGGGAAAGCCATTATCAATCTTATAAAGCTTCAGATAAAATATTTTCTAAAATACGTTTAGGACAAACTTTTTCTTTAGGATATAATTTTAAATTCTAAAAAAATCAATAAAAAAAATCAGATTATTTACAATCTGATTTTTTTTTATTGTTAGTTTTTACAACTAATTTACCACTAGTAGTTTTTCTTCAACACCTATTAATTTATTATCTTTATAGGTTACAAAATTTATTTTGTCTTTGCTAAAATAAGTCCAAACACCAACTTTTTTATTTTTATCATAATATGCAATAACTTTTTTATTTCCATTTATATCATAACTCACCCACATATCTTGTAGCTGGTTATTGCTATTAAAAAAACCTTCACGTTGAACTATATCACTATTATTTACAAAATAATACGTTGCTTTAACTAAATTGTTAGAAACTTTTTCATACTCAACACGTTGCTCTTGTGAAAATGCTGTTATGCTAAACAACAAAATTACGATGCTTAAAATTGCTCTCATCTTTTTAAAATTTTAGTTAATACTAGGCTCTTGTGTATATCAAATATATGAAATTTTACCTTTTATTAACGCTTTGTTAACGTTAAGTTTACATTAAGTTTTTTAAAAACAAGTGTACATAGCTCATAACGTGATAGTTACAAGCTTTAAGGTTAAGGTGCTAAAATTTGGTTTTTAATAAAAAAGGATATAGAGCCGCGTTTTTTATCTATGTTCGTTACCTACCGCGCTTAAATAAAAATCTTCATACAATTTAAGAAGGTTTATTAATGCATTTATTAAGTCTTGCGTTTCTAACAATATACTAAAATACAAGGTTGTATTTTTTGGGCTTGTTTCTTCTGTTCTAATACGTTTTATTTGACGCTCAATTGATTCAGAGACTCTATTCAATGTATTTTGTTTGTCCTCTATTATTGTTCCAAGACTATCAAACTCTCTTTTAATAAATACTGTTTCTATTTCATTTAAGATAATTTCTAATTCATTATCTATTGATTTTAAATCTTTTAGTTGATCTTTCTTCAGTTGTTTATGGTTGTTATTTACATGTTTAAAACTTGCTTTTGATATATAGCTTATACTTTGAGCTACATCTTGCAAGTAACTAAGTACTAAAATATAAAATCTACTAGCTGCAACAGATGTTTCATCTAATGATTTAATAAAGTAAAATACTTCATCTTTTAAATCATCTACTTCCTGGTTTAATTTACCAACATGTTTATCTGTTTTTTTGAGTTTATTTAAATCATGTAAAGATAAATCGTTTACAACACTAGAGAACAGTTTACGAACTCTATCAACAACCGCAGCAATATGCTCAGAACTTTCATCAATAACTCCTTTTATTGTAATAATCTCATTTCTTGTTATGTTTCTCTCAACTTTTTCTTCTTTTTGTTTTTTAGAATATCTTAAATAGTTTCTACCTATCATTAAAAAAACAAAAATAAGTAATAGTGACACAGCTGTGATTCCTCCCAAATTAATTACGTATAATGCAATTGCGGCTGCCGAAAAAGCGATTAAGGCCGTACCAAACCAACCAGCAATAACATTAAGAACACCTGCAACTCTATAAACTGCACTTTCTCTACCCCAAGCTCTATCAGCAAAAGAAGTTCCCATTGCCACCATAAAAGTTACATAGGTAGTTGAAAGAGGCAACTTAAATGATGTTGCTATTGAAATTAAAATTCCCGCCACTACTAAATTTACTGAAGCTCTAACTTTATCAAAAGCAGGCATTTCGTATGTTTTAGATTTAGGTAATGAAATTACTGGAACTTGAAATCTAGAATCAATCCAATTTCTGATAGATTTAGGAATTATTAATTCCAACACTTTATTAATAGCTATTGCTCCTCTAACTGTTATTCTAGAAATATCTGTAGGTTGAAATTTTTCAGCTCCTTCTCCTTGTCTCGATAAATCAACACCTGTTTTAATAACAGAACGTGCTTTTTTAGAGAACCAAATGGTAATTACCATTATAAGACCTGCCAATACTAAAAATATGGTATTTGATGGAACTTTTCCTGCTAAACTTTCCATTGAAAATTCGGTAGCTAATTCACCTGATGAATGCCAAACCTCATAAGCGTTCCACCCAGCAATAGGAACTCCAATAAAGTTAACCAAATCGTTCCCAGCAAAGGCCATCGCAAGAGAAAAAGTACCAAACGCAACAATAATTTTTAAAATATCTACTTTAAAAAAACGTATTAGCAACTCTGAAACCAATGTCCAAGTTGTAAAACTAATTACAATAATTTGTGTTAAACTATCTTCAATAATATATTTAATATCACCATAAAACGGTGTTCCTTTTAATCCTTTCACAAAAACAAAATAGGTGATTGACGTTAAGGCAAACCCTCCAAACAAAGCATTTACATAGCTCTTTTTATTTTCTAAATTAAAGGAATAAATTAATCTTGATATAAATTGCACTATAGCACCAACAGTAAAAGCTATAATAACCGATAGTAAAATTCCTAAAATAATTAATGTTGCTTTTTCATGATTTATATACTTCCATATTGCTGATGCTGTTTCATTTTCATTCATTGAAATTTTTATAAAAGCCATAGCGACAGCAGCTCCAAGCAATTCAAATACAATTGAAACAGTGGTAGAAGTAGGCATTCCTAGGGTATTAAAAACATCTAGTAATAAGATATCTGTTATCATTACCGCTAAAAAGATGTATATAATTTCATTAAAATAAAACTCTCCCGGAACAAAAATTCCTTTTCTAGCAACCTCCATCATACCACTAGAAGTTAATGCTCCAAAAGCTACTCCTAAACTAGCTATTATTAAAATATTTTTAATTGAAATTACTTTAGAACCAAAAGCTGAATTTAAAAAATTAATTGCGTCATTACTTACCCCAACAACTAGATCAATAACTGCCAAAACAGCCAAAGCAACAACCATTAAAATATATATGTTTTCCATTAAAATTATTTTCAACAAAATTACTTCTAAGTATGTATCTTAATGTTAAATTAATGTTACTAATAGTAAGCTATTTATTTTATTTTTCTAAGATCCACACATTAAACAATCATCTGGATTTTCTTTTGACTGAAGCAATAATTCTTTTAATTCTTCTGGAGTTAAAGGTTTGTTTTCTTGCTTTTTTTCTTTTGATACTGTAAATTGAATGGCATTTACCGCGCTTTTAGTTCTTAAATAATACATCCCTGTTTTTAATCCACTTTTCCAAGCGTAAAAGTGCATAGACGTTAATTTCGAGTAATTAGCATCTTGCATAAATAAATTTAACGATTGAGATTGATCTACAAAATAACCTCTTTGTCTAGACATATCAATAATATCCTTCATACTTAACTCCCAAACTGTTTTATACAACTCTTTTAGTTCTTGTGGAATTATATCAATATGCTGAATAGAACCATTAGCACGCATAATCTCTTCTTTCATTTCATTATCCCACAAGTTTAATTCTACTAAATCCTCTAATAAATGTTTGTTTACAATAATAAATTCTCCACTTAAAACTCTACGTGTGTAAATATTTGAAGTATATGGTTCAAAAGCTTCGTTGTTTCCTAAAATTTGGGATGTTGAAGCTGTTGGCATAGGTGCAACTAGCAATGAATTTCTAACACCATTTGTCATTACTTTTTTTCTCAAGGTTTTCCAATCCCATCTTCCGCTTAAATCGTCTTCAGAAATTCCCCACATATTAAACTGAAATTCTCCTTTAGACATTGGTGAACCTTTAAATGTTGAGTATGGTTCTTTTATTTTTGCAATCTCCATAGAAGATGTTACCGCTGCAAAATAAATAGTTTCAAAAATTTCTTGATTTAATTTTTTTGCTTCATCACTAGTAAAAGGCATACGCAACAATATAAATGCATCTGCCAAACCTTGAATTCCTAACCCAATTGGTCTATGACGAACGTTTGAATTTTCAGCTTCTTTTACTGGATAGTAATTACGATCAATAACGGTGTCTAAATTTCGGGTAACTTTTTTAGTGACTTTAAATAATTTTTTATGATTGAAAAATTTAACCCCTTCTTTATTTTCTTCAATAAACATTGGCAGTGCTATTGAAGCTAAATTACAAACAGCTATTTCGTCTTTTGCTGTATATTCCATAATTTCAGTACATAAATTTGAAGAACGAATAGTTCCTAAATTCTTTTGGTTAGACTTCCTATTTGCTGCATCTTTATATAGCATATATGGATTTCCTGTTTCAATTTGTGCTTCTAATATTTTTTCCCATAACTCACGAGCTTTGATGGTTTTTCTTCCTTTTTTCACCTTTTCATACCCTGTGTAAAGCTTCTCAAATTCATCTCCATACGTATCAAATAAATGTGGGCATTCATTAGGGCACATCAACGTCCAATTTCCATTTTCTTCAACACGTTTCATAAATAAATCTGGAATCCACATGGCGTAAAATAAATCTCGTGCACGCATTTCTTCAGCTCCAGTATTTTTACGCAAATCTAAAAAGTCAAAAACATCGGCATGCCAAGGTTCCATATAAATTGCAAAAGAGCCTTTACGTTTTCCACCTCCTTGATCTACATAACGAGCCGTATCATTATACACTTTTAACATAGGTACAATCCCATTTGAAGTGCCATTAGTACCTCTAATATACGAACCGGTTGCACGCACATTGTGAATTGACAATCCTATACCACCAGCCGATTGTGAAATTTTAGCTGTTTGCTTTAAAGTATCATAAATCCCATCAATACTATCGTCTTGAATTTGTAACAAAAAACAAGATGACATTTGAGGTTTTGGTGTTCCTGAATTAAATAATGTTGGTGTGGCGTGTGTAAATATTTTTTTAGACATTAATTCGTACGTCTCAATAGCTTCATCAATATCTTCTTGGTGAATTCCTATAGCCACACGCATTAACATATGCTGTGGTCGTTCAGCTATTTGCCCATTAATTTTCAATAAGTATGAACGTTCTAAGGTTTTAAAGCCGAAATAATCATAACTAAAATCTCTGTTATAAATAATTGTAGAATCTAATTTAGCGGCATTATCTATAATTATTTTATAAGTTTCATCAGACACTAATGGTGCTTTT
Organism: Lutibacter profundi; assembly: GCF_001543325.1. Lineage (NCBI taxonomy): Bacteria > Pseudomonadati > Bacteroidota > Flavobacteriia > Flavobacteriales > Flavobacteriaceae > Lutibacter > Lutibacter profundi. Next base: position 1,817,016 of record NZ_CP013355.1, read on the forward strand.
TTACCCGTACGTGGATTTACATATTTATATAAATCTATCATTACTTCTGAGAACGTTTTTTTGGTGTTTTTATGTAAGTTTGAAACGGCTATACGAGCAGCTAGTTTCGCATAATCTGGATGTTGAACAGTCATAGTTGCTGCTATTTCAGCAGCTAAATTATCTAATTCTGAAGTGCTTACACCATCATACAAACCTTCAATAACTCTCATAGCAACCTTAACAGGATCTACTAGTTTATTTAAACCATAACACATTTTACGAACCCTAGCAGTGATTTTATCAAACATCACTGGTTCTTTCTTTCCGTCTCTTTTTAATACAAACATAAGTTACACGTATTTTTTTAGTTAGTTAATTTTTTAAAAATCATATAAACGATAACGCTATTGACTTTTGAATAGTTGAAACTCAAAGGGGGTTGAATTTGCCTGTTATTTACTTTATTCTGAAATTAAAAATCTGCGTCAAAGCTAAGATCTCCGGCTCCGGTTCCTCCACTTTTTACACCTGCTTTTTGATATTCAGAAACTCTTTTTTCAAAAAAGTTAGTTTTACCTTCTAATGAAATCATTTCCATAAAATCAAAAGGGTTTGAAGTATTGTAAACTTTATCACAACCGTATTCAACCAATAATCTATCGGTTACAAATTCTAAATATTGAGTCATTAATTTTGAATTCATACCAATTAAACTTACTGGTAATGACTCTGTTATAAATACACGTTCTATATCAAGTGCGTCTATTAATATTTCTGTTATACGCTCTTTTGGAACTTTGTTTACAATATGATTTTGGTGTAAATGCACTGCAAAATCGGCATGCAATCCTTCATCACGATTTATCAGTTCATTTGAAAAGGTTAAGCCTGGTAATAGCCCTCTTTTTTTCATCCAAAATATAGAGCAAAAACTTCCTGAGAAAAAGATACCTTCAACTGCCGAAAAAGCAATTAAACGTTCGGCAAAACTATCGCTTTCTATCCATTTTAAAGCCCAGTCGGCTTTTTCTTTAATGGCAGGGAAAATTTCAATAGCTCTAAAAAGTTCATCTTTTTCATTTTCATTTTTAATGTACGTATCAATAAGTAATGAATATACCTCAGAATGAATGTTTTCCATCATTAATTGAAAGCCGTAAAAAAATTTTGCTTCGGTATATTGTACTTCTGATACAAAATTTTCAGCTAAATTTTCATTTACAATCCCATCAGAAGCAGCAAAAAACGCTAAAATATGTTTAATAAAATAACGTTCATCATCGTTTAATTTGGTTTCCCAATCTATTACATCTTGGTGTAAGTCTATTTCTTCTGCCGTCCAAATACTAGCTTCCTGTTTTTTATACCATTCCCAAATATCATGATGTTGAATTGGAAAAATAACAAATCGGTTTTTGTTAGGCTGCAAAATAGGTTCAATGAAAGACATTAATGGTAGCTTTTTTTTAGTTGATAAATGATTGCTTATTTCTATGAAAACGAATTAAACAAATATTGAAAAAAAATACTCAAAAAAAAAGGGCACTTATTCACATTTACACCCAAGTTTTTAACATTTTGATGAAAAATAGAAATTTATAAACTATTTTTAATTGCTGATATTCAGATAGTTAAAAGTTTAGCAATGCGCTGAGTAGTTGAGTTTATTGAGTTTTGTAAAAAACGCTAAAACATAAAAGAGCACATGTTAATTGTACTCTTTTTTGGGGACACAATTAAAATAGCAACAATACTATTTTAAATTATTACTCAAATAATTATTGTTCAGCCTTATTTTTTAAAATAATTTTTATATTTTTCATTAATCTGTGTCATTCTATTTGTAAAAGTGGCTCCTACTTTTTCTAAAGCATTTAATTGGGCATCATTCATTAATCCTTGTGATGCTTGCTTTTTTTTGTAGGTGTCAAATTCATCAATTAATTTACCTAATTGAGCACTATTTGCGGCAAATTCAACAATTAGTTTTCCCATTTTTAAATTATCCATGACTCCTTGTTCCTCTTCTTTCATCTCAAAAACTTCTTTACCATCTATAACCAATTGCTCAATATTATCTGACAGTTCATTAATGGCTTTTTCTGAAGATTTTATAACTTTTGTAAGTTCTACATCGTTTTTAATTTCAGTTGGTATTTGAATACTTAGGGGTGGTAAAAAATTAACATTTCTTTTTTTTTCACCCGAACACGCATAAAATAAACTAGTAACAAGTATTATAATTAAAATTCTTTTGGTAAAATTTTTCATTTTATTTAATTTCTTTAAGTGTATATAAATTTGTATAACCAAACGGCACCATTGCGTCTTTAACTTTAACTATTTTTGCAAATACGCCTGGTTTTTCATTAACCATCCAATATTTTATCTTCCCGTCAAAATCCCCATAACCTTCAACAACAGTACATTCAAAAGTTCCAATAGCAGTTGCCACATTTTCTGTACCTACTACTTTATATATATTTAAATTTTCTTTTGGAAAAAACATAAAATCGTATTCATATTCCTGTAAATTATCCATCCAAATTGGGTCTTCTGTCATATCTATATACTCATTTTGGAAATATGAATATCTTCTAACATCAATAGATTTTGCTTCTTCATTATAGTTTATTTTTTCGCTTTCTACCCAAGCATCTGCTTCTTGTTCGTCAGGGAAATTTGTTACATCATAAACAACTTCATTATACTCTTTTAAAAAGTTTACAATAGTTTCTATTCGCCAAGGGAGCTTACTTTCTGCTTCTTCATAATTAAAATCTCCTTTTTCATCAAAAAGAGTTTCTCTTTCAAATAATAAAACTGGCTTTTTTAAAGTAATTTTATTCGTGTTAACTGCAATTGATTTAGGAGTAATCTTTTTAAAACTTAGTATTGCTTCATCTTTTTTATATGCTAATACACTATCGTTTAATTTTATAATTTTTGCTTCTCCATTAAAATCCTTATCCATGCTGCTAGTCATAATAATGGCTTTTTTCTTTTTATTATATTTCCATGTCCCAGCTTCAATAGATTTTGATGTAGTACTTCTGGCTGCTTTTAAAACGCCTTTTTCAGCAAAAATAAACACAGTTTGAAAGCCTTCTAATGTTTTACCATCATCAATAACTGTTGTTAATTGCCAGTTGCCAATTATTTTTGACTCTTGTGATTGCGCTATAAAAGCAACAAGTAGTAGTAATAATGTTATTGTTAATTTTTTCATGATTTTTATTTTAACTTTTGGGTTCTACTTGCTTTTAGTACATATATTCCTATATTATTTTGCGGAATTAATTTTGAGTTTTCGTACTTAAAGTCAAGTTGACTAATATCTTCTGTTTTAAATGGAATATTATCTATATTTAATAATGTGTTGTTTTTAATACTAAAATAATTTCTAAAACTAACAATGTTATTTACACCATTATACAATGTGAAATTTATGTTTACCTTATTTTTATCAATATTTAAAATTTGAATTTTACCTAAGTTTAATTTTGTAGTTACAAAAAATAAAATGTCATTTTTTTGGATAACAATTCCTTCAACATTTTCTGCCTGAATTAGTAAATCTTGTCGAGCATCTAGTATTCCTCCTATTTCAATTCCATTAAAAGACTTATATAATTTATCTCTTTTCAACCAAATTGGATGAAACAGTTTTTTATCAATTTTAAATACAGTATCTATTTCTACAGCTATTTTTGTTCTATCAGGATGTAATCGCACTCCTTTTTTGGTGGTTGCAAAACTTTCATTTTTTAATACCAACCCTTTCCAAGCATATAAATCTTGAAACGTATCAATTTTATAATAATCGGCTTCTTTCCCAAGTATTTCTTTGGTTGCTGATTTTTCAGTTCCCATATAAAGTGTTTCAATCCAAGAATCTTTTATTTGATAATACTGAAAATTTTCCCTGCATTTTATTCTTAAATAATAGGGATCGTCACTTACTTTATTTTTTTCAACATCAAAATAATAACGATGTTCATCAACCCAAAATCGTTCGGCTATTTTTACTTTTTTTGGAAGTAATTTTCCTCCAAATTTTGAAACTTTATAAATTTCTTCAAAAGCAATATCCCCAAAATTATCCCAGTAATAAATTACTTGTTCTGCTACATAAGGTATTTGTTCGCTAAAACTTGTTTCAACACCATTTTTAAATGAAAATCCAGCATGTGTTGAGTATCTATACTTTTCATAAACTATTTTACCTGACTTTATTTTATAGGGTTTAAAATCTTGTGATTGTGTTGAAATAGTAATGATAAGTAGGAGTAATTGAGTTATTCTTTTCATGTTTTGTTGTAAAAAATTACCATCTGAAAACTAAGTAGGGACGACTTAATTATTTTAAAAGTTAACTAATTTCCTTTTCTCATTTTAATCATTTTCTGAATCATATTGTATGTTTGATGCAGTTCTTCATCGCTCATTTCTTGCATTTCAGAATCATCTTTTGTTGCTAATTTTTTCCATTCTTCAAAACTTAGTTTACTTATTTGATCCATATTATCATTCATTCCATCCATTTCACCTTCAAACACTTGATTATTCATAAAACCTTCTTGTTTCTGTATTGGAAAATTTGGGAGTTTAAAATTAGAATCGGCTACAGAAACATTAAACTTAGCACTTGTAGCTTCCTTTAAAGTTCTAATACCCAAAACAGTAATATCTATTTTTAAGGGAACTCCTTTGTACATCCATTGTTTGGCTCCTTTAATATCCCAAACTTCACAGTTATACCCTAAAAAACTTTCATTTCCTATCTTTTTACCACCAATAGATTCTAACATACTTTTTCCTGCATCACCTGCATCAGTATTACTTTGTTTCATCATATCCATCATTACATCTCTACCAACTGTAATTATTTTTTTATCGAAATCAACTACATAACTCTCTCCATTATTTAATTTATTTATTACATGAGTTGAATTTTTTTCTGTTTTTGATCTTCCAAAAAACTTCATGGTTGTAGTTTGGGTAGCTTGTTCTTCTTTTAATTCAACAGCACCCCAATTTTTAAAATATAAACTCTCTGTGCCGCTTCCTTTAACTTCCCCTCCAAGTACTTTTCCTGAAATAGTACTTGTATATTTTACAATTCCTGATTTTACATCATAGCGTTTTAATTTGTTTTGGCTGTTTCCACTACAACTTGTAAGTATTATAATTAATGAAAGTAATATGTTTAGTTTTTTCATGATTTTATTTTTAAAATTTTACAAATTCCACTCTTCTGTTATTTGCTTTCCCTTCTGGTGTACTATTAGTATCTAAAGGTTTACTTTCTCCAAAACCATTTGATTTTAATCTGTTAGGTGAAATTCCCATACTAATAAGTTTATCCATCACTGTTTTTCCTCTGGCTTTTGATAAGACCATATTGGTTTCATCTCCACCATCACTATCTGTATGTCCTTCTACGCTAAATTTAAGGTCAGTGTTTTTGTTCATCAATTGGTAAATTTTATTGATGGGCCCCATACTTTCGGGTTTTAAAGTGGCTTTATTCACATCGAATTTAATACCGTTTACAATAATTTTTCCTTCTGATAAAACTCTATCGTAATATTTTACACCGCCTTTTGCAATACGGAAATTTCTTAAGTATTGATTCCCTTTCTGTGATTCTATAGTAAATCCCCAAGGGTTACCTTCTAGATGAGGAATATTGATTAATCGAGTGTCATCCATATAAGCTTTAAACTTCCCTTTAGTATAGGCAATAGCAATATGTCGCCATTGTCCTATTGGTTCTTCTGCCCAGCTTAGTTTTTCGGTGCCAGGATATCTTTTGTCTGTATCTTCAAATTCAATTCCATTTGGATAAACCGTGAAATTTCCTCCTAAACCTTTTCCCCATTGATTCTTTTTATCTCGGAAAGCTATAAAAAACCTATTAGCGGTGGTACGTCCTTTTTCAAACCAAACATCAAATTCTACGGTAAAAACTTCTGGTAAATAATCTTCTTTAGAATTTTTTAAATAGGGTACTATTTCGCCACCTCTATCAATAAACATGATGACATTTTCTCCATTTACTTGGGCAATTTCAGCAGAACCTTCATATAAATCCCAACGGCTTGGAAATTCACCGTTTTCTTCATCAGCACTTGGGCCGTCTTCAAAAATTACGGTATCGCCAGGTACAAAATCAAACTTGCTCCAAACGACAGTAGGCTTGTTTGATTTTGCTTTGGCTTCATTAGAATTTGTAGATTCTAAATTGTTTTCTCTTTTTTCATTTGTATTGCTATTTCCCTCTTCCTTGTCTTTTTTCTTACCATCTAAAATATCTTCCGCTTTATCAAATTCTTTATCAATTTTTTTATTAACACGTTTTTCTGCTCTTTTCTCAGCTTCACGATCTATTTTTTCTTTCGCTTTTTTAGCTAACTTTTTAAAAAATTGAGCTTCTGATTGTTGGGGAATAAAGAAGAACAAACTAAAGACCAACAATATTTTAAAAATTGAGCTCGTTTTAAAATTAAGTGTGCTTTTTTTCATGATTTTTGAATTTATAATTTTAGCGTTATTGTGGTTTTAATTATGATGCTAAATTACTTTCAAAATCAAAAAATTACTTCATACAAAAGTGTGATTTACCTAACCCTTTTGGGTGATTTTGTATTGAAAAGGTATTGTTATTATTAACATTTACAGTAGTTAGATCTATTGCAAAATTATTTTAACAGTGTAGTTTATAAAAAAGTTTTAGTACAAGACAAAAAACAAAATGTGTTTTGTTTTGGAGGTAGTGAGCGAAAATTATAGAGCGATTATTTTATTACAAAGGCCTTAAAAAAGAGGTCTCGACTGTGCTCTACCTGACATTTGATAATTTATGTTAACTTTTGATAAGTACTAAAAAAAGTAGTTGGCTCCTAAAACAAGCTTATTGTTTAAGTTCTAATTTTTTTTATGGCCTGAATTCTATTTTTAACATCTAATTTAGCATAGATGTTTTTTATATGTGTTTTAATGGTATTGTTTGAAACAAACATTTTTTTGGAAATTTCATTATTACTAAATCCTGCTGCAATATGTTGTAACACTTCAATTTCTCGTTTTGAAAGTCCAAAATCACTAAAATTTTCAGCAATATTTTTAGTTTCGGTATTTATATTGTTTTTTGCTTTTTCTTTTAAATCATTAATTTGAAGTACGTAATTTTGTAATTCTGAATTTTTGTTTTCAATTTCTAAGTCCGAATTTCTTCTGTAAAGTCGAAATAAATAAAGTAAGCCTAAAATTCCTGCTAAACCTAAAGAAGAGATTATAATTAAACGGTTAAAATTTGTTTTTGCCTTCTTTTTATTTAATTCATTTTCTTTTGCTAATTCCTGTATTTGCGCATCTTTTTTTGCTGTTTCATATTCAACTTGAGTACTTATAATACTTTTTTGTGATGCTTCATTAACAATGCTATCTTGAAATGCTGTTGCAATTTTATGTGAACTTAGTGCTTCTTTATAGTTTTTTGTATGTGTATAGTAATCAACCAAAGCATTATATCCTAAAGAAATATTTTCTTTAGATTTAATTATTTTGGCACTTGACAAACCCATAATAATATTTTCTTTAGCCTCTTTATATTCACCTAAATTTAACTGATTTTTACCAACATTAATTAATGTATTGCTTAAATATCTTATATTATTTTCTTTTGTAAAAAGAGGGATTGCTTCTTTATAAAATTCGATAGATTTTTGATATTCTCCTTTTTTTTGAAATAATAGCCCTAACAAATTATACCGTATAGCCTCACTTTGTTTGTGTTTGTATTTTTTTGTTAATGCTAATGCTTTACGTAAATAATGATCTGAAGAATCATACCGTTTTTTATATAAATAAACCTCTCCTATATTTGATAAACTATATTCTTGACCTCTAATGTTATTATTCTCTACATCTAACCTATAAACTCTTTTAAAATAATGTAGTGCCTTGTCATATTCTTTAGTGTCTATAAATACATTTCCTATACCATTTAAAGCTATTGTAATACTTTTATTGTGTTTTATTTTTTCTGATAAATCTAATGCCTGAAAATAAAAATCAAAAGCTTCCTTTTCTAAATTTAATTTTCTATAGCTAACACCTATATTATTTAAACATTTGATTTTTAATAATGTATCTGTAGTTTTATTGAGATAGCTTAAAGCTCTTTTGTGAAGTGCAACCGAACTTTCATAATCATAATTATATCTTGCGGCTAAACCTTTTCTATTGTAACTTTCTCCTAATCCTTTTATATAAAATATTTTTTCTGAAGTTGAAATAGCATTATCTATCACATATTCACTTGGTATTTTGGCTCTAACAGCATTTTTGTATAATGCAATTAAATCATCAACCTTAGAAATAGTATTTGGTTTTACTTTTAACTCATTAAAAAGACTATCAACAACCCTTTTATTTATTTTTTTTTGTGAATATATTGGGTTTAAAGCAAGAAATGTTAAAATTAAAAAGAGTGAGGTTAAATAGTGATTTTTATTCATTTTTTTAAATTCTACTTCCTGTAAAGTTAAAGAATTACTTCCTCTTTTTAACTTATTAAAAAGTAATATTTGATACATATAACTACTCTTTAAGTTTCAATAAAGGTTTTCGCTACTTTTTCAAGTTCGCTATACCAATCTTTTCCAAATTTTCTAATTAAAGCTTCTTTTACAAATTTATATACAGGTACTTGTAATTCTTTTCCTAAAGTACAAGCATCATCACAAATTGGCCACTTATGGTAATTTACTGCCGAAAACTCACTATATTCCATAATACGTATTGGGTATAAATGACAAGAAATAGGTTTTTTCCATTGTATTACACCTTGATTGTAAGCTTCTTCAATACCACATTTTGTAATGTTATTCTCATCAAAAATTACAAAAGCACAATCTTTATTATTAATTAAAGGCGTTTCAAATTCGCCTTCATTGGTTATAAAAAGTCCTTGATTTTCTATTGCTGAAATTCCTTCAGCTCTCAAAAATGGTTTTATTTTAGGATAAATATCTAACAATATTTGTAATTCTTCTTCTTCTAAAGGTGCACCTGCTTCACCGTCAATGCAACATTTACCTTTGCAAGAAGCCAAATTACAAACAAACTCCTTTTCTATAATATCTTCTGAAACTATTGTTTTTCCTAATTGAAACATGCTGCAAAATTAAACTATTTTTTTACATACATTTGTGTTAAATTAGATTGTTATTTTATAATTTAGTCCACTTTTAAAAATTTATGATTATGGGCTTCAATTTTAAAGAAATATTTACTGCAACAATGATATTGTTTGCTGTAATTGATATTATAGGTAACATTCCTATAATTATTGATTTACGAAAAAAAGTTGGGCATATACAGTCTGAAAAAGCTTCAATTATAGCTGGTGTTATTATGATTTCTTTTTTATTTTTAGGAGCAAGTATCTTAAACTTAATAGGTATTGATGTTAATTCATTTGCTGTAGCTGGTTCTTTTATTTTATTTTTTTTAGCTTTAGAAATGATTTTAGGAATTACACTTTATAAAGAGGAAGAAACAAATGCAATTACAGCATCTGTTTTTCCATTGGCATTCCCGCTAATTGCTGGTCCGGGTAGTTTAACCTCTATTTTATCTCTAAGAGCTGAATACGCAACAATAAATATTGTAATTGCCATAATTATAAATATTATATTTATGTATATTGTATTAAAAACTTCATCAAAAATTGAAAAAATAATCGGTGAAAATGGTATCAGCATTATACGTAAAATATTTGGCGTAATATTACTGGCAATTGCTGTTAAATTATTCACCACAAATATTCAAGGTTTATTACATAATTAAAATATATAAAATATGGGTTCTTTAGATGTGTTAATTATTGGAGGAAGTGCTGCTGGGTTGTCAAGTGCTTTAATTTTAGGTTCAGCATTAAACAAGCCTTTTGGTATTGGCAAAAAAGTTGGAATTATTACGCACCAAAAAAGTGCTGCCTTACAAAATGCTGAATTAAATAATGTTTTGGGATTTAAAAAAGGAACAAAAGGAAATGAAATTCTTAAAGAAGGTTTAATTCAATTGGCTGAAACCTATCCTGAAATAATTCAAATAGCTAAGGAAAAAGTAGTTAAAGTTGAAGGTAATTACCCAAGTTTTACAGTAGTTACCAATAAAAATTCATATCAAACAAAAAAAATTGTAGTTGCGGTTGGCCCTTCTAATTTATTTAATATTGAAGGATTAATGCAATATGTGATTCCTCATAAAGCGATACCTGCTGTTAAAGAAAAAATTATGCTTAAAAACAACAATCACATAGTTACTGAAGGAATTTACGTTGCTGGTGTTTTAGCTGGTTGGAGAAGTCAATATGCAATTGCAGCCGGTAGTGGGTCTCAAGTTGCCACTGATATTTTAACTTTATGGAATGGAGGAAACCATACAATGATCCATGATGTAATTGAGTAAAAAATGAATTTTATAAAAGTCTTTGGATGTCTTATTTAAGTCTAATCCTTTTTGCTTCTTCCATAAACCTTGCAATTTTATCATAATTTAGAGCATTTTTCCAATGCCCATCTTCTTTAAACCAAGAACCAACAATTAAAGCATCTGCAATAGGTAAATATGTTTCTAAATTTTTTAAAGTTACACCCGAACCTACAATTACAGGAATTTTACAAGCTTTTTTTACCGTTTTCACCTCCTCAATATTTGCTTCTTCACCTGTACTTGTTCCCGTTATTATAAGTCCATCACTCCTAAAGTATTCGGCTGTTTTGGCTGTTTCTTCTAAACTAATATCTGAAGTTAATGCATGGGAACTATGCTTCTTTTTAATATCTGTAAAAACTGCTATTTCTTCTGCGTCAATTTGTTTCCTGTAACGCAATAAATCTCCAGCGCAAGAATCTATATAACCTTCATCGGCCAAATGCCCAAATACAAACCCTTCAGCACGAATAAAATCCAAATTTGCTGCTTTTGCAACTGCTAACGCAGCTCTGTTAGCTGATGATAATACTTGAATACCACAAGGCAATTGTGTTGTTTGCTTTATTTGCGAACCAATAAGCGTCATCATTGCACTAATTTCATGTCCTACCTCATTTTTAATGTAAGGTACATCGTGCATATTTTCTATTGCTAAAGCATCTATTCCTGCTTTTTTATATAATTGGGCTTCCATTAAGGCAGTTTCTAAAATTTCATTGTTATTATTTTTATAACCTGGCGTACCTGGCAAAGCTTTTAAATGAATCATTCCAATAATTATCTGATTTCTTTTAAAAATTTTGAGAAATTTTTCCATAAATTAAAATACAGTGTTTAATTAAAATGTAAATTTACACAAATGTTTAGTTTTAAACATTAATTTAGATAAAAATGACTAAGCGAGAACAAGAAATTCTGATTATACTAAAGGAAAACCCTTTAATAACACAGCAAGAACTAGCAAATATATTAGGAATTAAACGTTCATCTGTTGGCGTGCATTTAAGTAATCTACTTAAAAAAGGTTATTTAAAAGGTAAAGGATATATTATAAATGAAGCTCCTTATTTAGTAGTTTTAGGAGGTGCTAATGTTGATATTGTTGGTTTTACAGATGTTCCTTTAGTTATGAAAGATTCCAACCAAGGAACACTTAAAATTTCTATGGGTGGCGTTGGCAGAAATATTGCCGAAAATTTAGTAAGGCTTGGTTTAAATACAAAATTGATAAGTGTAATTGGAGATGACGCAAATGGATATCAACTTAAATCACATTCTCAACAAATTGGATTGGACATTTTAGATAGTTTGTTTTTGAAAAATCAACCTACATCCGTCCATTTAGCAATAATGGATGAGCATAACGACATGGCTTTGGGACTTTCTGCTATGGATATTTATAATCAGTTTAGCTTGGCCTTTATCAAAAAAAAGCATGAAATTTTACAAAAAGCCGAATGTATTGTTTTAGATACCAATATGCCAAAAGCAATTTTAGATGCAGTAGCTGCTAATTATCATTCTCAAAAACTATTTTTAGATGCAGTAGCTGGTTCAAAAGCCTTACGTGCTAAAAACATTTTACAGTTTTTATACGTTTTAAAAGTGAACCGGTTAGAAGCTGAAATTTTAAGCGGACTAACCATTAAAAAAACTACAGACGTTCCTAAACTTGCCAATTACTTTCACAAAATAGGAGTAAAAAACGTATGTATTACACTAGGTAATGAAGGTGCTTTTTATAGTAATTCCAAAATAAATGGTTATATAAAACCACAAAAAATAAGTGTTATAAACGCCAATGGAGCCGGTGATGCTTTTATGGCTGGACTCATTTTTTATGATTTACAAAATAAATCATTGAAAGAAAGTGCATCTTTTGGGATGACCTGTGCTGCCGTTACTTTAGAACATGAAGACAATGTACACCCAGAATTACAACAAAAACTTAATACCCAACTAAAAACATTTAAATGAATTCTTTTTTAGAAATACATCCTGAAGTTAAACAAGCACTTGCTAATAACAAACCTGTTGTAGCACTAGAATCTACCATTATATCACACGGAATGCCTTATCCAAAAAATATGGAAACTGCATTGCACGTTGAACAAATTGTACGTAACAATCGTGCTATTCCTGCAACCATTGCAATTATCAATGGTAAATTAAAAGCCGGATTAACAAAAACAGAAATAGAGTTATTAGCCAAACAAGGACCATCTGTAATTAAAACAAGTAGAAGAGATATTCCTTATTTAGTTTCTAAAAATTTGACTGGGGCAACAACAGTTGCTTCAACCATGATTATTGCGCAAATGGCTGGTATTAAAATATTTGCAACTGGTGGTATTGGAGGAGTTCATAGAGGAGCAGCTGAAAGTTTTGATATTTCGGCAGATTTACAAGAACTAGCCCATACCAATGTTGCGGTGGTTTGCGCAGGAGCAAAAGCTATTTTAGATCTTAATTTAACGTTGGAATATTTAGAAACTCAAGGGGTTCCTGTAATTGGATACAAAACCAAAGAATTACCTGCTTTTTACACTCGTAAAAGCGGATTAAATGTAGATTTTAAACTAGATTCAGCACAAGAAATAGCTACCTTTCTCAAAAGTAAATGGGATTTAAACCTCAATGGAGGCGTTGTTATTGCAAATCCGGTACCTTCTGAATATCAAATGGATTATTCACTCATAATGAGCATTATTGATAATGCACTTTTAGAAGCAGATAAATTAGGTGTAAAAGGAAAAGAAAGCACTCCTTTTTTATTAGAAAAAATAACTGATTTAACTCAGGGTCAAAGTTTAGAAACTAACATTCAATTAGTTTTAAATAATGCTAAACTAGCTTCAAAAATTGCATGCAATTATGTAAAACTAATAAACCATTAATTACTCCACCGTAACGGATTTTGCTAAATTTCTTGGTTGATCTACATCACAACCTCTCATTACAGCAATATAATATGATAGCAATTGTAAAGGTATAGTGGCAAGCAATGGTGTAAAGGCTTCTTCAGTTTCAGGAATCTCTATTACGTGGTCAGCAATTTCTCTAACTGTTGTATCTCCTTTTGTAACTACAGCAATTATTTTTCCATTACGTGATTTTATTTCCTGAATATTACTCACCACTTTATCATAATGACCTTTGTTTGTAGCTATTATTACAACAGGCATAGATTCATCAATTAATGCAATTGGCCCGTGCTTCATTTCAGCAGCTGGATAACCTTCTGCATGTATGTATGAAATTTCTTTTAATTTTAATGCACCTTCAAGAGCTACGGGGAAATTATAACCTCTTCCTAAATACAGGCAATTAGAAGCGTCTTTATAAATAGCTGCTATTCTTTCAATTTCAGAACTAATTTTTAATGTCTCTTCAATTTTAGAAGGAATCAAAGTCATTTCTTGTAAAAATGCATGAAACCTAGAATTTGAAATTTCACCTTTTAAATTTCCTAGTTTTAAAGCCATTAATGTTAGTACTGTAATTTGAGTTGTAAATGCCTTTGTTGATGCAACTCCTATTTCTGGGCCGGCATGAGTATATGCTCCTGTATCTGTTTCTCTAGCAATAGACGACCCAACAACATTACATATTCCAAAAACAAATGCTCCTTTAGATTTAGCTAATTTTATAGCTGCTAAAGTGTCTGCTGTTTCTCCAGATTGAGATATTGCAATTACAACATCACCTTTATTAATTACAGGGTTACGGTACCTAAATTCAGAAGCATATTCCACTTCTACAGGAATACGTGCTAAATCTTCAAATAAATATTCAGCCACCAAACCTGCATGCCAAGAAGTGCCACAAGCAACAATAATAATTTTATTTGCATTTAAAAATTTTGCAATATTATTATCAACGCTACCCATTTTAATAATGCCATTATTTGCCAAAAGCCTTCCTCTATAGGTGTCAATAATTGCATTTGGTTGCTCATAAATCTCCTTTAACATAAAGTGATTGTAACCACCTTTTTCTATTTGCTCTAAATTTAATTTTAATTCTTGAATAGTTGGTTCAACCTCAGAATCATCTTGAATTTTATGAATTTTAATATCTCTTCCTAACTTAATTATTGCGAGTTCCTCATCATCTAAATAAACTGCATCTTTAGTATATTCAATAAATGGAGAAGCATCAGATGCTACAAAAAATTCTTGGCTATTTTCGCCTATACCAATAGCTATAGGGCTTCCTAAACGTGCAACAATTATTTCATCTGGTTTAGTAACGTCAAAAACAGCAATTGCATAAGCTCCAACTACATTTGTAAGTGCTAATTGAACAGCTTTTCCTAATTTGCAGTTATTGGTGGTTTTTACCTCTTCTATCAAATTAATTAAAACTTCAGTATCTGTTTCGCTTTTAAAAGTATATCCCCTTGTTAGAAGTTCTTTTTTTAACGTATTGTAGTTTTCAATTATTCCGTTGTGGACAATTACTAAATTTCCTGAACTAGAAACATGTGGATGTGAATTTTCATTATTAGGAATACCATGAGTAGCCCAACGAGTGTGCCCTAAAGCTAAATTTCCATCAATATCTTTATTTTCAGCAAGTTTTTTTAATTCAGCAACTTTTCCTTTTGTTTTATAAAGTTGCATTCCCTTTTTATTAGTTAAAACAACTCCTGCGCTGTCATAACCTCTATATTCTAAACGCTGTAAACCGTTTATAACTATTGGGTATGCCTTTCTAAAACCTAAATAACCAACAATTCCACACATAATAATTTATGTTATTAATTATTAATTTGAGAGTAAGAAATTTCTAGTTTAACTTTTTTATCTCCTGCACTTTCATTTGCACCAAACAGAACAACTCCTTTTGGATTCCAATTAAAATCTTTTATTTTATTATCTATAATACTCGCAGGTAAATCTGTAGAATTATAGACTCTTAATCCTAATTTTACTAAATCTAAAGGTTCTTCAGATTTTAAAAGTTCTGATACATAATCTGTAATTTTAAATACATACTTATATGGGTTTCCATCTTCATCTCTTTCTAATCTCCCTCCAAATGCAGCCAATCCTTCAGACATCATATCTCGTATATGCTCTTTTTTATCATAATTGTATAATAAAAGCTGCTCCGGGGCAATGTTACTTGATGCGTTTTGATCTACATAAAAGGTTAGGTTAGCATCGGTAATTAACCAATTATTACTTTGTAATTCGTTTATATTTTCATTTTTAAATAACTCTAAAATTTCCATAGTTCCTGCAGCTCCTTGTACATACAGTCTATCATTACCACTTTGACGAGAATTTGTATAATCTCTCTCTAATATATTTGATTTAATAGCTCCAAATACAAATATAAATTCTTTCTTTATTCTAACTCCTTGCTCTCCATTAACGCCATTTCCATTTAAATCTATATCTGCGCCCTCATCTTCATCATTTGAAAAATATATCGTTATTTTTGCATTTGCCATATTTAGCGATATTAAATGTGATTTATCATTCAATAATTCTTCTGCCTCAATATACAGCCCTCTAAAATAATGATGAAACTCATCTAATGACGAGAATTCAATGCCAGATGCGTTATCAACAAAAATTTGTTGAATCATACTTTCGTTTAAAGGAATTTTAATGCTTGGACTTAGGTCTGTTTGTTTAATAGTGTCTTTATCAAAAACAGTTCCGTCAGCCAAATATCTTTTTATTATAGATATTGTATCGTCTGGGTTAACTTTAAAGTTTGCTGAATAAAAAGGAGTTGTCCCTTTTTGAAATACTTTATCTGAATAATAAACTGCGTTTTTTGAAGGATCTTCTGGGTCCAACGTATTTAAAAAAGTTTTAAGTTCATAAACACTTAATTGAAATTCAACGTCAGTATCACCAATAATTGAGTCTATAGAAAATTTGGGTTTCCCATCTGCATAATTTTCTTCTCTTGTTACTTGATATGGAATGTTGAGTATTACTGAATCAATACTTGAATTTGTTCCATAATTATATTCAATATCAATTACTGGAAGTGATAATTGAGATACAATTGACGCTTTTAACTTTCCAAATTCAGGGTCTGAATATACTCCTAATAAATATTGTGGAATACCCGTTGTAGGTACTCTATTAATATTTTGAGGGGTTGTAAAAACTTCTGAAGTTAGAGCGTTTGTACTAAAATTATTGTTATCTACAAGATTTACACCAATACTTTCAATGTTTTGTTCACATGAAATTACCATAAAAAATACTAAGAATAATAATCCAAAGTATTTAATTGCATTTACAACTTTTGTTGTCATATATAATTTTTGATTTTTTTTATTGAACTATAAAACTTTGTTTAAATAAAATTCTGTGTAAGCTGTATCAAATTCACTAACAGGGAAATAGTCCAATACAGGTTTTTCCGTTGTTTTTAAAATTTCGTTTAACTCACTAGGAAGTTCTTCGCTACCTTTAATAACTGCATCAGAATTTTGAATTGCATTAATTAATATATTTACATAGTTTGGCTTAGATAAAGTTTTTATTGTTGACTCATCAATATTGTCAAACTTAATTTTTTCACTAAACTCTTTACTTAACGAACCTTCAAAACCTTTATTATAAACAGATGTAACTATTTTGCTTTCTGAAAATAACGCATCATCTTTATAGTATTCTTTAATATATAATGGTAAAAGTGATGCCATCCATCCGTGAACATGAATAATATCTGGTGCCCAATTTAATTTTTTTACAGTTTCAATTACTCCTTTTGCAAAAAATATTGCTCGCTCATCATTATCATCAAATAACTTGTTATCTTCATCAGTATATAATGCTTTTCTTTTAAAATACTCATCATTATCAATAAAATAAACTTGCATTCTTTCTTTTGGAATGGATGCAACTTTAATAATTAATGGCATATCCATATCATTAATTACCAAATTCATTCCAGATAAACGAATAACCTCGTGTAATTGATGTCTTCTTTCATTTATTAATCCATATCTAGGTATAAATATTCTTGTTTGCCCTCCTTTGCCATGAATCATTTTAGCGGCTTCAAATGAAGATGTTGACAATTCGTTTTCTGGCAAATAAGGTATAACTTCCGAAGAAACAATCAATACTCTCTTATCTTTCATAATCCAACTATATATTTTAAATATTATGCAAAATTACGAAATTTTATATAGAATTTAGCTTGAAAAATGTAAGTTTGCACGCTTTTAACGTTTATTAACAATAGTATATGTTAGTTTTTGCTAAAATAAAATCAATACAAGAATATTTAAAGTCCTTAAAAAAGGGAACTTCAATTGGTTTTGTTCCCACAATGGGTGCGCTTCACAAAGGACATTTATCACTTATTGAGCAAGCAAAAAAAGAAAATGATGTTGTTGTAGTTAGTATTTTTGTTAACCCAACCCAATTTGATAAAAAAGAAGATTTAATAAATTACCCTAAAACTATTGATCAAGATTTAGCTCTTTTAAAAAAAATAAAATGTGATTTTGTTTTTACTCCAACTGCAAAAGAAATTTACAGTAACAATGTTAAATCTCAACAATTTAATTTTGATGGTTTAGAGTATCAAATGGAAGGAAAATTTAGAGAAGGACATTTTGATGGTGTAGGGACTATTGTTAAACGTTTTTTTGAAATTATAGCTCCCACTAACGCTTATTTTGGCGAAAAAGATTTTCAACAACTCCAAATTATTAGAAAAATGGTGCAAAAAACCCATTTACCAATAAAAGTAATTGGTTGCGCTATTTATAGAGAAACTGATGGTTTAGCTATGAGTTCTAGAAACTCAAGACTGACAAAAGAGCATAGAAAAGCAGCTCCTTTTATTTATAAAATACTTAAGCAAGTAAAAAACAAGTTTGGCATAAAAAATGCCTTAGAAATAACAAAATGGGTTGAAAATGAATTTAAAAAACAACCGTTATTAAAGTTGGAGTATTTTGAAATTGCCAACGAAGAAACTCTTCAACCAATTAAAAATAAAGATTTTAAGCAAAATTACAGAGCTTTTATAGCTGTTTTTGCTGATAAAATTAGACTTATTGATAATATAAGTTTATAAATATGAACTGTTTAATACAAAATCATTAATTTTGCACCATGCAAATAGAAGTAGTAAAATCAAAAATTCACAGAGTTAAAGTAACCGGAGCCGATTTACAATATATTGGCAGCGTTACTATTGATGAGGATTTAATGGAAGCCGCAAATATAATACAAGGAGAAAAAGTTCAAATAGTAAATATTAACAATGGTGAGCGCCTTGAAACATATGCTATTCCAGGCCCTAGAAAAAGTGGTGAAATCACATTAAACGGCCCAGCTGCCAGAAAAGTTGCTAAAGGAGATATTGTTATTATAATTTCTTATGCAATAGTAGATTTTGAAGAAGCTAAATTGTTTAAGCCTTCACTTATTTTCCCTAATGAAATAGATAATTCATTAACGTAATTTGAGTTTTAATATAAAAAAAATAAGTTTTATAACACTCCCTATTGTATTGGGAGTTTTTTTAATTTGGTATTCACTCTCTAAATTAACAGATAACGATATACTATCTATAAAAACTTCTTTTAAAACAGCAAATTATTGGTGGGTTGCCTTGTCGTTATTTTTTGGTGTTTTAAGTCATTTATCACGTGCATACCGTTGGCAATTTTTACTAGAGCCTTTGGGTTATAAACCACGATTTGCAAATAGCATTATGGCTGTTTTAATTGCTTATTTACTTAATTTAGTTATTCCTAGGTCTGGTGAGGTTGCCCGTGCTGCTAGTATTAAAAAATATGAAAAAATTCCTTTTAAAAAAGCTTTTGGAACAATTGTAGCCGAGCGTGTTGCCGATGTAATTATGTTACTTTTTATTACTGGAATCGCATTTTTTTTACAAACCGAACTTCTTGCTAGTTATCTTTTTAAAGATGATAAAGAAAGTACTCTTATCTCTAAAGTTTTCTTTTTTATTGTATTACCCGTAATTGGCTATTTTACTTATACTGTTTTAAAAAAATCCAAAAATTCTTTTTTATTGAAAATATTTTCATTTATAAACGGATTAATGGATGGTGTTAAAAGCATAAAAAGAATGGAAAAGAAATGGCAATTTATTTTTCATACTGTTTTTATATGGACAATGTATGTTCTTATGTTTTACACTACAACTTTTGCTTTACCCGAAACTACAAATTTACCTTTTGCCGCCATTATTGTTGGCTTTGTTGTTGGCGGATTTAGTATGGCTTTAACTAACGGAGGTTTAGGAACTTACCCTGTGTTTGTTGCAAGTGCTCTTATATTATATCATGTTGATGATAACCCTGCGCGTGCCTTTGGATGGATTATGTGGACCGCACAAACTTTGATGGTAATTGTATTTGGTGGAATCTCTTTCTTATTAATTCCCATCTATAATAAATATCAAAAATAACTAAGAATTCTTAGTATATTTACTTTTTTCAACTCATATAAACATGGCTAAAACTAAAACAACTTTTTTTTGTCAAAATTGTGGCGCCCAATATGCAAAATGGTTAGGGCAATGTAACTCTTGCCATAAATGGAATACAATTGTTGAGGAGATTATTCAAAAAGAAGAAAAAAGAAGTTGGAAACAAACTACCAAAACAAAAAGAGTAAGCAATGCTTTAAAAATTAATGAAATCCCCTTCGATAAAGAAGACAAAATTTCAACAAAAAATAATGAGCTAAACAGAGTTTTAGGTGGGGGATTGGTAAAAGGGTCAATGCTTCTTTTGGGTGGTGAACCTGGTATTGGAAAATCTACTTTATTACTTCAAATTGCGCTAACACTCCCTAAAAAGGTATTATATGTTTCTGGCGAAGAAAGTCAATCTCAAATAAAAATGCGAGCTGAACGATTACAAAACTCCAATACAAACTGTTTAATTTTAACCGAAACAAATACACAAAATATTTTTAAGGTTATTGAAGAAATAACTCCTGATGTTGTTGTGATAGACTCTATTCAAACTTTATACACAGAATATATTGAAGCTTCTCCTGGTTCTATTTCACAAATTAGAGAAACAACTGCCGAACTTATTAAATTTGCCAAAGAAACGGCAACACCTGTACTTCTAATAGGGCATATAACAAAGGATGGCAATATTGCTGGCCCAAAAATATTAGAACATATGGTAGATGTTGTATTGCAATTTGAAGGCGACAGGAATCATACATATAGAATACTACGTGCTATTAAAAATAGATTTGGATCTACTGCAGAGATTGGAATTTATGAAATGCAACATACGGGCTTACGCCAAGTTGAAAACCCTTCTGAAATTTTAATTTCTCAAAAAGAAGATAATTTGAGTGGTACTGCAATTGCAGCTACATTAGAAGGTGTGAGGCCATTAATGATTGAAGTTCAAGCGTTGGTAAGCACAGCTGTTTATGGAACACCTCAGCGTTCATCTACTGGTTATGATATAAAGAGGTTAAACATGCTTTTAGCTGTTTTAGAAAAACGTGCAGGGTTTAGGTTAGGTGCAAAAGATGTTTTTTTAAATATTGCAGGAGGTATAAGAGTAGATGATCCTGCGATAGACTTGGCTGTAATAAGTGCTATTTTATCTTCAAATGAAGATATTGCAATTCCACAAGACTTTTGTTTTGCAGCTGAAATTGGTTTGGCTGGAGAAATTCGCCCTATAAGTAGAGTAGAACAACGCATTTTAGAGGCTGAAAAACTAGGATTTCACAAAATATTTATTTCAAAATTTAACAAGGTAAACAGCTCAAATCATACCATTAAAATTATAAAGATTACTAAGGTTGAAGATGTTTTCTCTAATTTATTTATATAAAAAAAACTTGAGTTTATCTCAAGTTTTTTTTATATAATTTAATAATTATTTTATCTTTTATTTGCTTTTATTATGTATTTTTCTAGTGCCATAGTCATTGAAGGAGTTTCAGGAGTTGGTGCCTGAATACTGCATTTTAACCCTGCATCAGTTGCAGCTTTTACAGTTGAATTTCCAAAAACAGCTATGCGTGTATTTTTTTGTTGAAAATCCGGAAAATTCTTGAATAAAGAATCAATTCCTGATGGGCTAAAAAACACTAAAATATCATAAAAAACATCTTCTAAGTTTGATAAATCGCTAACAACTGTTTTAAATAAAATTGCCCTGTCCCAATTAACATTAATTTCATTCAATACTTGTGGAATAATTTCTTTTAATTTATCAGATGATGGTAATAAGAACTTTTCTTCTTTATATTTTTTAATAATTTTGGCTAGTTCAGGGAACGTTCTTTTTCCAACATAAATTTTTCGTTTACGATAAACAACATACTTTTGTAAATAAAAAGCTACAGCTTCAGACTGGCAAAAATACTTCATATCATCAGGTACCGTAAATCGCATTTCTTCAGCAATTCTAAAAAAATGATCAACTGCATTTCTACTTGTTAAAATAATAGCAGTATAATTATTTAAATCAATTTTTTGAACCCTAACATCTTTAGCTGAAACCCCTTCAACATGAATAAATGGCACAAAGTCTATTTTAACCTTTTGTTTTTCCATTAATTCAACATAAGGAGAATTTTCAGTCTTAGGAGCTGGTTGAGAAACTAGTATTGTTTTCACTTTCATAAGCTTCAATTTTATTTTTAAAAAGTTAGTTTTAAAACAATTATTAAAGGCGCTATTTCAAGGGCGCAAATGTACAAAATAAAATAGAACAAGTTATTAAAAATGAGCTTTTTATTCATTATAAGCATTAAAACGTATCTCACAATTAACAAAAAAACAAATAACATTGCCGTAATTTCAAAAAATAATTTATTGTAATATCTTGAGTACACACTTAGTATTAAAAAGGGTAATAACCATAAAATTACATTATTAAAATAATTAGATTTATCAAAAACTATTTTGCTATACTCATTTATAAAATTAAATAAATATGCTAGTAAAAGCCCTAATACGTAACGTGAGCTGTAATACAAACTAACCCAAAATAAAATTAGTATATAGCCTTTAAAATTTAATAATTCGACTTCAAATTGAAAATAAACATTCGTTAAAAAAATTAATAATGATAGTGCTAAAAGTTGCACACTAAAAAGTAATATTTGAAACCCATTTAGTAGTTTTCTTTTTTCTTTGTTGAAGTATATTGAAAGATATTTTCTTGAAAGGAAAAACACATTTGTATGAGATAGTCTTTCATTGTATACAACTTTAGTGATTGTTAAAACGACTAAAATGACTAAAAAAACAATTGTTATCCAATCTTTATTTTGATATATTATTTTTAAAGCTTCAGCCATTAATTTAAGGTATATTTTTAACGCAAAATTAGGAATAATTTGTTTTATCTTTGTCAAATAATTTTTTTAGATGTCAAATACGCTTGTTATAATTCCTACATACAATGAAAAAGAAAATATTGAAGCTATTATTGAAGCCGTATTTTCTCAGGAAAAAGAATTTGATATATTGGTTGTTGATGACAGTTCTCCAGATGGAACGTCTAAAATTGTAGCTACCCTCCAACGTAAATTTTCTAACTTATTTTTAGAAATTAGAAAAGAAAAAAATGGCCTCGGCGCTGCTTATATCCATGGTTTTAAATGGGCTTTGAATAAAAATTATGATTATATTATAGAAATGGATGCTGATTTTTCGCATAATCCAAAAGATTTAATATCTTTATATAATGCTTGCGCTATTGATGGAGCTGATTTCTCAATTGGATCAAGATATTTAAATAACAAAATTAACGTAATTAACTGGGATATTAAACGATTACTCCTATCCTATTTCGCCTCAAAGTACGTTAAAATTATTACTCAAATCCCCATTTTTGATACCACAGCAGGTTTTGTTTGTTACAAAAGCAAAGTGTTAAAAAATATTGAATTAGATAAAATTAAATTTGTTGGATATGCATTTCAAATTGAGATGAAGTTTAAAGCTTGGAAACGAAAATTTAAACATAAAGAAATCTCTGTTATTTTTACCGATCGAAAAAAAGGAACTTCAAAAATGAGTGGCTCCATAATTTCAGAAGCTGTGTTTGGAGTTATAAAAATGAGATTGCAAGGGTTACCTAAATAAAAAAGAAAAAGAAAAAACATGAGTTTAACACTTATTAAAAATGCTAAAATTGTTAACGAAGGAGAAACAATTGAGGGAGATGTATTAATTAACGGAGAATATATTGTAGATATAGATTCTTCAATAAGTCCAAAATCTGCAAATACAACTGTTATTGATGCCGAAGGTAAATATTTAATTCCAGGTGTTATTGATGATCAGGTTCACTTTCGTGAGCCAGGATTAACTCACAAGGCAACCATTAGAACCGAAAGTAAAGCTGCTATTGCTGGTGGTATAACTTCATTTATTGAAATGCCAAATACAGTTCCTCAAGCAACAACTCAAAAGTTATTAGAGAAAAAATTTGAAATTGCTTCAAAAAATTCATACGCTAATTATTCATTTATGTTTGGCGGAACAAACGATAATTTAGAAGAATTAATAAAAACAGACCCTGCAAATGTTGCTGGTATTAAATTATTTTTAGGATCTTCAACAGGAAATATGCTTGTTGATAACGATGCTATTTTAGAAAAAATATTTTCCTCTACAAAAATGCTTATCGCAGTACATTGTGAAGATGAGCAAACTATAAAAAATAATTTAGCATCCTATTTAAAAGAATATGGTGAAGATATTCCTATAGAAATACACCCAAAAATTAGAAGCGAACAAGCTTGTTATTTATCTTCATCAAAAGCTATTGAATTGGCTAAGAAAACAGGAGCACGTTTGCATGTGTTTCACTTATCAACAGAAAAGGAAACACACCTTTTTACTAATAAAATTCCTTTAGAAAAAAAACAAATTACTGCTGAAGTTTGTGTTCACCATTTGTGGTTTGATGAAAGTGATTACGAAAAGAAAGGGGCATTTATAAAGTGGAACCCAGCAATTAAGACCAAAGAAGATAAAGAAGGTTTGTGGAAGGCTTTATTGAATGATAAAATTGATGTAATAGCATCTGATCACGCACCTCATACTTTAGAAGAAAAACAACAAGTTTACACAAAAGCACCAAGCGGAGGCCCTTTAGTGCAACACGCTTTACCTGCTTTATTACAGGCACATAGAAAAGGTAAAATATCCGTTGAGAAAATTGTTGAGAAAATGTGTCACAATCCTGCAAAAATATTTAAAATTAAAAAAAGGGGATTTATAAAAAAAGGGTATTATGCCGATTTAGTGTTGGTAGACCTTTATTCACCTTGGACTGTTACCAAAGATAATATTTTGTACAAATGCGGATGGTCTCCTTTTGAAGGGACTACTTTTTATTCAAAAATTACACATACATTTGTTAATGGGTATTTAGCGTATTACAATGGTGTTTTTCACGATGAATTAAATGGTAAACGCTTACAATTTGACCGTACAAATGAATAAATTTTTACACATAATTATTTTAAGTATGTTTCTGGGTGCTTGTACAAGCAATACAATCCTAAAAAAGCCCAAAGACCTAATACCAAAAGAAGAAATGGTTGACTTATTAACAGATATATTTATAGCAAATGGCGCTATGAGTGTTAAAAACACCAACCTAAAACGCAATGTAAATTATTTTCCGTTTGTTTTTGAAAAATATAAAATAGACACCACTAGATTTAAAGAAAGTAACTATTATTACACCTCTAGAATTGATGATTATGACTATATTTTAGGAAAAGTTGATAAGCGTTTGAAAGCTCTTAAACACCAATACGAAAATGACCTTAAGATTAGAGATTCTATCAAACGTATTGAGAAAGATTCATTAAGAAAGGTAACTTCCCCTAAAAAAAATAAACAACATGAAATTATTAAGAGGCTTCAAAAAAATCGTTTAAAAAAAGAAATTATTGAATAAGCTATTTCTCATATAGTTTACAAACAGCTTTTACAGTAGCAAAAACTGATTCAAACTGAAAATCAATCGCTTTCTTTATTTTTTCTGAAGAATAATAATGTTTATTGTGAATTGCTTTTGAAGATTGCTTTGTAAGTAAAGGAGGTTTGTGCGTTAAAATAGCTCTTATTTTTTCTAAACGCCAACCTATGGCAGTCATAAACTTTGTGGTTTTAATTGTGGGTCTTTTTTTATTAAAACTATCTGCAATCTTAAAAAATACATCTTTAAAACTCACATTTTCAGAAACTAAAATATAACGTTCGTTCTTTATGTCACTTTGCATTAATTGTATCATTATTTTAACTACATCAGTCGTAGATACAAACCCTGTAATTCCTTCAGAGTAAAATTTTAGCCCATTATAAATTTTTGAAAAAAGTTCTCCCGACCCATTATGCCAAAACCCAGCGCCTAAAATTACACCGGGGTTTACAATTACAACATCAACACCTTCTTGAGAAGCTCTCCAAACTTCCATTTCAGCACCGTGTTTTGTTATTGCATAACCATAATTATTTAACTCTACATTCCATTCACAATTTTCATCTATAATTTTATTATTTATAGATTTTTCAATAGTAGCAATTGAACTTACATAACATATTTTTTTTACCTTTTTCGCAATACAAAGATTTACAATATTAGAAGTGCCTTCAATATTAACTTTACGCATAGCTTTGTTGTCTTTCGAGTTAAAAGAAATTAATGCCGCTGCATGGTAAACCTCTGACACATTTTCAAAGGCTTTTTCCAACGAAAACACATCAGTTATATCTGCTTCAACCCATTCAATTTTCTTGAAAAGAGTTTCAAAGTTAGATGAATAATAACTAAATACTTTTTTTACTGCATTTAAATTACTATTTTTTCTATGGATGGCTCTTACCATATTATTTTTCAATACCAATTGAAGTAATAAATGTGAACCCACCAAACCTGTACCTCCTGTAACTAAAATCATAAAACGAAAATATAAAAAACTAAGGGTTAAAAATAAATTACTAACAACTAAAATTTTATATTTGCTAAAAATTAAAATTTTAAAAATGAATTTTGTTGAAGAATTACGTTGGAGAGGCATGTTACACGACATTACGCCTGAAACTGAAGAATACCTTTTAAAAAATAAAACTACAGGATATATTGGTTTTGACCCAACTGCCGATTCCTTACATATTGGAAGTTTAGTTCCAATTATATTACTTATGCATTTTCAAAAAGCTGGTCATAACCCTATTGCATTGGTTGGCGGAGCTACAGGAATGGTAGGAGACCCTTCAGGAAAGTCTGATGAACGTAATTTATTAGACGAAGCTACTTTAAATAAAAATGTTGCAGGTGTGAAAAGTCAGTTAGCTCGTTTTTTAAATTTTGATAGTACCACTAAAAATGCTGCTCAATTGGTAAATAATTACGATTGGATGAAAGAAATTTCATTAATTGAATTTGTGCGCGATATTGGAAAGCACATTACCGTAAATTATATGATGGCAAAAGATTCTGTAAAAAAACGCTTAGATTCTGAAGCTAAAACAGGAATGAGTTTTACTGAATTTACCTACCAATTATTCCAAGGATATGATTTTTACCATTTATACAAAGAAAAAAACTGTAGGCTTCAAATGGGAGGTTCAGATCAATGGGGAAATATTACTACTGGAACTGAATTAATTAGAAGAAAAGTTCAAGGTAAAGCTTATGCGTTAACTTGTAAATTAATTACTAAAGCAGACGGCTCTAAATTTGGCAAAACTGCCGGAGGAAACATTTGGTTAGACGCCAATAGAACATCTCCTTATAAATTCTATCAATATTGGTTAAATTCATCAGATGAAGATGCTGAAAAGTATATTAAAATATTTACTTTTTTAGATAAAGAAACCATTGAAACGTTAATAGCAAAACATAAAGAAGCTCCTCATTTACGTATTCTTCAAAAAAAAATTGGAGAAGAAGTAACTGTAATGACTCACGGAGAAGAAGCATATAATAATGCCATAAAAGCTTCAGCAATTTTATTTGGAAAATCAACTGCTAACGATTTAAAAACATTAGATGAACAAACTTTTTTAGATATTTTTGATGGTGTTCCTCAAGCTAAGATTAAACGTGAAGTAATTGAAAACGGATTGGATATTGTTGCTGCTTTTGCAGAAAACGGATTTTTAAAATCAAACGGAGAAGTACGTAGAGCACTAAAAGAAAACTCCATTTCAGTTAATAAAGAGAAAATAAAAGAAGATTTCGTTATTACAATCTCTGATTTAATTGCTGATAAATATGTGTTATTACAGCGTGGCAAAAAAAGTTATTTTTTATTGAAAGTTGTTTAAAGAATTCTAAAAATTACATTACCATTAAATTACAACCTCTAATATCTGAGTTGTCAAACCTTCCTAATACTTCAAAAGTATTATTTGGGTGAATTTTTCCCAAATCTTGGGTAGTAATAAAAGAACATGAATTTACATTTGCCAAATCAATTACATTAATACCTCCTGATTTTCCTGTAGGTAATAATGTAAGCGCATCTTCGGTATCACGAATTAAAATTTTCATCCAAGGAGGGCATTTAAAAATTCCATTCCCTTTAGAATACGCTTGGCTTAGCAGTTCAGTCATTCCATACTCTGAATGAATTTTTTTTACTCCAAAACCCTCACACAAAATTTGATGTAATTCTTCTCTAATTAATTCTTTTCTTCTGCCTTTCATACCTCCTGTTTCCATAATAATGGTGTTTTTTAGTTGAAATTTATATTTTTCAACCAAGTCTAACAACGCAAAAGAAACTCCTATTAATATTGTTTTTTCATTATTTTTATCTAATTCTAATAAATTTTTATGTAGTTCATCAAGGTTATTTAGATAAAATCCACTTCTAGGTTTTTTAGATTTTTTAATAAAATTATTCACCATATAAATTAATGAAGATCCTTCTCGTTCAAGATAGGATGGCAACAAAGCTAAAATTGTGTAATTTTTTAATGACCCATAAAAATATTCAAATCCTTTTTCAAAACTTTTTTCATAAATAGTTAAATCCGTAACAAAATGTTTACTTTGGCTATTTCCAGTTGTCCCACTACTTAAAAATAGTTGTTGAATTTTCTCTTTTGAAGAAATAACTTTATGAGATTTAAAAAACTGGATGGGTAAAAAAGGGATTTGCTTTATACTTTTAACATCTCTTATATCAACATGTAAATAATTTATAAACGCTTTATAAACTAAATTATTTTCAG
The DNA here is from genome assembly GCF_001543325.1 of Lutibacter profundi. Classification (NCBI taxonomy): domain Bacteria; kingdom Pseudomonadati; phylum Bacteroidota; class Flavobacteriia; order Flavobacteriales; family Flavobacteriaceae; genus Lutibacter; species Lutibacter profundi. The sequence goes on from NZ_CP013355.1 coordinate 1,845,726, forward strand.
CTTGAAATTTAAATATTTCAAGTGAAATCTGCTTAAAATCGTTGGCATTAGAAATGTTAAAAAACTTATTTATTTTCATAAACTTTGGGAAACATCACAAAAGTAATGTAAATTTACGCAACCTATTATCTTTTTAGGTATCTTATTAACAATTAAAACAGTTGCTTTTGGGTTTAAATAAACTCATAAAACAATGTGCTAAGAACGATCGAAAAGCACAAGAAGAAATTTACCAGCTTTTTGCCGGTAAGTTATTTTCAATATGCTTAAAGTACTCTAAAAATAAACAAGAGGCTCAAGATAATTTTCAAGATGGTTTTGTAACTATTTTTAATAAAATTGGGCAGTTTAAATTTAAAGGATCTTTTGAAGGTTGGTTAAAGCGAATTATGGTTAACACTATTCTGTTAAAATATAGACAAAAAAACGTGTTAAACATTGTTGTTACAGAGGAGATACCTGACGAAGTAATTGTTGATGTTGATGATGAGGAAATTTCTTTAGATTTTTTGCTAAATCTAATACAGGAATTGCCTGATAGATACAGAATGGTTTTCAACCTATATGTATTGGATGGTTATTCACACAAAGAAATTTCTAAAATGTTGTGTATTGCTGAGGGTACGTCCAAATCAAATTTAGCCCGAGCAAGAGCCATTTTAAAGAACAAAATTGAATTACATCAAGAAGAGCAACAATCTGTTTAAGATTAATTAAGGTAGTAGTGAAAGATTATAAAAATATTGATAGAATATTCCAAGAGAATTTAAAAGACTTTGAGGTTTTTCCTCCAAACAATTCTTGGAACGCCATTGAAAAACAATTAGCTCCAACTTCTAAAAAACGCCACATACCTATTTGGTTTAAAGTTTCTAGTGTTGCAGCATTACTTGTTTTATTTTTTAGCATTGGTACCATTTTTTTATTACCCACAAATAACTTCACTAAAAATTTAATTTTTAATAGTGATAAACAAAAAGAAAAATTAAATACTAAAGATACTTTAAATAGTAAAAATACTGTTATAAAATCTAATACCATAAACGAAAAAGAATCAGTAAAAAGTATTTTCGATTTTGAGAATGAGAAAAACATTTTAAGTTTAGAGAATGTTGATTCAAAAAAAACTGATGAGAATGTTGAAAAAAATGGGATTACAAACAAACATTTAAATAGGTATTATTCTTTAACTGATGGTAAAAATTTACCACTAAAAAACAATATCAATAAAAAAGTTTTAGGTAAAGATTTTTTAAAAGGTAGATTGTCTGTAGCAACAATATTTGCTCCAATTTATATCAATTCATTTGGTAGTGGGTCTGGAATTGATTCTCAATTTAAAGAAAATACAACTTCTGGAAATTCATCCTATTCGTATGGTGTTAAATTTGCCTACAAACTTAACAACAAGTTTAGTATACAATCTGGTGTTAACCTTATTAATTTAGGATATACAACTAATGATGTATTTATAACACCTGGGGTAGCTGTTATCAGTTTATCCAATCTATCAAGTAACCCTATTTCAAGTAAAAGCAGCAATATCTCCTCAAAAGAAATTACCAATACAGGAAACATAAATCAAATTTTTGGTTATGTTGAAATTCCTGTAGAAATAAAATACAATGTTACCAATGGCAAATTAGGTGTTAATTTAGTTGGTGGTTTTAGTACACTTCTTTTAAATAAAGATGAAGTTTTTATTGAAACAAGCAATTTTTCACAAAGTTTAGGTTCTTCGAACAATTTAAGATCTGTAAACTTTAGTGGTAATATTGGATTAGATGTAGATTATTCAATCCATAAAAATCTATATATCAATATATCACCCATGTTTAAAGTTCAAACAAACACATTTTCTAAAAACGCTGGTAGTATTCAACCTTATTACCTAGGAGTTTATACAGGATTAAATTATAAGTTTTAGTTGGTTTATTATTTGGTTGGTTACCAAATATTGAATGAAGAATGCCGTTTCAAATTTGAAGCGGCATTTCTTTTTATAACATTTATTATTTGTAATTTTGCAACATCATTTATTTAAAATAAATCCATATCATGGAAACAACTATAGAAAAAACAATTCAAAAAACGCTTACTAAATTAGGAGTTCAAAACTTAAATCAAGGAACATCAACCGGTTCTAATTTCTTTGGAAACGGTGAAATTATTGAGTCTTTCTCACCAGTAGATGGAAATTTAATAGCAAAAGTAACTACAACAAGCAAAGATGATTTTGAAACTGTTATTGAGACAGCTCAAGACGCTTTTAAAACTTGGAGATTAAAGCCTGCGCCTCAACGTGGTGAAATAGTTCGCCAATTTGGTTTAAAGTTGCGTGAATTAAAACAACCTTTAGGCGAATTAGTGTCTTATGAAATGGGAAAATCATTACAAGAAGGTTTAGGAGAGGTCCAAGAAATGATAGATATTTGTGACTTTGCCGTTGGGTTATCACGTCAATTACAGGGTTCTACCTTACATTCTGAACGCCCTGGGCATAGAATGTACGATCAATACCACCCTCTGGGAATTGTAGGGATTATTTCAGCATTCAACTTTCCTGTTGCTGTTTGGGCTTGGAATACTGCTTTGGCTTGGATTGCAGGTGATGTTTGTATTTGGAAAGCTTCTGAAAAAGCTCCTTTGTGTAGCATTGCTTGCCAAAATATTATTGCTGATGTATTGAAAGAAAACAATTTACCAGAAGGTATTTCTTGCATTGTAAACGGAGATTATAAAGTAGGGGAATATATGACTACTGATAAACGTGTTGCTCTAATTTCAGCAACTGGTTCTATTAGAATGGGAAAAATAGTTGCCAAAACAGTTGCTGAACGTTTAGGACGATCTTTATTAGAATTAGGAGGAAACAATGCTATTATTGTAACTCCAGATGCAGATATTAAAATGACAATTATTGGAGCTGTTTTTGGAGCTGTAGGAACTGCTGGGCAACGCTGTACTTCAACACGTAGACTAATTATACATGAATCTATATATGATACAGTAAAAAATTCATTGATTGATGCTTACAAACAATTAAGTATAGGAAATCCTTTAGATGAAAAAAACCACGTGGGGCCATTAATTGATAAAGCTGCTGTTGAAATGTATAAAAACGCATTACAACAAGTTGTTGAGGAAGGTGGAAATTTAGTGGTTGAAGGTGGTGTATTAAGTGGTGAAGGTTATGAAAGTGGTTGCTATGTTAAACCTGCAATTGCAGAAGCTGAAAACCACTTTGAAATAGTTCAAAATGAAACTTTTGCCCCCGTTTTATATTTATTAAAATATTCAGGTGATGTTGAAAATGCTATTGAAATTCAAAATGGGGTTGTTCAAGGACTTTCTTCTGCAATTATGACCAACAATTTACGTGAAGCTGAAAAATTCTTATCTCAAGCAGGTTCAGATTGTGGTATTGCGAATGTTAATATTGGAACTTCTGGAGCTGAAATTGGTGGTGCTTTTGGTGGTGAAAAAGAAACTGGAGGAGGAAGAGAATCTGGTTCTGATGCTTGGAAAGTTTATATGAGAAGACAAACAAATACTATAAACTATACTACGGAATTACCTTTAGCACAAGGTATTAAATTTGACCTGTAGTAAAAATTTTATACCAAATAAAAAACCACTTTAAATTTGAAGTGGTTTTTTATTTATTTTTTACTTTTCTTAAAACTCTAACGGCTTCTTTATACTTAATATAAGTAGATTTATCTTCTAAATTTCTCAAAATTTCTCGAGCCTCTTCTAACTTAAGTTTTGCTCCTTTAATGTTATTCAAAACACAAATCATATAATTGGTTGGTAATTCTTGTAAATCAATTAATTCACGTTGAGTAAGTGGTGTTTTATTTTTTAACTTCATTAAAATTGCATTGCAATTATTAAATATATGATGTAAAACTGTTTTGTTAAATTTAGGAGGCTGAAATATCAGTTCACTAACAATATCATGTTTACCGTTATCTTTAAAATGGATTACTGTTTTCTCAAATGGATAAAAATCAAAATCATCTTTAATTCTTAAATAAACGTATTCAGTAATAATAAATGATCTATGGTTGTATTCAATTTTAACTTCATCTAAAGCCGAATAAAAAAGTCGTACTCGTTCATTAATTAACTCTATATCTACACGAGAATAGAATGTTTTATCTCCTACTTTCTTTTTTTCTCCCGCCCAACATAACACAAATTGTTCATTAAAAACTTTATATGTTGGATGAAATATTTTTTTGTGTCGTTTAAAAAAATCGAAAACACCATCTAGTGTTAATTCAATATTGTTACTCGCATTAATTTCAATAGCTTCAACAATAGCCTGATTTGTGTTTTTTAGTTCAAACTTTCCTAAAGTTGACATAGAATTGCTACCTCTTCTAAAAAAAATTCTTCCTTTAACATACTTCCAAATAGACTTCTTTAAATACGTAACTTTATTATTAGGATGAATTGTTACTAAGCCAATTACTTTATGCCTAGGTAGCCTTGGAAAAGGAATATTTTCATATTGAATTTGTGGCGGATTTTCAAAATAGGAATTAATAAGGTTTTGAATTTTGCTGTCATCAAAAAAATCAACTCCTTCAATCTTATTAGTTTGATCTTCAACGCCTATAACTATGTATGAATTATTTTTAGGATTTGAATTTGATAATGCACAAACATGTTTTAAAAATTTAGCTTTTCCTTCATTTGTGTCTAACGATATTTTTTGCTTTTTATCATAAAAGCTATTCTCATCATTATGAGCTAATAAATTTTTAATTAATAACCGCTTGTTAATCATGTTAAAATCTTATTCCTTATTTAAAATAGTTGCACTTGCCTGTGCTGTAGGATATACTATTAAATCTTCTATATTAACGTGGTATGGCCTTGTTATTACAAAATAAATGATATCGGCTACATCTTTAGCTTCCAATGCCTTAAACCCTTTGTATACATTTTTAGCTCTTTCTTTATCCCCTTTAAAACGAACTTCAGAAAACTCAGTTTCAACAGCGCCAGGGTGTATAGCCGATACTCTAATATTATAGTTGTTTAAATCTATTCGCATTGACTTGTTTAAAGCATTAACCGCATACTTTGAAGCACAATAAACATTTCCATTTGGATAAACTTCTTTTCCGGCAATAGATCCAATGTTAACTACAAAACCATTATTTTTCTCAATCATTTTTGGAAGTATCGCCCGTGAAACATACAACAACCCTTTAACATTTATATCTATCATTGCATCCCAATCATCTATATCTCCTTCTTGAATAGTGCTTAGTCCATGCGCATTCCCTGCATTATTTATTAAAATATCTATCTCTTGAAATTCATTTGGAAGTGATTCTATAGCTTTAAAAACTTCACCTCTTTTACTAACATCAAATTGTAACGTAATTACATCTGTTAATTTATCTAATTCTTCTTTTAATTCAACTAACCGTTCTTTACGCCTTCCACATAATATTAACCTTATATTATTCTTGGCGAAAAGCTGAGCTGTTGCTTTTCCAATTCCAGAAGTTGCTCCTGTAATAAATGCTGTTTTATTATTCATTTTATCTTTATTTTAAATTATAAAGATACAAAAAAACCGCTCCTTGGCAGGAGCGGTTTGACTTAATTGGTTATAAAAATAACCAACCAAAAATCAACTAACCAAACTTTATTTTAAATTTCTTCTTATTTTTGTTTCTCTTGTTACTTTAGTTCGTTTTCTACCTTCGTTACTTACAGTTTCTTTGGCTGAACTAGATTTTAAGTATTGAATATATCCAACTCCAGTAAACTCATAAGTTGTTCCAGAACTTATATGGTACAAACTAATCTTTTCATCATTTATAACGGTTAACTCAAACTCCTCATTGCCCACAGAATCATAATCTAATGTTAAAATTTTTAGATTGTCATATCCATGTACATTTGCTACTGAGTAACTTCCAACATAATCCCAATATATATTATCAATATTTGTGCCAACTTTATCTTGAGAAGAATAAAATGTTGTAATATTTTCAGGGGTAAAAGCTAAAAAGTTTTCATTATCAAATTCATTTAAATTACCTGTAGTGCTTACATCTGTTTTTTCCCAAGCATCATATTCTTGTAAAAAATATTCTATGTTGTCATAAAATATTTGATCAAAATCAAAACTATTTTTTTGATAACCTTCTAAATAATAGCTCACATTATTATAATTATCTACTAGTTTTAATCTATCAACTGATAATTGGACAACTTCAAAATTAAAATATCCATCTAAATCATGGTCTATTTCTAAACTTCCATTAAAAGTATCGTAATACCCTACCAAAATACCATATCCGTTTCCTGTAGCTCCAATTCCAACTAAGTTATTGTTTGCATACAATTTTCCATTAATAAATGATACCGTAAAAGCTTTTGATAAAAAAGGAACATCTCCAAATCCAGTTGTTTGATTGTAATCTATATACCATAAATCATACGCAGTTACAACATCTTCTAAATCTACATAATATGGGGCATTAAACTCTTCTACTATAACACTACATGATGTAAACAATATTCCAGCTACTACGGTTGTAAAAAGTAATTTTAAAGTTCTCATAATCATTTCTTTTTGGTTACAACTTTATAGTTTCAATTTTTATGCCATAAATTTCAAAGCACAACAACAAAGGTGTAAAATACTGATTATAAATACTTTGTATTATTGTTTTTTCTTCATAGGGTACTGAACTGCTTTTACTTCAATAACATTTTTTATCTTATAAAAATACTTTTTATCCTTATAAATATAGCTTACAACTGCTTCGTTATCTCCCAATGTAAAAGGTATATTTAAAGATGTTTTAGGTGGTATATTCCCAAATTCTTTTATTGATTTTTTTTCTAAAATAAAATCATGTTCTTTATTATGAAGCGTAAAACTACCTACAAAAGTGTTAGATGTAACACTTAAATCTTTCTTTAATTTCGTTTTCATATTTCTGAAGAAAACCGTATCTAAATTAATTTTAGGGTTATCTATCGTAACATAAATAGTAATTCCTCTTACTCCTGGCTGTCCACCAACCCAGCTATTGTACGTAGTTTTAATAATTTTAAAAGGAGGGTTGTTTTTGAACGTATTTTTTGATGCGCTACAAAAAGAAAATGCAAAAAGGATAATTATTGAGATTGAAAAACTTGCTAATTTATTCATATTATTATTTTAAATCAAATATACACAAAGTATGTACCAAACTAAAAGAGCTTATCAAAATTTGATAAACTCTTTTAACTATTAACCAATTTAAATTTTACGAATTATTAACCCCTCTGCGCTTTTTTAAACATTTGGCTACGCCTAATTGTTTAACGCCTCTGTTCTTTTAAACATTTGGCTACGCCTAATTGTTTAACGCCTCTGCTCTTTTTTAAACATTTGGCTGCGCCTAATTGTTTAACGCCTCTGCTCTTTTTTAAACATTTGGCTGCGCCTAATTGTTTAACGCCTCTGCTCTTTTTTAAACATTTGGCTGCGCCTAATTGTTTAACGCCTCTGCTCTTTTTTAAACATTTGGCTGCGCCTAATTGTTTAACGCCTCTGCTCTTTTTTAAACATTTGGCTGCGCCTAATTGTTTAACGCCTCTGCTCCACCAACAATTTCAAGAATTTCATTGGTGATTGCTGCCTGACGTGCTTTATTGTATTTTAATAGTAGATCGTCTCTTAATTCTGTTGCATTATCTGTAGCTTTATGCATCGCAGTCATACGTGCACCATGTTCAGAAGCAAAAGAATCTCTAATTGCTTTGTATAATTGTGTTTTTAATGATTTTGGTATTAATTCTAATACAATTTTTGCTTTAGATGGTTCAAAAATATAATCTGTATTTACCTTTATAGCTTCTTTTACTGGTTCAATTGGTAAAAACTGTTCAATAGTTTCAATTTGAGTTGCTGCATTTTTAAATCTATTGTATATCAATTCAACCTTATCATATTCACCTGAAGCAAATAAATCCATTACTCTTTCTGCAATAACTGCAACTTTATCAAAAGTTAATTCTTCATAAATTTCATTATGCTTTTCAACAACAGTATAATTTTTCGCTAAAATAGCATCTCCTTTTTTACCAATAGTTAAAAGATCAACTTGTTTCCCTTTATAATTATCTTCAATATTTTGGATAGTTGCCTTAATTATATTTGAATTAAAGCCGCCACACAAGCCTCTATTTGAAGTAATTACAACTAATAATACTTTTGAAACTTCTTTTTGCTCAGAATAAACTCCTCCTACTTCACTATCTAATGTTGCACTTAAACTTTGCAAAAGTTCTGTTAACTTATTAGCATACGGTCGCATTTTAGTAATTGCATCTTGTGCTTTTTTCAACTTTGCTGCTGATACCATTTTCATGGCACTAGTAATTTGCATTGTTGAACCAATGGATGTAATTCTATTACGTATTTCTTTTAAGTTTGCCATTTTTAGCCTTTACGAACCTCTTTATATAGAGGTAAATTAAATTTTAATTTTTACTCAAATAAAATATTCGATAGTAATTTAAGCGTATTTTGCTGAAATTTCTTTAGCTGCATTAGTTAATGTGTCTATAACCTCATCAGTTAATTTTCCTGCCTTTAAAATATCTAAAGTATCTCTATGTTTTGCATTTAAATACGCTAAATAATCTTTTTCAAATTCTTTTATTTTATCAACAGGAACATTTCTTAATAGGTTTTTTGACCCTGCATAAATAATTGCAATTTGATCTTCAACTTTAAAAGGATCTGCTTGGTTTTGTTTTAAAATCTCAACATTACGCTTTCCTTTTTCAATTACGCTCATAGTTGCAGCATCTAAATCTGATCCAAATTTAGCAAATGCTTCTAACTCACGATATTGAGCTTGATCTAATTTTAAAGTACCTGCTACTTTTTTCATAGATTTAATTTGAGCATTTCCTCCAACACGAGATACTGAAATACCAACGTTAATTGCTGGGCGCACACCTGAGTTAAATAAATCTGACTCTAAGAAAATTTGACCATCAGTAATAGAAATTACATTTGTTGGTATGTAAGCTGATACATCTCCTGCTTGAGTTTCAATAATTGGTAAAGCGGTTAAAGAACCTCCTCCTTTTATCATTCCTTTTATTGAATTTGGAACGTCATTCATTTGAGTAGCAATAGTATCATCTTTAATTACTCTTGCTGAACGCTCTAGCAAACGAGAATGTAAATAAAATACATCACCTGGATATGCTTCACGCCCTGGTGGACGACGTAACAATAATGAAATTTCACGATATGCAACTGCTTGTTTAGATAAATCATCATAAACAATTAAAGCAGGGCGACCTGTGTCTCTAAAATATTCTCCAATAGCAGCACCTCCCATTGGAGCATAAACTTGCATTGATGCAGAGTCTGATGCGTTGGCAGCAACAATAGTTGTATAAGCCATTGCTCCTTTTTCTTCTAATAAACTAGCAATTGCAGCAACGGTAGAGGCTTTTTGACCAATTGCAACATAGATACAATATACTGGTACACCAGCATCGTAAAATTCTTTTTGATTGATAATGGTGTCAATTGCAACAGTTGATTTACCTGTTTGACGGTCACCAATAATAAGTTCACGCTGTCCTCTTCCAACAGGAATCATAGCATCAATAGCTTTTACTCCTGTTTGTAGTGGTTCTGTTACAGGCTCTCTAAATATAACACCTGGTGCTTTACGCTCTAATGGCATTTCAAAGGTTTCTCCCTGTATTGGGCCTTTTCCATCAATTGGAAGCCCTAATGTATTAACTACACGCCCAACGATACCTTCACCAACTTGTAAAGACGCAATTTTTTTTGTGCGTTTTACAACAGCTCCTTCTTTAATTACCTTAGAGTGTCCTAATAAAACAACACCTACATTATCTTCTTCTAAGTTTAATACAATACCTTCCAATCCGTCTTCAAACTCAACTAGTTCTCCGTATTGAACATTTGCCAAACCATATACACGAGCTATTCCATCACCCACTTCTAGTACGGTTCCTACTTCATCTAAAGAGGCTGAACCTTCAAATCCTGCTAATTGTTGTTTTAAAATCGCTGATACTTCAGCTGGTTTTATTGATGCCATTTTTTATTTATTTTTAAAACTAAATTTCTACAATTTTAAACTTAAACTTTCGTCTTCAAATTGTCTTTTTAATATTTGTAATTTATTTGCAATACTTGCATCATATTGTATATCTCCAATACGTAAAATAAACCCACCAATAATATCTGGATTTACTATGTTTTCAATTGTTGCTTGTTTTCCTGTAATTTCTTTTACTTTATTTAAAACCTGTTTGTTTAAATCATCCGTCAAAGAAATTGCGGTTGTAACTTTAGCTACTTCTATTCCTTTTAAGCTATCAAAAAGAATGGTGTATTTTTTTGCTACACCTTCTATTATTGAAAGGCGTTTATTATCTATTAAAAGATTGATAAGGCTTGATGTTAAACTTGTAATTTTTGTTGAAAAAACTTTATTTAATGCCTTTTTCTTTAATTCAGATTTAATAATTGGATTGTTCAGAAACAATTGTAACTCTTTACTTTCATCAATTGTGTTAGCAATTAACAACATATCTTTATTTACTTCAGTTTCTTTATGTTGTTCAAGTGCAAAACTTAATATTGCCTTTGCATATCGTACTGCTGCTCTAGATCCACTCATTTGAATTCAATTAACTAATAGTTACTTCTTTTAACATATCTTCAACAAGTTTAATTTGCTTGTTTTTATCAGATAATTCTTCTCTTACTACTTTTTCAGCAATTCCTAAAGATAATTCTGCTACCTGATTTTTTAAATCTGTAATTGCTGCTTGTTTCTCTGCTTGTATTGTTGCTTGAGCTTGTTCTATTACTTTAGTTGCTTGTATTTGAGCAGCTCCTTTAGCTTCAGAAATAATATTTTCCTTCATCTCTCTTGCCTCTTTTAAAAGTGTATCACGTTCAATACGGGCTTCTTTTAAAATACGTTCATTATCGGCTGTTAGATTTTGCATTTCTTTACGAGCATTTTCAGCTTCTTCTAATGCATTTTTAATACCTTCTTCACGCTCATTTATTGCATTTAAAATTGGTTTCCAAGCAAATTTCTTAAGTAATAGTAATAAAACTATAAATAGTAGTGATTGCCAAAAAAACAATCCGTAAGAAAAGTCGTTTATTAATTTGTCCATAATAAAATAAAATTGTTTTAAATTAAAGCAAAAAGCTATAACCAACCGTTACAGCTTTTGCTTTTAAAAATTAAACTGCAAATAATGCTGCAAAAGCTAAACCTTCAACAAGGGCTGCTGCAATCAACATTGCTGTTTGAATTTTTCCAAATGCTTCAGGTTGACGAGCAATTGCGTCCATAGCAGAACCACCGATTTTACCGATACCTATACCTGCTCCAATTACTATTAAACCTGCTCCTACCATTACTGGAATTTCCATAATATATATATTAATTAATTAAACATTCATTTTTAAAATTATTCCGTATGCTCCATTTCGTGTTCTTCAGATGCAAATCCAAAATACAGTGCTGATAACATCGTAAATATATATGCTTGCAATATGGCTACTAATAATTCCAAAATTGAAATTACCAATGCCAAAGTAAAACTTAAACTTCCTCCTATATAACTTTTAAATACAAATAGCAAACCAAGTATACTATAAATAACTATATGACCTGCAAAAATATTAGCATATAAACGCATCATTAAAGCAAATGGCTTAATAAAAACCCCCAGTAATTCAATTGGAGCTAATACAATTTTCATAGGCCACGGCACTCCAGGCATCCAAAAAATATGCAGCCAATAGTTCTTTTTTGATGTTAATTGTGTAATTAAAAATGTTAATAAAGCTAGTGCTGCTGTTACTGCTAAGTTTCCTGTTATATTCATTCCAAAAGGAGTAATTCCTATTAAATTTGAAAACCATATAAAAAAGAAAACAGTTAATAAAAACGGCATGTACTTTTTATAATGCTTGTGTCCAATACTAGGAATGGCTATCTCATCTCTGATATAAATAACTAATGGCTCAAAAAAACGACCAATTCCTTTTGGTATTGAACCATTTTTTGCATACGATTTAGCTAAACTAGAAAATATTAGGAATACTATAAGAGAAACAATTATAATACTTAAAACACCTTTGGTTATTGAAAAATCTAGCGGTTTTGTATTTGTTGGGTGATGATGTTCATCAAATGACAACTTCCCTGATGCGTCTGTTTTATAAATTTTATTGTGATATAATTTATAGTAATTCCCTCCAACTTTAGCTATTTCTTTTCCATGTTTAAATTTTGACGACATAAATACTTGTAGCCCATCATCAAATAAAATAATTGGTAATGAAAATCCATTATACTCTCCCGTTTCTGAATTTGAATTAAAATCAAAATAATATGAATCTTTAACGTGATGTCTTATTTCTTCTTTTATTTTAGTTTTAAAATCTTTTTCAGGTGATGCCTTTTCTTCATGAGAAGTTTTGGTTGCTTCATGTTGAGCATTTACTGAAAATGTTATTACTAAAAATAGTAATGTAAGGGTTTTTACTACGTTAATTCTGTACATATCACTTTATTACTAGTGGTGCCTAAAAATATTTTGCAAATATATGTTTTTAAATTAGAAACCAAAACTATTTTTTGAGATAATGACTTGGTGCTTTCTAGTAAATAATTAAGGTATTACTACTTACTGGTCAACAGTTTAGATAAATAAAAAATTTCAACTGTTAAACACGCAAAATAGGGTGTTAAAAATGAAGTAGCTTCTAATGTGCTCATATTACCATCTTGCTTATAGATTGGATAAAAATAAAGAAAGAAAATAGTAAATTTTAGAAAACTTCCAATTAAAAAAACAAACCCAAGTATTTGTTCATTATCTTTTTTAAGCTTAATTAGTCCAATAAAAATTACAATTGCTAAAACAACATTTACGATATAGGCTAAAATAATTTTATTTTCAAATAATGGAATATTTAAAAAATATAAAATTCCTATATGAATACTAAAAACAATACTTATAATAAGTAGTAATTTTATGCAAAAACGAACTATCAACTTAGTCATATTTTTTGTTTATTCTTTTCAACTGCCTTAAAACATTCCATATTGAAACAACTAAAGCCAACATTGTTGTAATAATTAAAAATGTTTTATTTGAAGTTTGGAAATAATTATCTAACCATTTTCCGGCATAAGTGCCTAAATAAATGGTAATACCCATTTGAAACACAACACTTGTTAGTTGTAGATACTTACTAAGCTGTTCTTTCTTTTTTGGTTTGCTCACTTTTTAATTCTTTAACAGATCCTTTCATACTGCATGAGGCATTAAATTCAGCTCCTGGCTCAACAGATAATTTACTAATTATTACATCTCCAGAAATAATTGCTGTTGCTTTTAACGTAAGTAGGCTATTTACAATCAATTCCCCCGAAAATTTCCCTTCAATATCTGCATTATTACACGCTACTTTACCATTTATACTTCCTGTTTTTCCAATAACAACTCTTCCTGTTGTTTTTATAGTTCCTTCTACTTTTCCATCAATTCTAAAATCTCCTTCAGAAATAACATCTCCTATAATAGATGTGTTTTTTCCTATAATGTTTCTCTCTAATACTTGTGGCTGCTTGTCTTTTTTTTCTGAAAACATAGTGTTGTTATTTTTTAGGGTTTGTTTATATTTTAGTTTTTATAGTGTTTATTACCTCTAATGCTTTTTTTCCTTCTTCAGTATTTGGGTAATTCATAGCAACAAAATTTAATGCTTTTTTAAAAGCTTCTAGCCCTTCTTTTTTCCCTATTGCATAAGCCTTTAATAGTTCAAATTTTGAAACTATTTTTTCACCTTCATATTTACTTATGGCAATGGTTGTTTTTTTAATTACTTCTTCATACAGTTTGTCTTTATATTCGTAAAAAACAGCGGCATACTCATCTTTTGGAGTAATTTCAGAATCGTTGTTTAAAACCTCGTTAGGATTTAAAATAATTTTAGCATATTTCGAATTAGGATACGTATTAATAATATCATTTTTTAGCAAAATAGCTTTTTTATTGTTTTGATGACTATAAATTTTATACAAATGATATTTTGTTGGTAATAATAATGTAGAAACAGGGTTAAACGTAAGTAGTTTCTCTAATTTATCTGTAGCTAGAGAGAATTCTTTAAATTGTTCTTTATAAATAATTCCCAATTTAAAATATGCGTCATTTCTCTCTTTTGTAATACTATCAATTTTATGCTTACTTGTTACTACTTTATTTAAATAATAAGGTAATTTTAGTTTTTCAGGAGTATTAATTACATCGTTTTTTTGAGTAATATTTGTTTTGCTATTCTCTAAATTAAGTTGCGTTTTATCACTCAAGCGCCAATTATCTTCTAAGGGCCTATTTCCCCAAACGCGTTGAAATTCTTGTTCTCCAAAACCAACAGCCTGAATGTTGTAAAAATACCATTTTCCTGCATTTGAGTTTTCTTCATTTAAGTTATTTGAGTTGTAAAATGCTGATCCTGTATTTATTTTTTGTTGCAGTAATTCTTCATTGGCTTTAAGTTTTTCAATATACCCTGTAAAAAAGGCTATTTGTTCTTCTTTACTCATAGAAGCTACTTTTAAAATACTATCATTTGTTTTTGCTATTTTTTCATAAAAAATAACTTCATTTAAATTATTTCGTTTTCTAGTTAAACGTCTTATGCGTTTCGTATGTTTTTCTTTCGTTATATTTAAAATACTATCATAATACAACCCTGCTGTAACAAATTTAGCTTTATCAAAATACAAATCTCCTATAGATTGGTAGGTAATTTCTTTTTGTAAATTAGTTGTTTTACTGGCTTGTAAAGATTTTTTATAATACTCAATAGCTCCTTCTAAACCTATTTTATTTTCTATGGCACCCAGTTGATAGTATATTTCTTCCAAATAAGGTCTATTATCTCTATCTTTTAATAATTTTTTTAAAATAGCAATAGTTGCTAAAGCTTCTTCTTTTGTTGAAACATTTTTTGCTTTTTCAATGTATGCATGAATTTTGTATTTAAACGGTGCTTTTTTAAAATTTATTAATTCTTGAAATGAAATATTTGAGGAATCTATTAATTTTTTTTCTCTATAAACTTGACCAAGTATAAATAAATTACGAGCTGTTTGTTCATTGTTATTGTCGGCTAAAATTGCTTTTTTTAGGTGATTAATAACTTGTTGTAAGCTATCTTTTTTTACATAAGCCATTGCAATTGCGGTATGGGCTTGTTCTTTAATTTTATCTTTTAACTCTTTGTCTTTTAATAAATTATTTAAATTTTCAATAGCTTGTTCTTCATTTTGCAAGCGAATTAAGGTTTTTGCTTGCCAAATTTTAGTTTCATCTATCAAGTCTGCGTTTGGATAATTTAAAATCACAAAGTTAAAAGCCTCTAACGCAGGCACAAATCTTTTAGAGTAATAACGAGATTTCCCTAGTAATAAATAGGCATCATCTATTTGGCTATTTCGTTCTTGCCTAGCAATTAGCATAGAATGTTTTTGAATTGCTTTTACTGCTTTTTCTTCTGCTTTTTCAAATTCTTTTGGAGAAATATCTTTGTCTAATTTAACACCTGGTAGTGCTAATTCATCAATTTTTAAAGGTTCAATAGGTAAGCGTTGCCAATAATTATCACTATAGTTTGAGTTTAATTCAAGTAACCCTTTTTTAAGAGCTTCATTCCCATTGTAAAGTACATTGTACTTTGTGGCCATAGCCTGAAAATTTCGATTTAAAAAAGCATCTTTTTTTGTTGAGCAACCAACAACAAAAAGAATCATAAAAAAAGCACCTACTATTTTAAAAATATTTTTCAAAAGAAAATGTTTTACTCGCCTCTAACTAGTTATTTACTATAATTATTGTTAAAGGGTTGTAAAAATACAAAATTATGTGTATTTATTGTATTACGCAGAGAAATAGGATTCCAATTCTTTTAGTGTTTCTTTAGACGTTTTTAAATCTTTAACCACATTGCCTTTATCTAGCACAACAATACGTTCACAAACCTCTGTTATATGACCTAAATCATGACTTGAAATTAACACTGTTGAATTATTATTTTTGGTTAATTCCTTTAACAATAACTTAAGTCTAATTTGTGTGGTTGGATCTAAATTTGCAAAGGGTTCATCTAACACAATTACCTCTGGATTCCCAATTAATGCAGCTACAATTCCAGCTTTTTTTTGATTTCCTTTTGATAAATCCCGTAAATATTTTTTCTTTCCTAAAATTTCATCATTAAAAATTTCTGAAAATTGCGCTAAAAAAGTATCAACATCGGCTTTGTTCATCCCTCGTAGTTCACCAATAAAATAGAAATATTCTTCAGGAGTTAAATACCCAATTAAAAAGCTTTCATCAATAAAAGCAGCCGTAAAAGGTTTCCAATCTTCACTTTTATTAACCTGAATATTTTTATTAGTAATAAATCCGGTTGTTGGACTTATTAAATCGAGTATTAAATTAAAAAAAGTAGTTTTCCCTGCTCCGTTGTTTCCTACCAAACCAAAAGCTTGTCCGTCTGGAATTTCTAATGCTTCTATATTTAAAACTTGAACGTTGTTGTATTTTTTTGTGAGATTAGTTACTGATATCATTTATATTACTTTTTAAAATTTGCTTATTTTTTTTCGTTGTATGCGGCAATGGTTTTGTACTTTCCTTTTTGATAAATGCCTTCAATTTTAGTTAAAAAGAAGTTTCTAAAAATAATTCCTAAAACACCGCTAAAACCAAGTACTAAAAGTCCTGCTTCAAAATTTATAAACTTATATGGTATATAAAATAGCAACATAGGCAATACCATTTTTGGTAATGCTATTAACATTTGAGTTGGATTAAATCCGTTGGTATTACTAAACGCTTTTGCCTTTACATTTAATTCTACCGGCGTTCTATTTAAAGCACCTCCAAACAACGTGATAAAAGAGTTTAAACCAATATTAAAAAAGGCTCCAGCTACTATCATTCCATAAATTTTCCAACCAAAGTATAAATATGGAGTACTTAATACAAATGAAATAGTTACCGCAAAAACCATTAAATACCATTTTGATTCTAAGTATTTTTTATAGGAAATATTTTGACTCATTAATAGTTTGTAATACTCGCTATCCCAAGAAGGAACTAATTGACCAAAAGTTAATAAAAACCCACCCGTTACAAATATAGAAGCAAAAGCTAAAATTGCTGGCATTTCTTGATATGTTTTGTTTGTGTAAAAAAGTAGTCCATAAAATAAAAATAAGAACGACATTAACATTACTTGTCTTGGGCGAGCATTTCGCCAAATTAGTTTTACATCGTTTTTTAAGAATATTGCAACACTTCCAAATCTATTCATCCAAGATAAATCAGCTGTATTAACTTCTTTTATGTTTTTTGAAACTTTTCCATCTATATAAAAATCACTTTTTATATACTTGAAATTCATAAAATACAAAACCGCCAATAGTAAAGCCGGAATTACAATTAATATTGGGTTATTGTACAACGTGTTAAAAGCAGTACCAATAGGTTTTGATATTTGAAATATTTTAAAATATTCTAACACAATTAGTACAACCAACACAGAAATTAAACTGTAAAAAATTGCATTTACTTTGTTAATTAGAAAGTTTAAAAAGTTGATTGAATAGGTTAGAAACCCCATTGATAAAAACCAAAATATCACATTTACTGCCGGATAATTTTTTATAAGCAAAACCACGCTAAAAGGGAAAAGCACAAATATTGGCAAAAAATTAAAAAAAGAAATGGTAGTTTTTCCTAATAAATAATGAATAACTGTTTTCTTTTTAACAGGAATAGTCATTAGCGGTTTAATATTCATTACTGGTAATTGTTGCATAAAATATCTCAAAATCAAATCAAACAAAAACCAATAAATTAAAAAGTTATTTACAATAACAATAGGATCAGTTTTTGGAATTGCATCTTTTAAAATAAAATACAAGGCTCCTCCCATAATTAAGGCGCTGCCCCCAAAATAAATTACGGCAAATATTAATAAAATTTTAATAGCAATTCCTTTTTGAAAATAGGCGGCTCTAGAAAATTGTTTCCATTCTAAAGTTAAAAAGTGTGAAATCATATAGTTTGTGCTAATTGTTGTTAAATAAGTATCTCTTAAGCATAAATTGTTACACTAATTTGTATTCGGGATATTGTTTTATCAATATCTCTTCAATTTGTGAAGGTAAAATAAATGTTGTGATGTAAATTAATAAAATAAATATTGTTAAAATGAACGAGGCAATTAAGATAAGAGTATTTGAAGTTGTTTCGGGTGAAAAATTTGCCATTTGTAAAAATAAATTTAAAAAAGCTGCTGCTCCTCCTAAATTAAAAACAAATTCTTCTAGCAACCACTTTTTATTGGTGTCTTTAAAACGTTTCTTTTTTTCTTGATTCAAAAAATACAATTTGAAACTCAAAATAATTACCCCTCCAATACTAATTGATATAAATAGCATTTTTGAGGGAATAAATTGAAAACCCATAAGTAATATTAAAAAAATTGAGATTGAAATAATAATGTGTGGTACATTAAAAAACTGCTTAAAAATTTTCCATACCAATTTCCAATATTTTTTATTTAGTGCTTTTGAGCGAGCTTCAACAACTTCCATAAAACCAAAAACACCAAATTTTTTGAATGAAATAGTTTTAGCATCCTCAAAAGAAAGGTTGGGTTGTGAAAGCCAAATATGTTCAATATCGTTTGCTAGGTGGTCAACCAACTCGGTTTGTACATCGTAGTATTCTACATAATGTTGACGTGTAAACCTGTAAAGTTGTTGGATTTGTGAGGAAGTTAGTTTCATAACGATTGAAGTTGCTTAAATATTTTACTATATTTTTCATAAGTTCTTTTATAAAGCTTTAAACCACAATAAGAAAATACTAAATTTAATGGAGCTATAATAGCTACAACAATTATTTGAAATTCTTTACTAACATTAAATAAGCCATCAGGGTTACTAATTTGAAGAAACATATTTAAAATAGAAAAAGAAAACGTATAATAGAATAAAGCATATTCTAAATGGATTGATTTATTTTTAATAGTAAAATTTCGAATTGAATAAATAACAAAAAATATAATTGGAATTAGAAAAACAATTATATTAATTCTTTTAAACCTAACATATTCTACATTTTGAAATAATAAATAATTCAAGTAAAATATAATTCCCAGAATAGTTGAATTTCTGAATGATTTTAAGAAATTAAAAATCTCCTTAAAGTATAAATTTCTATACTTCTTATTCATTTGCTTTTTCTTAGTTTGAACTAAATTTTTAAAACCTAGTCCATTCGCAAAAATTGAATATTCAACACCTGTATTCCATAGCATTTTCATAGAATTCCCAAAACTTTTATGAACTTCAATCATGGCATCATCAAATGAAATGCCTTGCTCCATTTTTTCTTCAATAGTACTTACAATATGGTCTAATAATTCTATTCGAATATCCCAATATTTAACTTTGTGATGTTTTAGATAATCATCTATGTATGTTATTTGTTCTTTGGTAAGTTTCATTTTAACTGATACTTTTTATAGTTTGAAACTGCTTTTAAGTGGTTTTTAAAGAAGTATCTAGCACCTAGAAAGGTTAAGAAAAAAACAAACAACATTGCGAACATTATTACGCTAAGTTTATTTTCTCTAGTAATATAGCTGTCATTTAAGTAAGGCATAAAAATAAATACAGAGAATAAATTTGGAATAATTCGTTTTCGAAAAAGATAACTGAATGTTGTATTTGCTTTTCCTAATCGTATTTTAATATACCAAAAAAGGATAATTCCACAGTATAAAATAAGTGCTAAATATATAAATTGATGAATTACATTTTTATAGTTTATTAATGAATATTCAAAATAATAATTTACACTATAACCTATTGCTATAAATAAAAATACTAGAATTAATGATTTAACAAATAACGGTTTATAAATTTTGATGCATTTTTTAATTAACATTTTAGGCCCATTACTACTGTAACCTAATAATAAGCTTGAAGTTTTTTTAAAACTCTTATTCCATTTTATTGTTACTTCTTTAAAAGCATCTCCAAAAGAATAGTTATTATGTTCTATCAAATATTCTAAATCAGTAGATATATGATCCAATACTTCAAAACGAATGTCAATATATTTAATTCCTTTTTTAGTTAAATAATTTTCTACTTGCTTAATCTGTTCTTTGGTGAGTTTCATAGTTATAGCAATTTCATGTTGGGGATTTAAGCAAATTTAGGGTTTACAATAGTTTGCATTGTTTTAATAAATTCTTCCAATTCGGCTAAACGATTCACCGTTTCTTTGGTGCCATTTTCTGTGAGTTTATAATATTTACGCAAACGGTTATCAACTTTAGCAACCTCAACATCTAGTAAACCTTCGGCTTCTAATTTGTGTAATGCCGGGTATAAAGCACCTTCCGTTATATTCAATTCTCCTTTGGTAAGCTGTTTCACTCTTTGGGTTATTTCATAACCATACATTTTATCATTCTCTCCTAACAACTTTAAAATAATTGTTTGTAATGATCCTTTATACAATTTTTGATTTCCCATTTATTAACTGTTTATTCGCTAAATCGTTTATTTATTTAAACTTTCAACAAAACAAATATATACATAATTTTCTTATGTATAAGAATCTTAGGTATTATTTTTAACAAAAAGTTATGTTTAGATTAATTACTTTTGTAGCCTTAAATTATTGATAATGTCAAATTTTCATTCTCTTATCGTCAAAGAAATTAAACAAGAAACGCCTGATGCTATTTCTATTGTGTTTGATATCCCTAAAGCAATTCAAAATAATTTTAATTTTATTGCCGGGCAATACATCACCATTAAAACAACAATTGCTAGCGAAGAAATTAGGAGAGCTTATTCTATTTGTTCATCACCAAATAGTGGTGAATTGAGAATTGCCATTAAAAAAATTAAAAATGGTTTGTTCTCTGTATTTGCAACAACAAAATTAAAAAAGGGTGATGTTTTAGAGGTGTCTGCTCCAGAAGGAAAATTTATACTAGAAACCTCTAAAAATAATGCTAAAAATTACTTAGGAATTGTAGCTGGCAGTGGTATTACACCTGTTATGGCAATGATAAAAGCTGTTTTAGAAGATGAACCTACTAGTACTTTCTCTCTTGTTTTTGGAAATAAAACAGTAAAAGATACTATTTTTAAAGGGGAAATTGATACTTTAAAAAATAAGTATCCAACAACTTTCAATATTCAATATGTTTATAGCAGAGAGCAACAACCTAATGCTTTATTTGGTAGAATTGATGAAGGGAATATCAACTTTATTTTAAAAAATAAATTTACAGGTTGTACTTTTAATTCAGCTTTTTTATGTGGCCCTGAAACTATGATTGAAACTGTAAAAAACACATTAATTAATAGTGGATTTGATAAAAACAATATTTATTTTGAATTGTTTTCAACTCCTTCTTCCTCTAAAAATGACGTTACAAAAACCTTTGAAGGAAATTGTGATATTACCGTACTTGTTGACGATGAAGAGACCACTTTCACAATGAATTCTAAAACAACTATTTTAACAGCTGCTTTAAAAGAAGGAATTGACGCTCCGTATTCTTGTCAAGGAGGAATTTGTAGTAGTTGTATAGCAAAAGTTGTAGAAGGAAGTGTTGTAATGGATAAAAACGCAATTTTGTCTGACAAAGAAATTAAAGAAGGACTAATTTTAACTTGTCAAGCACACCCAACTTCGCAAAAAATTACCATTGATTATGATGATGTTTAATAATTATGGTATTTTAACGTTCTTATTAAACCGCCCTTATGCAATTTAACGAAATAAAAGACGCTATACTTATTGGTTTTTTTTTAGCCTTTATGATTGGTCCTGTTTTTTTTATATTAATTCAAACAAGTATTTTAAAAGGGTTTAGAGCCGCATTTGTATTTGATATTGGTGTAATTTTAGGTGATATTACCTTTATTTTAATTGCTTACTTTGGAAGTAAAAGTTTATTAGAAGAAATTAAAGATGACCCTCGCCTATTTTATATTGGAGGTTTAATATTACTCATTTATGGTTTAATTACCTATTTAGATAAAAGTCAAAAAAATATAATTCCGAATAAAGATTTTTTACTCCCTGAAAAAACAAATTATATAAAACTTTTTTTAAAGGGCTTTTTTCTCAATTTTATAAATGTTGGAGTATTGGCTTTTTGGCTAGGAATGATTGTAATTGTTGGTTCCAATTTAAAAATGAACCCAGCAAAAATATTTAATTATTTTACTATTATTTTAGTTAGCTATCTAATTACTGATATTGGAAAAATATTATTAGCAAAACAATTAAAAAAGAAATTAACTCCAAAAATGGCTTATAAAGTAAAACGAATTATGGGTATTGTATTAATGGTTTTTGGTGTTTTTTTAATTTTAAAAGGTTTTGTTCCTAAAGAAAATAAATTCTTTAATAGTGTTATTGAAAAAGTTGAATAAAATTATATAAAAATTTATGGAAACTAAAAAATTAACAGGAAATATTCGAAAGAATATTCAAATAGGTGCAACAGTAGAAATTGTTCAAAAACACCATCAAAAAACTGGTGAATTAACAAAAGGTATTGTAAAAAGAATTCTTACCAATTCAACAAATCACCCTCACGGAATAAAAGTTCAATTAGAAACCGGTGAAGTTGGACGTGTAAAAAATGTTCTATTGTAAATATTAATCCTTTTACTGTTATTAATTACTAAAATGAATTATTTAAAAGCTACGTATTATTTTGATTATGATACTGAAGAGATTCAAAAACTCATACAGGAGTTTAAATCAAACTCACTAACACAAAAAGAAAAAGCAAAACAATTGTATCTTAAAATCCGTGATAATTGGAGATACAATCCATATAAAATAAGTTTATCAAAGCAAAATTATAAAGCAAGTGTTATTGCTAAAAAAACTGAAACTCATTGTATAGATAAATCTATTTTATATATAGCTGCCTTACGCGGATTGCAAATTCCTGCAAAAATTCATTTAGCTAAAGTGAAAAATCATATTGGTATAGAACGAATTGTAGAGAAATTTGGGACTGATGAAATAAGTCCGCACGGAATGGTAGATGTTTTTTTAGATAATAAATGGATTAAAGCCTCACCTGCTTTTAATATAGAATTATGTCACAAATGCAATGTAGCTCCTTTGGAATTTGACGGAGAAAACGATTCTATATTTCAAGAATTTGACAATTTCGGTAATGAGTTTATGGAATATATAGAAGATTATGGATCTTTTAATGATGTTCCAATAGATTTTATTTTTAATAATTTTAAAGAAAATTACCCTAAAATAATGAATCGTTCAAATGGTTTAACAGATATTATTATATGATAATGACATTTTATTAATGTTAATTACACTCAAATAATTCCGTAAATAAATTAAACATTTTTTAATAGACTATAGGCATTAAAAAAATAAACTAAAATTAACTATTGTAATTTTTTAAGAACTCTTCTATTGGCATTGGCTTTAAATTTCTGGCTTTGTAATGTTTTACGTATGTGTAATAATTCCTCTTTGCAAATTGGGTAATTGCATTTGAAGTATTATTATCTGTTAGGGGTACTCGTTTCATAATAAGTTGCGGTTAATTTACGCTATAAAGCTACAACACAAATAGTTGTAATCCAAGTAAAATTACTTTTTGTTGTATTTTTACTGCTGTTTATTGTGTTTTTATTGCTGTTTGGTTTATTTATTAATAAATTTATCTTATGCATTAAATTAATTGGAAACACATTATATTTACAAAAATTGGTTGATATTTTTACATCATACTAATTATCTTAAATTAATTATATCATTAAAGTATGGGGCTTTACAATAAATTTATTCTTCCAAAAGCAATACATTGGGCTTGCAGTCAAAAACCAAGTATGCTTCAACGAGAAAAAATAATTCCATTAGCAACTGGAAATGTGCTGGAAATTGGTATAGGGTCGGGTTTAAATTTATCTTATTATACTAAAAAAGTTAAACAGCTTACAGCTATTGACCCTTCTGAAGAACTTTGGAAAAAAAGTAATATCAATACGCTTTCTTTACCTTTTGAATTTGAATTTATAAAAGCTTTTGCTGAAAATATTCCTTTACCAAAAAACCATTTTGATACTGTTGTTATGACTTATACAATGTGTACGATTCCAGATTTAGATAAAGCATTTTTAGAAATAAAAAGAGTTTTAAAACCAACTGGTAAACTCTTATTTTGTGAACATGGAAAAGCTCCTGAAAAAGGAATACAAAAATATCAAAATATAGTAAATCCTTTTTGGAAACGCATTGGGGGAGGTTGTAATTTGAACAGAGATATTCCAACTCTAATAGAGGGTTCTGGTTTTACTATTAAAAAATTAGAAACCATGTACCTTCCTGGCTGGAAACCTGCTAGTTATAATTATTGGGGAATGGCTGAAGTTAAATAATAATACCCTTTTTTAGTTTTACTCTTTTTCAAATTTATTATTACTTCTATCAATATCTGCCATTAATTGAGATGGATCTATTTCAACCGTTTTAATTTCTTTTAAAGCAGAAAAAGTATATGTTGGATGTGCCCAAGCCCAATTTTTTAAGATGGTATTATTTGTTGGTTTATAACCAAACATCATTCTTAAAGGAATGGTAAATTTTTCTAAAGTTCCATCAACATAAGTTACAGAAACATCAACTGGCATTGGCATTGTACCAACTCTTGCTAGCGTTATATTTTTACCTTCTACATTAGCAATTGCATAATCAATAGTATGCATAGTTTCAATCCATTCATTTAAATACCAGCCTAATTGTAATCCTGACACCTTTTCGGCCACTCTTTTAATATCATTAGGCGTTGGGTGCTTAAATTTAAAGTCATTAAAATATTTTTTAATAGTTTGCTTTACATTTTTTTCTCCAATAATATAATTTAGTTGTGTTAAAAACATGCTCCCTTTTGTATAACTGCCAATACTAAATGCTGCATTTGTATTAAACCTATCTGCATGAGTGGTTAGAGGCTCTTGAATTCCTGATTTAACCGAGTAAAAATACCCTCTATAATTTCTTGAAGATGGCTTTCCATCTCCTCCTCTTAAAATTTTATTTGAAGCCATCGATGATATATAACTTGTAAACCCTTCATCCATCCATGAATATTCACTTTCATTGGTTGCTAAAACTTGCTGAAACCATTCGTGTGCTAATTCGTGAAATATTGTCCCTGCAATACTATCAAATGTTTCACCTCCTGCAACTAATGTACACATTGCGTATTCCATACCTCCATCTCCTCCTTGAATTACAGAATATTGTTTCCAAGGGTATTCACCTATATTTTTATTGTAATATTCCATAGCTTTTGCAGTATATGGTTGAATTTTCTTCCAAGCTTTAGTATATTTTTCATCATTTTTATATAAAAAATGGAGAGTAACTCCATTATCCATTTTTAAAATATCATGAATGTAATTTGGATCTGCTGCCCAAGTAAAATCATGTACGTTTGGCGCAATAAAATGCCATGCTAATTTTTCTCCATTTGTAACTTTAAGTTTTTGTGTGTTATTTTCATATCCATGTCCTATTTCTTGTGGATTTTGGAGATACCCTGTGCCTCCAACTGTATATTTTCTATCTATATGGATGGTTACATCAAAATTACCCCAAACGCCATGGAATTCTCTTGCAATATAAGCATCGGCATGCCATCCTTCAAAATCATATTCAGCCATTTTAGGGTACCATTGTGCCATAGATAACGCTACCCCATCTTTATTGTTTCTTCCAGCTCTTCTAATATGCACTGGCAATTGACCTTTAAAAACCATGTCAAAAGTTACTTTTTCTCCTGGCTTTACTGGCTCATTTAACATAACTTCTAAAACTGTACCTATTACTTTGTATTGTACTTTCTTATTATTTTGCATTAATGAAAGTACTTTTAAATACCCTATTTCATTTGGTTTTAATTTTGCAATTCTACTTTCGTATTTTGGGTTTTCAGCAGTGCCAATATTATTTACCATTCTTCTATCTGGATCAACAATTTCTTGTAATCGAGCATCCATTTCACTATTTGGTTGAAATGCATTATAGTATAAATGATAGAATACTTTATTTAATACATCAGGAGAGTTATTTGTATATACCAACTTCTGAGTTCCGTTGTATTGATAATTTTCAACATCTATATCTACATCCATTTTATAATCAACTTTTTGTTGCCAATAAGAAGTGTTATTTTGTGCAAATGAAATAATTGAACTAATTGAGAATAGAAAAATAAGTACTTTATTCATGGTATTCAGTTTTTAAGTTTGCAATATAAACATAACTCTATCAAACAAAAAAACACACTCGATAATGAGTGTGTTTTTTAACAGAAAATTATAATTTTTATCTTTTATTTACCATTCTATCGGCTAAAACCAATGCATTATAAGCATTTACAATTCTTCCTGTAACTGACAATGTTGAAAAGTCAACCAATTCAGGTTCTTGTCCTCTACTTGTTGGTTTAAATACTTTCATATTTAGTTTTGTTCCTGAATTCATGATAATGTGTTTAACTTGGCTTGCAGATAATTGAGGATAATAAGATCTAATTAATGCAGCTACACCCGCTGTTTCTGGCGATGCCATAGATGTTCCACTATACTTCGCATAACTGTTTTGAGGTATGGTAGAATATATTTGAACACCAGGCGCAAATATATCTACATTTTTTTGCCCATAATTACTAAACGTTGCTGGTAACTTTTCGTTATAATTAACACTTATTGCTCCAACGGTTAAAACATTATCAGCAAATTCATTAATTTTATCCGAAGAATCATTTGGCCAGTTATCTTTTACATCAATATCTTTATTATCATTTCCTGCGGCATGTACTAATAAAACATCATGTTTCTCAGCATATTTTATGGCATCAAAAACCCAATTTCTATAAGGAGAAAAACTTTTTCCAAAACTCATATTTATAACTTTAGCTCCATTATCAACCGCGTATCTAATAGCTAAAGCAACATCTTTATCGCGTTCATCACCATCAGGAACAGCTCTTACAGACATTAATTTCACATTATTTACAACGCCATCCATACCTACACCATTATTACGTGTGGCTAAAATAATACCTGAAACATGTGTTCCATGAGATTCATCTTCAACAGAACCTATTACATATGGGTTTCCGTAATTGGTATCATTAATATCAGTAGGATTATCACCAACAATAGCTCTTCCGTTAAAATCAAAATCGAAATTTTTATTTTTCTTTTGAGTTTCATAATATTCTAAATATGCTTTTTCATCTAAACCTCTTAACATTAAACCCAAAATATCACCTATTTGAGCTTGTAATTTTTGGTCTTCAGTTTTAATAGCTTGTAAATCTTCTATTGTAAAACTATTTTTCCCCAAGAATTTTTTAATAGCTGCAAAGTTTTCGCCTATTTGAACTAAACGATTCATTGTTTTAAAATGTTTGCTAGAAGAAGCCTCGTATGCTTTTAAGTATTTTTGATATTTTTCAAACTCTACTTTTTCATCATCACTAATATCGTCAATTGTTTTTCCTTCAAAACGAGGATTCAATTTTGCAACAATACGTGTAATTTCTAATTGTTCAGGAGCAGCTACCCCGTTACCTCCTAAAAAGTTCCATCCGTGTATATCATCAACATAACCATTTTTATCATCATCAATTTTATTTCCTGCAATTTCCTTAGGGTTTGTCCAAACTTCATCTTTTAAATCCTCATGCTCAATATCAATTCCTGAATCAATTACTGCTACAACAATAGGTGTACCTGTTTTACCTTCTAAAAATTTATATGCCTTATCTAAACTAATTCCAGGTATAGTATCCGTTACTAAATCAGCATGTGCCCATTGATTAAATTGTTCTTCACTTATTGCGCCTTTTTTTGGCTCAATATTCACAGTTGTATCCATAGTTGGTACTTCTAAATTTTTTATAGAACCACAACTAACTAAGGTAACAGTTGCAAGAACCGCTACAAACATTGGTTTAAATATTCTCATTTCTATTTATTATTTAATTAAATACTTCGCTAAATTTATATGTTTTGTCTAATCGAATCCCTTTTTCAGTTTGTTTTACTGTACACAATTCATTTGTTGCATCATGCTCAAAAAACAAAAAATAGTTATTGTTGGCTGCCTCATTTAAAAACTTTGATTTTTCATCCATTGTTAATAATGGACGCGTATCATACCCCATAACGTATGGTAGTGGAATGTGTCCAACAGTAGGTAATAAATCTGCTACAAATACAATTGTTTTTCCTTTGTATTGAATATGGGGTATCATTTGTTTTTCGGTATGTCCATCGGCAAATAAGATATCAAATCCGAGTACTGTATCTGTTGCAAAATTACCAGAAGGAATATCTAAAAAGTTTAACTGTCCACTTGCTTCAATAGGATTGATATTTTCTTTTAAAAAAGAAGCTTTTTCTCTTGGATTAGGTTCTGTAGCCCATTTCCAATGGTTTTTGTTGCTCCAAAATTTTGCATTTTTAAACGCGGGTTCATAACCTGTATGATTTTTATTCCATTGAATACTTCCTCCACAGTGATCAAAATGTAAATGTGTTAAAAATATATCGGTAATATCATCTCTATGAAAACCATGTTTAGCCAACGAAGCGTCTAAAGAAAAGTCTCCAAACATATAATAATAACTAAAAAACTTATCTGATTGTTTATTGCCAACACCGGTATCTATTAAAATAAGCCTGTTACCATCTTCAATAAGCATGGTTCTTAGGCTCATATCAATTAAATTATTGCTATCAGCAGGATTTGTTCGCTGCCATAAAACTTTAGGTACCACTCCAAACATTGCCCCGCCATCTAGCTTAAAGTTTCCTGTTTCAATAGGGTAAATTTTCATATACAAACTTATACGTGCAAAGATACATGATTTTATACTTAAGAAAGTGTTAAAGAAAAGCAAAAACCTAAGTTCTCACTTAGGTTTTTTGAGGCATCGAGCGGATTCGAACCGCTGTAGGAGCTTTTGCAGAGCCCAGCCTAGCCACTCGGCCACGACGCCTTATTTGGATTGCAAATTTACGTATTTTTAATTTGTTGGCAAGTATTTTTTAAATTATTGTAACCTCATTTTATACTTAAACTCTTTTCTGTAATAATATTTTATATGTTTAGCTTTTTACTTCTGCTTTTACTCATCTCAATGGTTACCATTGAAACATTACCGCCAATTGGAGGATTTAATTTTGAAACTGCTACATTCGCTTTTTTTACTAGAGGTATTTCAACCAAAATTCTGTTTAAAATACGTTTAGCTACTTCTTCTAACAATTTAGAACGAATGGCCATTTCTTGTTTTACTATTTTATTTAAATATACATAATCAACTGTATCTATAAGGTTATCTGTTTGTGCTGACTTTGATAAATCTGCCTTTACAGATACATCTACTCGATAATCTGAACCTATTTTCCCTTCCTCAACCAAACAACCATGATAGGCATAAATTCTAATATTTTTTATTTTTATTATTCCCATATTAAAATATTTTAAACAAAGGTAAGTTGTTTTATTATTTAAATGTAACCGATGTTGTTTTTAAAAATTCTTGACACTTAAGTAATGACAACTATTTTATAGTTGTATTGCAAAAAAAAATCAATAATTTTACAGCTTATTAGTTTTAGCATTATGAATGAAGAAAAAAAGTCTCTAAATTTTTTAGAACAAATTATTGAAGAAGATTTAGCAAATGGTTTACCGAAAGAAAAACTGCGTTTTAGGTTTCCTCCTGAACCAAATGGATATTTACATATTGGTCATGCAGCATCAATTTGCTTAAACTTTGGATTGGGTTTAAAATATAATGCGCCTGTAAATTTACGCTTTGATGATACAAACCCAGCTAAAGAAGAACAAGAATATGTTGACGCTATTAAACACGATATTAATTGGCTAGGTTTCAAATGGGATAAAGAACTCTATTCTTCTAATTATTTTCAACAATTGTATGATTGGGCAGTTCTATTAATTAAGGAAGGAAAAGCGTATGTTGATAATCAAACTTCTGAAGAAATGGCAATTCAAAAAGGAGCGCCAACCGAAGTGGGAACCAATAGCCCAAATAGAGATAGATCTATTGAAGAAAATTTAGATTTATTCTTACAAATGAAAAATGGGGAACTCGCTGAAGGTTCTCACGTACTTCGTGCAAAAATTGATATGAAACATGTAAATATGCATATGCGAGACCCTATTATGTATCGAATTTTAAAAAAAGAACATCATAGAACAGGAAAAAATTGGTGTATTTACCCAATGTATGATTGGACGCACGGAGAATCAGATTATATTGAACAAATTTCACATTCCATCTGTACTTTAGAATTTAAAAGCCATAGAGATTTATACGATTGGTATTTAGACCAAGTTTGCGACCCAGCAAAATTACGACCAAAACAACGTGAGTTTGCTCGTAGAAATTTAAGTTATACTGTTATGAGTAAACGTAAATTATTGCAATTGGTTGAAGAAGGTATTGTTACCGGTTGGGATGATCCACGTATGCCTACAATTTCTGGATTACGAAGAAGAGGTTACACGCCAACATCTATTCGGAATTTTAGTGATACTGCAGGGATTTCAAAAAGAGACAATGTAACTGACGTGGCTTTATTAGAATATTGTATTAAAGACGACTTAAATAAAACTGCTCCGCGTGTAATGGCTGTTTTAAACCCCGTAAAAATTGTAATTACTAATTACCCTGAAGGAAAAGAGGAATTTTTAGAAGCTAATTATAATGATTATGAAGAAGGTTTTGGTAGTAGATCTGTCCCTTTTTCTCGTGAAATATATATTGAAAAAGAAGATTTTAGAGAAGAAGCTAATAAAAAATTCTTCCGATTAAAATTAGGCAAAGAGGTAAGGCTTAAAAATGCATATATTATTAAAGCTGAAAGCTGTTTGAAAGATGAAAATGGTGAGGTTACTGAAATTTACTGTACGTATGATGTAGACAGTAAAAGTGGTAGTGGTACTGAAGCAAGTAAACGAAAAGTTAAAGGTACATTACATTGGGTTTCTATTAAACATGCCATAAAAACTGAAGTTAGAATTTATGATAGGTTGTTTACAGATGAAGCTCCTGACGGACATAAAGATATTGACTTTAAGGAATTTATAAATCCTAATTCTTTACAAATAATTGAAGCTTTTGTTGAACCAAGTTTAAAAAGTGCTTCTGTTTTAGATAGATTCCAATTTCAGCGCTTAGGTTATTTTTGTGTAGATAAAGATACCACTAAAAGTAATTTAGTTTTTAATAGAACTGTTCCTCTGCGTGACAAATGGACAAAGAAGTAAAATAGCTAAAAAAATTAAACCTTTGTGGTTTAAACCAGTCTTATAACTAAACCCTTAAATTATATAGTTATGAGAACTACTTTTTTATTTATACTTTCTTTGTTTTTTATCTTTACATTAACATCATGTGTAACTACTGTAAGAACAAGACCAACAAACGTTGTATTTATTAAAAAAATACCAAGAGCACACAAAATAGTATATATAAACGGACACCAATACTACAAATGGAATGGCAAGCATTATACCAAAACCCCTAGGGGATATGTTGTCGTTCGCTTTTAGTTTATTTTTAAGGTTTTTAAAATAGCTTCTAGCTCAAACATATAATCACGCTTATTAATTGAAGGTGCGTATGTTAACCCTTCAACAACAACTAATCTATTATTTGGTTTATCTACAACTGTATAGCTTAAAAAAGGACCTGCCATATATACTCCTTTCACTTCCCATTTCCCTCTAGTTTCAAATGCTTTTTTGCCATCTAATGTTACTTCAAAAATATGTGGTGTATATGCTTTTTCAGTAATCATGTATGAATTTTCAATCTCTCCTGGCATATATTTTTTACCTATTGCATCTCTAATTGCCACAATATTATTTCCGTTTTCATCATCTTCTGATGTAATTGGTACTGTATAAGAAATTAACTCCATACTATTTCCTCCAAATAAATGATAACGATACCAAATAAAATCACCATTATCTTCAACTTTATTGTATGTGCGAGGTATTTTTAGCGAATATCCTTGCTTTTCAAATGTTTTAATTTTTGATGGATCCCAATATTTTTTAAGAATTTTTCTTTGAATTGCTCTTAAGTCCGATTTTTTAAACTCTAAAATAATTTTTTTACTGTTTTTTTGAATTTCATTTATCAGTTCTTTTTCACTTTTACCAATAATAGTAATTATTTTTTGTGGTGAAGCATAAACATCTGTACTTATAGTAAACGAATTTTTATCGGCAACACCTATTTTTAATACACTTCTACTTGCCTTAAACATCCTTCCAAAACTTTCTGGTGGTACTTGCGAAACTTCAAATTGTGGTTCTGGTTGAGGTAAACCTACTACCGGCTCTGCAATAATTTTACGCAATTCATCACCCAATTTCCCTTGCCATTCACTATTTTTCATTACTACAAGTAAATTGTTTATTCTACCATTTGCCTCTTTTAATACTTTTTGATTATTCCCTGAATTACAGGAAATTATAAAAGAAACTATCACTAAAAGAATTCCTACTTTTTTCATCTTATTTTTTAAATATTTTTAATTTGGTTCCTGGTTTTAAGTTTTTAACACTCCAAATATTGTTCCAATCTTTAATATCTTGTACTGAAACATTTGCAAACTTTTGAGCAATTAACCACAGCGAATCTCCAGATTTTACAATATACGTATTAAATTTACCTTTAGGAAATGATTTTTTTTGTGTTTTTTTTGCTGATTTCGAACTAGAACTAGAAACAATATTTAATTTTCTTGGGTAAATTGTTAATCGTTGTCCAATACGCAACCGCGTGCTTCTTAAATTATTCCAACGCTTAATTTTTGAAACTGTAACACCAAATTTTTCAGCTATTCTTCCCAAATAATCACCACTTCTAACTCGGTATCTTATTCTATCGTTCATTTCAAAATACTTTGGCAACGGCTTTTCTCTTTTTGCCTCTTCAGCATTTGCAAAAGCATAAATTTGCTGTTCATTACTCACAAAATTCCCAATATCTTTTACAGGTAAAGTAAGTGTATAATTTTTCCCTTTTATATACGGAATAATATCTAACTTATACTGTGGGTTTAGAAACTGAAGTACTTCAATATCAACATTTAACGTTTCATAAATTTGTTCAAAAGTTAATTGTCCTTTTATTTGAACTGTATCGGTTTCAAAATAATTTATAGCACTTTCTTTAGCTTTTATATTGTGTTCTTTGGCATATTCAAAAATATACAATGTAGCGTAAAATGCAGGCACGTATCCTGCCGTTTCTCGTGGTAAATTATGTCTAATATTCCAATAATTTGTACTTCCTCCAGAGCGTCTTATTGCTTTTGTTACATTTCCAGGGCCTGAATTATATGCTGCCAAAGCTAAATCCCAATCTCCAAATATTTTATATAAACTTGCTAAATATTTACATGCAGCTTCTGTTGCTCGATAAGGATCTGAACGTTCATCAACATACGAACTTACATTTAATCCAAATTGTTTACCCGTTTGATACATAAATTGCCACAAGCCGGTTGCTCCAACTCTTGAGCGAGCCCTTGGTTTTAACGCTGATTCTACAATTGCTAAGTATTTAATTTCTAACGGAACATCATATTTATCTAGCTGTTCTTCAAACATTGGAAAGTAAAAACGGGCTCTGTCCATTAAAGCTGAGAAAGCTGATTTTCGTCTTTTTAAATACGTTCTTATAACCTGTTCCAAATTTTTATTGTATTCAATATGAAATGGTGTTTTGCTATCTAAAATTTTCAGCCTTTCTTTTAATAATTCTGTTGGTAATTCTTCTAATTCTGTAAGTAAAATTTCATCATCTTTTAACACATAGGTTATGGTGTCATATAGTGGTGATTTTATCAATTCATTCAACCATAAACTATCTATTAATGTTGCTTCTTTAAATGTTTTAAATGTTGTAGAATCTGTTTTTTTAGAAAATAGCGTGTCTGAAGTTGAAAATAATTCTTTTGTATCCTCAATTTCTTGAACTTTTAAAGTATCTGTTTTTGTTTGAGAAAAACCAAGACTAAAACAAAACAAGCTTATATATATTAATTTATTCATTAATTATTATTCGTTTAAAAGTTTTGAAATTTCATCAAAATTTGGTGCTAAAATAATTTCAATTCTTCTGTTTTTAGCTTTCCCTTCTGCTGTTTTATTAGTGCTAATTGGCATAAATTTACTTCTTCCTGCCGCAGTAATTTGAGTTGGATTTACATGGTTATTTTCTAAAATTCTAACAATTGCTGTTGCTCGTTTTACTGATAAATCCCAGTTGTCAATTAGTGTGTTTCCCTTATATGGAACATCATCTGTATGTCCTTCAATTAACACTTGAATATCTTTATTTTTTGACAATACACTTGCTAATTGTTCAACTGCTTTTTTACCTTGAACCCCTACAGCCCAACTACCTGAATTAAATAGCAATTTGTTTTCCATAGAGACATAAATCTTTCCATTTTTACGAACTACCGTTAATCCTTTTCCTTCAAAATTGTGTAATGCATTTGAAATTGCATTTTTTAATTGCTGCATTTTAGCTTCTTTTGCATCTATTAATCTTTGAAGTTCATCAATTTGTTTAGCACGTAAATTTAATTCTTTTTGTAATTTTTCTAATCGATTACTTTCTATCGTTAATTTCTTTCCTTTTTCTTCAAGTTGAGCTAACAACTCTTTATTTTTTTTAGATTGTGCTGCTAATTTTTTTGAACTTTGAGCTGAAAGTAGTTCGTAGGATTCATCTAAATTATTGTATTTATTTTGAAGAGAAGTATATTCATTATCTAAAATCTCTTTCTGAGTTGAAAGTTCAGCATATGCTGTTTCTAACTTCTCTAAAGTTTCTTCGAGCTGTTTTTTTGAAGCAACTAAATTATCTTTTTCTTTAATTACTGTTCTGTTTAAATCCTGTAGTTTACTATATTTTGTGTCTAATTCTTGATATAATTTTTTAGAAACACACGAATTTAAGGCAATTGAAATAACGAATAAAACTATTATTTTTTTCAACATTGTACTATTATATTTTTTAATTAATCTATTTCAACAACTATCGGGCAATGGTCTGAGTGTTTGGCTTCTGGCAAAATATAAGCTCTTTTAATTCTCTCTTTCATTGGCTCACTTACCATATTGTAGTCTATTCTCCAACCTTTGTTATTGTTTCTTGCATTAGCTCTATAACTCCACCAAGAATAATTATACGGTTCTTTGTTTAAATGACGAAACGAATCTATAAAACCACTCGCTATAAATTTACCTATCCATTCTCTTTCAATAGGTAAAAATCCTGAAACACCTTTCATTTTAGGGTTATGAATATCTATTTCTTCATGGCAAATATTGTAATCTCCACAAATAATAAGATTAGGAATTTCATTTTTTAAATCATTTATATATTGCTGAAATTCAGCCATATAATTCAGTTTAAATTCTAAGCGTGCATCATTAGTTCCTGATGGTAAATACAAGCTCATTACTGAAAAATCGTTAAAATCTACACGTAAATTTCTTCCTTCAAAATCCATTGTTTCAATTCCTGTGCCATACTCAATATGTTTGGGTTTTATTTTAGATAAAATAGCAACACTACTATATCCTTTTTTTTGTGCAGAAAACCAATAGTGAAATGGATATCCAGCTTCTTCAAACAAACTTAAATCTAATTGTTCTTTGTGTGCTTTTGTTTCTTGAATACAAACAACATCAGGATTTGCAGCTGTTAACCATTCAATAAATCCCTTTTTTAAAGCTGCTCTTATTCCGTTTACGTTGTATGATATTATTTTCACAATTATGTTTTATGCTGTTCGTACAAATCTCTTAATTTTCTTCGCATCACTTTATTAGATGCTGTTCTGGGTAATACTTCAATTTTAACTAATTCTGTTACTTTAAATAATGGATTTAATTGTTTTCTGATACTATTTTTAGCTTGATTATAACGTTCTTCATTAGAAAATTCCACAGTACTTTCTACGTAATAAACCATTAACAAACTTGGTCCGCCTCCTTTAGGTGAAACGGCTATTGCAGCAGATTCTTTCACAAATGACAATGTATTAATAATGGCTTCTATTTGAGTAGAACTAACTTTTATTCCGCCCAAATTCATGGCGTCATCAACGCGACCTTGCGCTTTATAATACCCATTTTTAAGTTGCTCCATTTGATCTCCGTGCCTACGTAACGTTTTTCCTTCAAAAGTTGGAGTATTTTTATAATACACCTCAAAATGATTGCTATTTAAAAGATTGGTTGACAAACCCATAATTGGAGGAATTAAAAATACTTCACCTTTGGTTGATTTATTGTTGTTTTCATCTAACAATACAAATTCACCACCTAAAGTCTGTGTTGAAAACGTACTTGCTATATTGGGTTGTACTACGGTGCTTGTTACATAACCTCCACCAATTTCAGTACCTCCACAATATTCAATAGCGGGTTTATTATTCGCTAATTGCATTAAGTATTCCATTTCTAAAGGGTTTGAAACTTCTCCTGTTGAACTAAAACATTTAATAGCATTCCAATCGTACTTTTCCATACACTTAGAACTTTTCCAATACTTTACAAAACTTGGAATAACGCCTAACATAGTTACTTTTGCATTTTGCACAAATTCACCAAACTCATTATCTGTTGGTGTTCCGTAATACAATGCTATTGTTGCTTTGTTTATTAATGCTGCAAAAACCAACCAAGGCCCCATCATCCAACCTAAATTAGTTGGCCAACAAACCACATTGTTTTTATGAATATCTTGATGATAGTATCCGTCACTTGCTCCTTTTATTGGCGTTGTATGTGTCCAAGGAATTGCTTTTGGCTCTCCTGTTGTACCAGATGAAAACAAAATGGTAATAATATCATCTGGGTTTTGAATTATTGTTTTAAAATTCGTTTTTAAACTTAAAAAGTTCTCAAAATATATATCTTTATTTCTTAAATTGATTTTTTTATCTGATACTTTTAAAATAACTGCTTTTGGAGCATTAGCCTCCACAACTTTTTGAAAAAGAGGCAATTCTTTTCCTGCTCTTTGCAATACATCTTGTGTGAAAATTACTTTAGGATTTGTAATTTTTAAACGTACTGCTATTTCGTTTGATGTAAAACTATCTGCAATGGTAACTATTGGCATTCCTGCCTTAATTCCTGCTAAATAAATAGCAACAGCTTCAACAGTCATTGGCATGTCAATCGCAATTTTATCACCTTGCTTTAAACCTAATTCAACCAAGCCATTTGCAATTTGGTTTACTAAATTTAGAAATTCTTTTTGAGTGACTTTTTGAAGCTCTTTTCCTTCTTCTTGAAAAACCACTGCTATTGCATTATCACTATTTTGAAAACAAGAATCTACAATATTAAATTTAGCGTTTTTTAACCATTCTGGATTTTCAACACCTTTTGAAATATCTAAAATTGAAGTGAATTTTTGTGCTAGTTTAATTCCTAAATTTTGTACTGTTGTTTCCCAAAAAACCTCTTTATTGACAACTGACCATTTCCAGAAATCTGAATAATTATCAAAACCATATTGTTGCATCATTTTATAAATGTTGCTTTGTTTACTGCTTTTTTTCGATGGTTTCCAAAAAGGTTTCACAATTATTTTATATTAAAATTCTGGATCTTCATCTATTGTGTTTTTCAAATTTTCATCTACATCAGTTGTATCATCACAATTAACATCAATACTTAAGTTTTCGGGTTTTTCAAATTCTTCTTGACTTATGTTCAAACTTTTATCTGCATATAACTTTTTATAATACAATGCCCAAATTGGTAAAGCCATGGAAGCTCCTTGTCCTTTCGTTATACCGGCAAAGTGAGTAGATCTATCTTCACCTCCTACCCAAACTCCTGTTGCTAAATTAGGGACTATACCCATAAACCAGCCATCTGATTGATTTTGGGTTGTTCCTGTTTTACCAGCAATTGGATTTGTAAATTCATACGGATACCCTGTAGCTATATTATCAGGATATTTTGCCCATTTTGTACGCAAACGAACTCCTGAACCCGCTTCAGTTACACCTTCTAATAAATTAATTACAACATAGGCCGATTCTTCACTTAAAACTTCTTTAGATTTTGGTATAAACTGTTCTAAAACAGTACCATTTTTATCTTCAATTTTCTGTAGCATCATAGGTTCTACTCTTAGGCCTTTATTCGCAAAAGTTGTATAAGCACCCACCATTTCATACAACGATAAATCAACAGAGCCTAATGCTATAGCTGGTACTTCAAGAATATCACTTTCTATACCGGCACTTTTTGCTAAACTCACTACATTTTTTGGATTTACCATATCAATCAACTTTGCGGTAATTACATTTACTGAGCCAGCTAATGCTTGTTTTAACGTTAATTCTCCTCCATATTTTCCTCCTGAATTTACAGGAGTCCAATCTTCAGGCATTCCATATTTTTCTTTTGGAATTGTATAAGGTGTATTTGGAAACTTGTCGCAAGGAGATAAATTTAACTGATTAATAGCTGTTGCATATACAAATGGTTTAAAAGTAGATCCTACTTGTCTTTTTTGTTGTTTAACTGCATCAAATTGAAAATGTTTATAATTAATACCTCCAACCCAAGCTTTTATATGACCAGATTGTGGTTCTATAGATAATAACCCTGATCTTAAAAAATATTTATAATAGCGAATAGAATCTTTTGGTGACATAATTGTGTCTATATCTCCTTTCCAAGAAAAAACTTTCATTTCGTATTTTTTATCAAATGAAGCTTTTATTTCTTTAACTGAAGCTCCACTTCTTTTCATTCGTTTCCAACGATTAGAACGCTTCATAGCCCGTTCAATAGTATTTGTAATTTGCTTTTTATCTAAATCATAAAAAGGAGCCGTTCTGTTGTGCTTTTGTTCTTTAAAAAATACTCTTTGTAAATTAGACATGTGTTCTTTCATAGCTTCTTCAGCATATTTTTGCATACGAGAATCTATGGTTACATAAATTTTAAGTCCGTCACGGTGCAAATTATAAAAAGTACCATCAGGTTTTGGATTCCTTTTTATCCATTTTTTCATGAAATCTCGTAGGTATTCACGAAAATAGGTTGCGTAACCGTCGCTATGACCTTCTCTATTTACATTTAATTCCAAATCTAATTTTTGAAGAGAGTCTTTTTGTACTTCGGAAATAAAATGATTTTTGAACATTTGATGTAAAACCACATTTCTACGGTTTTTAACCAGTTTTTTTCTTGATTGTCTTAAAGGGTTGAAATACGAAGCATTTTTTAACATCCCTACCAACATTGCTGATTCAGGTATTGTTAATTCTTTAGGTTCTTTTCCAAAATAAATACGGGATGCAGATCTAATTCCCACTGCTTGATTTAAAAAATCGTATTTATTAAGATACATTGCTAAAATTTCTTGTTTGGTATATTGCTTTTCTAAACGAATGGCAATTACATATTCTTTAACTTTTTGAAGGATTCTTTCGGGTAAATTTTTAGATCCTTCTCCATGGAATAATAGTTTTGCTAGCTGTTGAGTAATGGTGCTACCTCCTCCATCTCTTCCCATTTTTAAAATGGCTCTAAAAGTTGCTTTAAAATCTATTCCAGAATGCTCATAAAACCGCTCGTCTTCTGTTGAAATTAAGGCATTTACTAAGTTTTTAGGTAAGTCTTTATACTTAACTGGAGTTCTATTTTCTTTAAAATATTTACCCAACGTTTTTCCATCAATTGAAATAACTTCTGAGGCTAAATTATGTTCAGGGTTTTCTAGCTCTTCAAAGGTTGGAAGCATTCCAAAAACACCCCAAGAAGCTAATAAAAAAAGGAATATTAGTGTTAAAACACCTCCTAAAACACTAAACCAAAACCATTTTACATATTTTGAGAATTGATTATTAGTCATTTCTTTTTTCTTCATTTTTTCACTTTTTCAATTCTTAAACCTACATCTGTTATCCCATTTAAAGGGTTTTTGCCTTCAATATCTTTAGAACTTCTAGTTGCTTGATAAATCGCAAATTTATAATCTCCTTTTTCATAAAATACTACATTTTCTTTATAAAAAAGTTTATTTTCTTTAATATCTGTAAACCCTTGTCCTAACCAATTTCCATACGAATCTGTCATTTCATACTCTAATGTGTCAATTACTTGATTTCCACTAGGGAATTCCATTTTTGTAATTAAAAACAATGAGCTAAATTCATAGTTCTTGTTGTTTCTAATATTAATAAACACATTATTTAAAGAAATAGTATCTTTATTACTAACAATAAAATTAATTGCATTTTCTGAATACCATTGATGATTTTCAATAGGTTTATACTTGTCATAAACCACATTTGAATTACACGATAGTACTAAAAATATACCTGAGTATAAACTTATATTTTTAATTATTTTAATTGCTATTTTCACTTCTTTTTGGAGGTCTTCTTTTTTTATTTTTACGTGTTCTATTTTCCGTACTATTCGAATTTTTACTTTGATTATTTGCCGTTGATTTTTGCTGATTATGAGTTGGCTTTCTCGTTTGGTTACGTTGTTTTACCTGAGCTACGTTTTTTTGCTTATTTTGAGAATTTTTGTTTCTGTTTTTGTTTTTTCTTTTCTTTTTTCTTTTTGGAATATCAAATCTGGTTAAACTATCTTGCCCAACTACATTTTCAAATTTATCAATTGTTTCTTCAATTAAATCTAATTCATATTCTTCTAACGAATGTACTGTTTCATTATTTTTATTTGCTTCAATAATTTCATTAACTTGTTCAAGTGTTAGTTTATACCATTTACTTCTATTTTCTTTGTAAGTATACCAAAATACTCTCTTAAAAATATCCATTTTAATAAAAGTAGCTTCTCCTTTTTCTGTTTTCAAAACAACATCTGATTTAGGAAAATCAGTTAATGCATCTAGATAAGTATCTAATTCATAATTTAAACAGCACTTTAATTTACCACACTGACCAGCTAGTTTTTGAGGATTTAATGATAATTGTTGATAGCGTGCTGCGGAAGTACTTACATTTCGTAAATCTATTAACCATGTTGAGCAACATAATTCCCTGCCACAAGAGCCAATTCCTCCTAGTCTAGCTGCTTCTTGCCTTAAGCCAACTTGTTTCATTTCAACTCTAATACTAAAAGCACTTGCTAAATCTCTAATTAATTGTCTAAAATCAACCCGCTCATCAGCTGTGTAATAAAATGTGGCTTTATTTCCATCTCCTTGATATTCAACATCTGAAAGCTTCATTTTTAATCCCAGTCTACCTAAAATTTCTCTTCCCCTGTATTGTGTATCATATTCTTTACCTCTAGCCAATTTCCAAATATCAATATCTTTTTGAGTAGCTTTTCTATAAACTTTTTTAATTTCCTCACTATCAACATTTAATCCTTTTCTTTTTAGTTGAATTTTAATTAATTCTCCTGAAAGAGAAACGGTTCCAATATCATGACCTGGATTTCCTTCAACAGCAATAATATCTCCTATTGAAATTTTTAAATTATCAACATTTCTGTAAAAATGTTTACGTCCATTTTTAAAACGCACTTCAACAATATTAACTGGTTTTTGACCTGCTGGTAATGACATATTTCCAAGCCAGTCAAAAACTGTTAATTTTTCACAATCTCCTGTAGCACAATTACCATTACTTTTACAACCTTTTGGTACTGTATTTATATCTGAAGAGCAACTATTACAGCTCATATATTCTTAAATTTATTTGAGTTACGTAAAATTTATTTTTTAAATTTTACAATCTTCACTAATTTGTAAAGATAAATTAAAATTACAAACGGTAAAACCTTAAAAAGTGTATTTTTAAGTTTGTTTTACATCAATAATTTTTACCGGACAAGCTTCTTTTGCTTTAACACTTGCATCAAAAATTGTTTCATCGGGAGATTTGATAGTGAAAAACCCTTTTTTTTCTTTAGCATGAAGCAAAACTGATTTACCATCTTTTTTTGACATTTGAAATTGAGCAGGAGCCAATTCAACACAATAATTACAACCTATGCATTTGGCTCTTTGTAAGGTGATAATTACCATTTAAACCTCAACTTTAGTTGAAACTATTTTATACAATTTATCTGATGGGCGAATTCTAAAATCTAACGGAATAGTTACAGAATCTCCTTTTTGTCCTTTTTCGCCTTTTACATCATTTATAAACATTTCTTTCACTTCCATTTCTTGTGCTCCCGTTGTTGGCCCTGTAATTAAAATGGTATCTCCAACAGTTATATCGTAAGCTTCAATTTTAAATTCGCCGATGTTTGATTTTGGAAAATAATGCATTCCTTTTCCTATATACACTTTCTTTTGGGTGGCATGACTTCCAGAACCTTTACTCCATTCACCTAATTTCTGACCTAAATAATACCCACTCCAAAAACCACGATTGTATACTTTTTCCAATTCTAACATCCAAGAAATTACTTTTTCTTTGTTGTAGGTTCCTGCTTCAATACTATCAATTGCATCTCGGTAACATTTAATTACTTTTGCCACATACTCTGGTGCTCTTCCTCTTCCTTCAATCTTTAAAACTTTTACACCTGCATCAT
Source organism: Lutibacter profundi (assembly GCF_001543325.1). NCBI lineage: Bacteria > Pseudomonadati > Bacteroidota > Flavobacteriia > Flavobacteriales > Flavobacteriaceae > Lutibacter > Lutibacter profundi. Next base: position 1,888,599 of record NZ_CP013355.1, read on the forward strand.
CAATTTGATCTAAAAAATCTATCGTACATAAATCTTTTGGAGACATGATATATTCATTATCTAACTCCATTTCAAATCCCGTTTCTTGATCTATTACTGTATATTTTTTTCTGCAATTTTGTTTACAAGCACCTCTATTTGCTGAAGAATTTGCCGAATGTAAACTCATATAACATTTCCCTGAAACCGCCATACACAATGCTCCGTGTCCAAAAATTTCAATTTCAACTAAATTTCCTGAAGGCCCACAAATATTTTCTTTTACAATTTGTTCTGTGATTTTCTTAACCTGACGCAAACTCAATTCTCTACTTAAAACCATAGTATCAGCAAACATGGCGTAAAATTTAACCGTCTCAATATTGGTGATATTTATTTGAGTTGAAATATGAATTTCCATACCAATAGCTCTAGCACTTGCAATTACTGCTTGATCCATAGCTATTACTGCAGTAATAGCGGCATCTTTTGCTTTTTGAAGCAATGTTTTTACAATGGTTAAATCGTGGTCGTAAATAATAGTGTTTAACGTAAGATATGTTCTTACATTCTTCGCTTTACATCTGTCGGAAATTTCTTGTAAATCATCTAACGTAAAGTTAATAGATGCTCTTGCTCGCATATTTAATTGCTCAACTCCAAAATAAATTGAATCTGCACCATTATCTAAAGCGGCTTGCATGGATTCAAAATTTCCAGCAGGAGCCATTAATTCAATCTTCCCAGTAGTAGTCATTCTTTTTTGATTTTTTGCAAAAATACGTATTTTGTGATAACTATTGGTATTTCAATATAATAATGCTACTAAATCTCATTAGATTTTAAAGTGTTTTTGAATTGATAACTTTCATTTTATTAAATTCAGTTATATCAATACTAAAAAGATCTCTTGATGGAAATAAGGAATAACTATTTTTTCTAAAACCACCCAATATGTATAATCGTAATAATACAATTCCGGTGCTTCCATAAACAAATCTATTAAATACGCATTCAATTCTTTAGTTAAAACGTTATATGTGCTTATTTTTCCGTCATTAAAAAGATAAATAAGATTCTCTTTATGTGTTATTGCCGGTTTACCAATTCCATAAAAAAGGTTTCCTTCTTTTTTCCATTTTTGAGTTGTCAAATCAAAAGACTCTATAGATGCTAATGGCTTTTTATTAAAGCTACCTACTAAATAAATTTTATCTTCTATTAAAACTCCTTTTACTTCTTTTGCTATGGGCATATTCCCTAATTGATACCAATTCCCCGTTTTAATATCATACAAGTCTACTTTATTAGAATACTCTTTAAATCCATTATTCTTCTTTTTAATTGAGCCTCCCATTACAATAATATTGCCTTTATACGTGAAAGACGCAAAATTTACCGCTTGATGCGGATTGGTATTGTCAATAATTACAATATCCTTATCTACATCAAAAACTTCTATTTTATCATCTAAATATTCAAATTTACCATTTGCTGAAATGTTTTTACCTCCTACCACATATATTTTATGATTGTAAAAATTTAAATTGTGATACGCTCTTTTTTTAAATTTTGATTTTAGTTTTATCCAACTATCATTTTTTATATCATATAATTGTAAATCATTATTATATTTATGCATTGAAGAGAAACCTGCACGACCTGCTCTATTTAAAAACTCAGTAAAATCTTCTAAATCAGGATAATACTCAAGAGTTTTCATAAATATCTTCTACAACTGAAGCATCTCCACCAATTACATAAATTTTATCATCTATTAATATTGAACCAAAAGAATGCACTCCATTTTTCATAGAAGAAAGTTTTGTATACGAAATGCGTTGTTTTAAGTTTCTCCTTTCAGAAATTTTTACTTCTTCTAGTTTATTTAAATCAATTAATAGATTAACTGAATAATTTTTTTTCTGTGGAACATAGGGAACTTCTAACTCTTTATATGCTATATGCGAGAAACGAATAACATCATTTTTTACAATAACATAAGGAAATTTCAAGTAGTAATTTCCTTTTTCATTAGTTACAGCTCCTCTATTTATTCCTTCCATATACACATTAACACCTTCAATAGGTTTATTGGTATTGGCATCTACTACTTTTCCTTCAATATACTGTGAAAAAGATAAAAATGTTGAAAGCGAAAAGATTAAAAACAATGTAATTTTTTTCATAATTCGTTTATTGTGATTGCCTCAATAATTAAGCCTATTTAAATTCATATTAATATATTGTTTTTCAATTAAATTTTAACAAAAAAATATTTATTTGTTAATTTTCAATTATTTACTGCTTGTTGTTGCTTTTTTTATGAAATTTGCTCAAAATTTAAACTTAATAAAATTATTAAAGATGAAAGTAGCTGTTGTAGGTGCAACCGGAATGGTAGGAAATGTGATGTTGAAAGTTTTAGAAGAACGAAATTTTCCGTTTACTGACTTAATCCTTGTCGCTTCTGAGCGATCAGTTGGTAAACAAATCTCCTACAAAGGAACAGATTATACGGTTATTGGATTACAAGATGCTGTTGATTTAAAACCTGAAATTGCTTTATTTTCTGCAGGAGGAACAACATCAGAAATTTGGGCACCTAAATTTGCTGAAGCAGGAACAACTGTAATAGACAATTCATCAGCTTGGAGAATGGATCCTACTAAAAAGTTAGTAGTACCTGAAATTAACGGAGATGTACTAACTAAAGATGATAAAATTATTGCAAATCCTAATTGTTCAACGATTCAATTGGTAATGGCTTTAGCTCCTTTACATAAAAAATATATCATGAAACGCGTGGTAATTTCTACCTATCAATCGGTTTCAGGAACAGGTGTAAAAGCTGTGCAACAACTTGAAAATGAGGAGAATGGTATCAAGGGAGAAATGGCATATCATTATCCAATTAGCAGAAATGCAATTCCGCATTGTGATGTGTTTTTAGAAAATGGATACACCAAAGAAGAAATGAAATTGGTGAAAGAGCCTAAGAAAATTTTAAATGATAAATCGTTTACCGTTACTGCAACTGCGGTTCGTATTCCAACAGCAGGCGGACATTCTGAAGCTGTAAATGTTCAATTTGAAAACGATTTTAATGAAAGTGACGTCCGCAAATTATTAAATGAAACTTCTGGAGTGGTAGTTCAGGATAATTTAGATACAAATACGTATCCAATGCCTATTTATGCGCACAATAAAGATGACGTTTTTGTTGGACGAATTAGAAGAGATGAATCGCAATCCAAAACTCTAAATATGTGGATTGTTTCAGATAATTTACGTAAAGGTGCTGCTACCAATGCTATTCAAATTGCTGAATATTTAATTAAAAATAACTTGGTTTAAATAAAATTAAAAAAAAGACTGCCTTTTCAGGCAGCCTCTTTTGTTTTGGGGTTTCTTAGTGTTACTTTGAAACCTTTAATACATCTTTAAATATTTGTTCAAGTTGATGTTTAGGGAGTGCTCCCTGTGCCATTTGAGGCTCACCATCTTTAGGAACAAATAAAATAGAAGGAATACTTCTAATACCAAATGCTGCTGCTAATTCTTGCTCAGCTTCTGTATCTACTTTGTAAATATTGATTTTTCCCTTATAAGTTTCACTTAATTCTTCTAAAACCGGGGCAACCATTTTACAAGGGCCACACCAATCTGCATAAAAATCAATAACACAAGGTATATCTCCTTCAAACTTCCACTCTTTATTTTTTTCGAAATTAAAAACCTTTTCTAAAAAAGTTTTTTTAGTTAATAATTCTGTCATTATTTTTAAATTTATTTTTATAAATGTAGCAATTTTAATGCCATTTTTTTAGACGACAAAGTGACATAAAAACTTACAATCATATAGTAACTTAAGTTACATCTGTAAATAAATTTGTACTTTAACGACTCGTTTTAAATCAATTAATAAATTTAACTAAAAACTTTTTATTATGAATTCAAAATTAACAATGGTACTTCGTATTTTATTAGGATTAATCTTAGTTGTATTTGGTGCTAACAAATTTTTTGGTTTTATGCCAAATATGGAAATGCCCGCTCCCGCAGCAAATTTAATGGGTGCAATGATGGAATCTGGTTATATGCTTAAGTTAGTTGGAGCTACTGAAGTTGTTATTGGGTTATTACTTTTAATTAAAAAATGGGTTCCTTTTGCCTTGATAGTTTTGGCGCCAATATCCGTAAATATAATCTTTTTTCATGTTTTCTTAGCTCCTGCTGGAATCGCCCCAGCCGCAATTGTAGCAATTATTAATATTCTATTAATCTACAATAATTGGAATAAATTGAAGATTTTATTTTAAAAAATTTGTTTTATAAAGCAAAAAAACAAAAAACAATTTAAGCATAACGTCATTTTGAACATGGTAAAGCTTTCTATTATTTAGAACTAAACACCAAAATATAACCGTATTGTAAAAGCTGTTCAAAATGACGTTGTGTTTTTTAAAAACATTGATTCATTCAATCTTAAACTATACTATAACTAAATTAATATACTTCTAAAATTTTAGCGTTGTTAAAAGTAATACGCTCTCCAACTTTTTTGCCTAATAACTGCATTCCAATAGGTGAATTGGTTGAAACTGCATAAAATATTTTATTATCAAAACTAATTTCACCTGCGCTAATCGCTAAAAAATAGTTAGCTTTTGTAGTTATAATTAAACTACCTAAACATATAACTTCCGAAGTTTTTTGAATTTCAATTTTAGCTAAAATATCTTTCATTTCTGTAATTGACGCTAATTGTTGACTAGCTTTTTCCATTTCTAACTGCAACATAGCTCTACCTGTTTCATGTTTATCCCCAGCAGAACTTTTTGTTTCAGAAAACAAGGCTTTTTTGTTAAACTCAATAATAGTAGATACTGTATGGTGTTTTTTATTCACAAACAACAAACAAGCTTCGTATAGTTTCTTTTTTATTTTTAAATAATCTTTCATAGTTTAAGAGTAAAAATAACTCACTAAATTTTTATAAAAATTTAAATACCAATATAAACTGCAACAACAATAGCTATAGCTCCAACACTTAATATTACCAAGGTAAATTTAAAAATGAACTTAAACCATTTATCAAAAGGTATACCTGCAATAGCTATAATTGCCATTAAAGCACCTTGTGTTGGGTAAATTAAATCCATCATTACGGCGCCATATTGGTAAGCCAATACACAAACCTGACGAGAAACTCCTATTAAATCAGAAAGTGGAGCTAATATTGGCATTGTTAAAATGGCTTGACCTGAGTAACTTGAAACTGGAAAATGTAATACCGATTGAGAAACCATCATAGAAATAGCTGCCAAGCTTTTTGGTAAATATTGCATTGGTTTAAACAAGCCATATATAATTGAATCTATAATCATTCCTTGCTTTAAAATAATTGAAATACTACTTGCAAAACCAACAATCATAGCTGCAAAAACTAGTTCTTTAAAACCATCAATATAGGTTTCAATGGTGCCGTTCATTCCTAGTTTTCCAATCAAACCAACAAGTATTCCAAGTGCGAAAAATTCAGCAGACATTTCATTGAAACCCCAATTATATTTCATCATTCCAATAATTAAAACAACAAAAGCTACACCAACAAGTGTTAAAATAAGAATACTTCTAATACTTACTTTTTCTGTCAATTCATTCTTTTCTACAAGCTTTTCAATTTTGTTTTTATTTGCATATCTAATAATCATAAACATCCATACTACAAATGCTATAAACATAATTATTAATCTAAATTCACTTCCAGAAAGAAATTCTAAACCTGTTTCTTTTTGAGCAATTACAACAGCAAATGGATTAATTGGGCTAAAAGAAGCACCTAAAATTGCAGAACCAAAACTTATGGCAATAGCCACAAAAGCGTTATAGCCTAAACGAGAAGTTAAATAGAGTAAAACAGGCATCATTGCTATTATTTCCTCTTGCAAACCCATAAGCGCACCTGCAATTAAAAAAATAATAGAAACCAATATTAATACAATTTCTTCTTTCCCTTTGAGCTTAACTGTTAGGTATGTAATTCCTTCTTTTAGTGCTCCCGTTTTTTCAATCACATAAAAACAACCGCCAATTAATAGAATTAGCGCAATTAAATCAGCTCTATCTACTATCCCTTCAGGAATAGATAACATTGTTTTAAAAATAGAAATTGGTTCTGCATCAACTAATTTGTAAGAATTTGGGACAACAGTAACCTGATTCGTTTCTGGATTGGTAATTCTTTCATATTGACCTTGTGGAATAATATAGGTTAAAATTGCAGAAAGGAAAATAAACCCAATCATAATGACTAGCGCATTCGGAAATTTTTTCATTCATTCAGTTAGTTAGTATTTTGTAAGATAATAAAAAAATATAACCTATAGGTTTTTAGGTATTTGCACTAGATAATCTTAATTTTGAAGCTCAATTAAAAAACGTGAAATTTACAGGAAAACGTTATTTAGATTATTCTTCATTTATCAAATCAACGTTTGGTAAACGTGTACAAAAAATTTCATTAGATATAGGTTTTTCTTGTCCAAACAGAGATGGTTCAAAAGGATACGGCGGTTGCACGTATTGTAATAACAACACTTTTAATCCAGCTTATTGTGAACCAACAAAAAGCATCAAAGAACAATTAGAACAAGGCATTTCTTTCTTCGGAAAAAAATACAAATCACAACAATATTTGGCTTATTTTCAAGCATATTCAAATACGTATTCTGATTTAAATTCGCTTAAAAAAATATATGAGGAAGCTTTAAATGTTGAAGGTGTTATTGGATTAGTAATTGGCACTAGACCTGATTGTATCTCAGAAGAAATTATTGATTATTTATCTTTTTTATCTGAAAAGTACTTCATTTCGTTAGAATTTGGTGTTGAAAGCACCAATGAAAAAACGTTGATAAATGTAAACAGGTGCCATACGTTTGAAGAAACAAAAGCAACGTATAAAAAATGTAAAAACAAGGGGTTTCATTTAGGTGCGCATATAATTATTGGCTTGCCTGGTGAAACAAAAGAGGAATTGATGAATCATGCTTTTGAAATTTCTAAATTACCTATTGACACTTTAAAATTACATCATTTACAAATTGTAAAAAATTCTGTCATGGAAGTTCAGCACAAACGAAATCCGGAGAATTTTAACTTATTTACTTCAAAAGATTATATAGATTTTATAACCGATTTTATCAGCTATTTACGACCAGATATTGTAATTGAACGTTTTATAAGTGAAACACCTCAAGATTTATTAATTGCACCAAAATGGAACAATCTTAAAAACTTTGAAGTAGTTGCTAAAATTGATAAAAAACTCATTGAAAAAAATAGTTGGCAAGGGAAATTTTATCAAAATGCGAAATAAGTTGTAAATTTAACCTATGAGAAATCCTAAAAACAACTGTAAAACCCTATTCTTAATTTTAAGCATATTGGCGTTTATTAGCTGTAGTCATATAATTGATAATCAATTACCTAACTCTAATTTAATTACGTTTGGATTACCACAAAAAGTGGCTGTAATAGGATACAATAATCATATTATGGAGCCTTTCTTGTCGAGAGATGGTACAACCTTATTTTTTAATAATTTAAATACTCCTGATGTAAATACAAACTTATATTATGCTACAAAAATATCGAATACTTCCTTTGAATATAAAGGGGAAATTGCAGGAGTTAATACTGAATACTTAGAAGGTGTTCCAACGGTAAGTAGCGCTCATAAATTATATTTTGTTTCAGAAAGAAATTACACAACTACTCTTGAAATGGTGTATGAAAGTGATTTTTTTAATGGGTCGGTTTCTAATATACAAGCGGTGCCAAATATTTCAAAAAACCAAGTAGGATGGGTGAATTTTGATGTTGAAATTAGTGAAAATGGGAATTATCTGTATGCTGTAGATGGAAGGTATGATGAGTTTGGTGGACCCTATGAAGCTAATTTGTTTTTGGCTGAAAAAATCAATGGTATTTTCCAACGAAGCAACAATACATCTATTTTTGAAAATATAAACACAACTGCTTTAGAGTATGCTGCTTGTATTTCTTCAGATATGTTGGAATTGTACTTTACAAGAGTTGACACTCCTCTATCAAATACTTCAATACCTCAAATTTATATGGCTACAAGAAATTCTATCAATGAAGATTTTAATACTGCTTATAAAATTAACTCAATAACAGGGTTTGTTGAAGGACCAACTATTTCACCCGATGGACAACGAATCTATTATCATAAATACGAAAATGAACAATTTGTTTTGTACATGGTTGAGAAAGAAGAATAATTTTGTAAGTTTAACCTATGAATTTTTTTGGTAGAAAACACCTCTCAGAAATGCCTTGGATTTTAATTCCAGGATTATAGTTTTTCTCTTTAATTTCTTAAAAGAATTTCAACATTTTACTTTATTATTAAATTTTATTCACTTTTAAAAACGCTAAAATGCATACCATTATTGTACTTGGAGCTGGCATGGTTGGAAGAACTATTGCTATTGATTTAACTAAAAAACATACTGTAACTTTAGCAGATTTTAACCAAGAAGCACTTCAATCTTCAAAAAATAAATGTAATTTGCTTACCACTTTACAATTAGATGTAACCCAAAAAGAAAATCTTAAACAAACACTTCAACCTTTTGATTTGGTAGTTTGTGCAGTACCTGGTTTTTTAGGGTTTGAAACCTTAAAAACCATTATTGAAGCGAAAAAAAATGTAGTTGATATTTCCTTTTTCCCAGAAAACTCATTAGAATTAAATGATTTAGCCAAACAAAATAATGTTACTGCAATTGTAGATTGTGGAGTGGCTCCGGGAATGGATAATATTATTTTAGGGTATTATAATGAAAAATTAAAACTCACAGATTTTCAATGTTTAGTTGGCGGACTACCAAAAGTGAAAAAGTGGCCTTTCAATTACAAAGCTCCTTTTTCGCCCGTTGATGTTATTGAAGAATATACACGCCCAGCACGTTATGTAGAAAATGGAAATGTTATTGTAAAGGAAGCATTATCAGATTGTGAATTTGTGGATATTGAAGGTGTTGGCACCTTGGAATCTTTCAATTCTGATGGGTTACGTTCAATTATTTTTACCATGCCTCATATTAAAAATATGAAAGAAAAAACATTGCGATATCCTGGCCATGTTGAATATATAAAAGTGTTCAAAGAAAGTGGTTTCTTTAATGAAAAAAAAATCAATTTTAATGGTGTCGAAGTTTCTCCATTAGCGTTTACTTCCAAAATTCTATTTAACGAGTGGAAGTTGGGTGAAACAGAAGATGAACTTACCGTTATGAGAGTTACTGTAAAAGGTGAAAATAACAAAGGTGAAGTTAAGGAAATAACTTATAATTTATTAGATAGATATTGTGCGAAAACCAAAACTTCATCTATGGCACGGTGTACAGGTTATACAGCAGCAGCAGCAGCAAATCTATTTTTAGAAGGATTATTTAAAGAAAAAGGTGTTTTTCCTCCAGAATTAGTTGGTAAATACGAAGCGTGTTTTTACTATTTTTTAAATTATTTAGAAGATAGAAATGTAATTTATACATTAGAAGAATCATAAAGAAATCTTTGCTGTAATTCCTATTTACTTGGTTACTGAGTTGGAGTTGAAGTAAAGGAATAAGTGGCTGTCTATAACGTGCAATTTTCGTTAACCTAAATTTATTGCAGGTTCTCATACCTATTGATTATCTATAAATTGAGATTCTAAAATAAATTTAGAATAACTCCTTTCAGTAGTTTTTAGACTACCTAGTGGATACCTACGTTTCTTTTTAAAATTCAAATTTTAGTTGAATATCAATTATTTTTTCTGTTTTTTTAGAATGAATGTTTAAGTTAGTAACTGAAATACCTAATAAACGTACTGAGTTCAATATTTTTTCTTGAAACAATAATTCTTTAACTGTTTCAAATAAAATAGCTTTATTTTTTACAAAATAAGGAAGTATTTTACTACGAGTTTGTGTTTTAAAATCGCTGTATTTTATTTTTAAAGTGATGGTTTTTCCTGATACTTTTGAACGAATTAATCGTTGCTCTAATTCTTCTGAAATTTTATCTAGTTTTTTTAGCATAAATATTTCAGAAGTTAAATTTTTTGCAAAAGTATGTTCAGCTGCTACTGATTTTCTTATTCTGTTTGGTTTTACTTCACTATGATGTATTCCACGAACAATATTGTAATAATGCGTTCCTGAGTTTTTAAAATGTTGTTTTAAAAATTCTTCACTTTTATCTTTTAAATTTTTGCCATTAAAAATACCTAAATTGTACATTTTAGAAGCAGTTACTTTTCCTATTCCAAAGAATTTTTCAATAGGTAATTCTTCTAAAAAAGAGATTACATCTTCGGGTGGAATTGTTTTTTGTCCGTTTGGTTTATTAATATCTGAAGCAATTTTAGCAACAAATTTACTATTTGAAATTCCTGCGGAAGCGTTTAATCCCAACTCTTTAAAAATTCTAGTTCTAATTTCTTTAGCGATTAAACTCGCTGACGGATTTCCTTTTTTATTTTCCGTTACATCTAAATAGGCTTCATCTAAAGATAAAGGCTCTACCAAGTCGGTATAATCATAAAAAATAGCTCTAATTTTTTGAGAGATTTCTTTATACCGTTCAAATCTAGGTTTTACAAAAATTAAATGCGGACAATTTTTTTTAGCTTGTTTGCCGCTCATAGCTGAACGAACATTAAATTTGCGTGCTTCATAGCTGGCGGCCGCTACAACTCCTCGTTCGCCACCACCTCCAACCGCAATTGGTTTGCCTTTCAATTTGGGATTATCAAGCTGTTCCACCGATGCAAAAAACGCATCCATATCTACATGAATAATTTTTTTATCATTTATGCTTACACCCATACGTTAAACATACAAAAGAGGCTGTCTAAAAAGTGTTATTCTGAATGTAAATGGAGAATCTCCTTGAAATTAAACACTTATATATCAAGATGTTGAGATTTTTCACTTTGTTCAAAATGACAAGTATAATTACTTTTTAGACAGCCTCGATAATTAAAATTCTATTTTAAATTTTAAACGATTCCTTGATCTAACATTGCGTCTGCAACCTTAATAAAACCTGCAATATTTGCACCTTTTACATAATTAACATAACCATCATCTTCTGTTCCGTATTTTTCACAAGCAATATGTATTGAAGACATTATTTGATGTAATTTTGCATCAACTTCATCTTTCGTCCAATTAAGTTTCATAGCATTTTGGGACATTTCTAATCCAGAAACTCCAACTCCTCCTGCATTTGCAGCCTTACCAGGAGCAAATGGTAATTTATTTTTAAGGATTATATCAATAGCATCAGGTGTACAACCCATATTAGATACTTCAATAACATATTTTACACCATTAAATACTAATTGTTTTGCATCATCTCCATTTAATTCATTTTGAATTGCTGAAGGCATTGCAATATCACAAGGTACTTCCCAAGGTTTTTTCCCTGGAATAAATTTAGCTTCTGGGAATTCTTCAATATATGGCGAAACAATATCATTATTTGAAGCTCTTAAAGCTAGTAAATAATCTATTTTTTCTTCATCTAATCCTTTTTCATCGTACACATAACCATCAGGGCCAGAAATTGTAATTACCTTACCGCCTAATTCAGTAACTTTTAGGGCAACACCCCAAGTAACATTTCCAAATCCAGAAAGGCAAACGGTTTTTCCTTCAAAAGAATCATTTTGAGTTTTTAGCATTTCATTAGTAAAGTAAGTAGCTCCATAACCTGTTGCTTCAGGCCTTATTAAACTACCTCCCCAATTTAATCCTTTTCCTGTTAAAACTCCTGCATTTTCATGTTGTAGTTTTTTATACATTCCATACATAAAACCTATTTCTCTACCTCCTGTACCTATATCTCCTGCGGGAACATCAGTACTTGGACCAATAATACGCCATAATTCTAGCATAAATGCCTGACAAAAACGCATAATTTCAGCATCTGATTTTCCTTTCGGATTAAAATCTGAACCACCTTTCCCGCCTCCCATAGGTAATGTTGTTAGTGCATTTTTAAAAATTTGTTCAAATCCTAAAAACTTTAAAATACTTAAATTTACACTTGGGTGTAATCTAATTCCACCTTTATATGGTCCAATTGCATTGTTAAATTGAACTCTATGCCCTAAATTAACTTGAACATTTCCTTCATCATCTACCCATGAAACTCTAAAAGTTAAAATACGGTCAGGTTCAACCAATCTCTCAATTATTTTTGCCGATTCATATTGTGGGTTTTCATTGTAAATTGTTTCAATAGACTCTAATACTTCATGCACTGCTTGTAAGTATTCTTTTTCACCCGGATGCTTCGTTTCCAAGTTTGTTAATATCTCTTGTACATTCATAATTTTATTGTTAATACCTATTAAAAATTAAATAATTTAAATTTTAAGCAAAAATACTTTTATTTATTGCAATTTTTATAAAATATCTCAATAATTTTATTGATTTGTTACTTTTATTACCCCCCCAATTATTTGTATTTATCTACGGAATTATAACTATTTTTACATAAATCCATCTGGAGGTAAATCATCAATAGATTCTTCTAACGATTCTTGATTTGTTTTTAGTTTAAAACCTGCTTTGTAGATTGCTGCTTTATTACTTTTTCCTTCAATAATAATACATAAAGGCTCTTTAAATTGAATGTGCCTTAAGTAAGTATCTTCATAAACTGCTTCTTGTTTGTTTAAATATTCTAAATCAAAAAAACCGTCATTTATAAAAGGGTTTATGGTTAAATAGCCCACTTTAAATGATGTTAAATTTTGAAAAAAATGTGTTCCTTGGCTTGGGTCAATTCTAAAATTATTTAATCCTGATTCTACTATTACTTTAGCAGCAGAAATTTGAGGCCAAATAACAGGTATTCCTAGCCATGGATCACTTGAACCCCATCTTCCAGGTCCAACTAAAATGTATTGTTTTTGTGATTCTACAAATTTTTTGTTGATTTGTTCAACTGCTGTAGCAATTTCTCTGGTATTTGCCGAATTAAAAGTTTCGGGTTTTACATATACAAAATCATATATATAATCATATTTCCCATTTCCTAAAGCAGACTCTGAATAAATTATCGTGTCTTTTTTATCAAAATCATCTGGTAATTTAGTCATATTTTCATTCGTTTCAACAATTGGTCTTATCTGCAAAAAACTAAATTCTTTAGGTGTTCCTTTTGGAACATCTAAATTTACAGCAAATTCCATTTCTATTGGGTTTCTCATTTCACGCTGACTAATACGCAATAAATCTTGTAAAATTTCTGGTAATGGAAATGTGTTGTATTTTAAAATATTGTCAAAAGTAATTACTCTAATTCCGTCATGTAAAACACCTGGACGAATTACATTATTTTGTAAATCGTAAGTTGATGCCACAAATTTTAACGAGCCATGCTTTTCTGCTCTACGAATAGAAATTTTCTTTTTATTAATAGCTTCACTTGTTGAAACCTTGTAACTATCAGGGTTCATATCCAATCCATATAAGTATTGTTGCGTATCTCTTTGTGTTGAACCTGGAGAAGAAAGTTGCAATACTTTTTTAGGGTGATACGGTGAAAACCGTAAGGTTTTTCCTCCTCCAACAATTATTTCTCCTAAGCCTAAGGCTATATTTGCAATACCCTCATTTGGTTTTTCATTTCCAATTGGATAAAAATTGATAGAACGTGCTACACCAGAAATATTTGGGTAATATACATCGGCATATTGTTTCCCTGTAACTTCTTGTAAAATTACTGCCATTTTAGCTTCTTCAATGGTGTGTGATGTTGCTTTTAAGTAAACTTTACTATTTATAAAAAAAGAGGAGGCCATTACCGATTTCACTGCATTTGAAACCATTTCTGCCATTTTACCAATTTCTGTATTAGGCAGCATATAGGTTGAAAAAACACCTGCAAAAGGTTGGTAATGAGAATCTTCTAACACACTTGAAGATCTAATAGCTATGGGAGATTTTGTTATTTTTAAAAAAGCCTCAATATCTTCTAAAACCCAATTTGGTAAAGGTTTTGAAATAAATTTTTCTAAAATTTCTTCATCGTTATTACACTTTGCAACAAAATGAATTAGTTTGTGTTTTTCAATAAATTCATCAAAAACATCAGTACTTAAAACCACTGTTCTTGGAATAGAAATGTTAATGTCTTTATATTTTTGATTTAACCGATGTCTCTTTAAAAAAGAATCTATAAAAGCAAGCCCTCTCCCTTTTCCTCCTAACGCTCCATCTCCAATTCTAGCAAATCCTAAATATTCATCATATCTATTTTTATCAAATTTAGAAATTATACCTCTAGCTCTAAAACTTTTATATACCCTAATTGCTTTAATTAAAAATTTTCTAATTTGTTCAGGGTCTTCAAAATCTTCAAGTTCAACTTTACTGAATAAATTTGCCAAAGGAAAAAGAGCTCTTGATTTTAACCATTTTGAATATTGGCTTCGTTCAGCATGGTAAACTATGGCTTCGGGAGTAACTGTTGAAAGTGCTTTTTGAAAAGCTGTTAAATCTTTCACTTTGGCTATTACTTTTTTCTGAACAGGATCCCAAAATTCAAAATCTCCAAACAAAAAATAGTAATTGATATAATTTTTAATTTCTTCTTCTAAAGCATCGGTATGTTTGTATAAAAATTTACCCTTTAGTTTTAACGCAAGTTTTTCATTATTACTATCAGAAGACTGAATTAAAAAAGGGAAATAGCGTTTAAATCCTCGTACATATTTTAAAAATTTAAAACCCGCTTTGGGATCTCTTTTGCCGCCTCTAAAATAGGAAACATCTGAAATTACACCTAATAAGTTGTTTTTATACTTTTCAAACAGGTTTAGCCCTTCTTCGTAATTTGTTGCTAACAATATTTTTGGTCGTCCTCGCATCAACATCATTCTACGGTGTTCATTTAACCCCTCTGACATAAATGCGGTAGTTTGATTTAAAAGTACTTTGTAAAAAAGCGGTAAATATTTAGAATAAAATTTCAACGAATCCTCAACCAATAAAATAGCTTTTACACCAATATGCTCAATATCATTTTCAGCATTCATTCTATCCTCAGTCAACTTTATAATGGCTAGTATAATATCGGCATTTCCATTCCAGTGAAATACATAGTCTATAGCGCCTGTACTTTCTTTATTTAACCTTTCTCTTAATTGAGTTGAATAATGACTAATAGCTGCTATTGGAACATTTGGGAAGGCTTCTTTTATTAATTTTGATGTTTCAATAGTTTTAGCATTCCCAATATCTAACCAAGTAATAACCAAATCAATATTTTGGTTTTGCATCATTCTAATGGCTCTTTTTGCAGAGTTTGCGTGCGCAAAACTTGGTGGGTATCGTAAATTTAAAGCTGTATATTCATTAAAAATTTGTTCATCAATTCTACCATCTTCTTCTAACATATAATAATCATAGTTAGAGCAAACAATTAAAATTTTATGTATTCTATTTTGCATTAACTTATCAAATGCAACTTCTTCAAATTGATATGATTTTAAATCGGGAATTGGATTCTTATTCATTTATAAAAAGGCATTAAATTACCTATGCAAGATATTATTTTACATATAAATTACAGTAAATTTAGCAAGATAAATTCTGATAATTAAAAAAGGATTGCTATTTACAACCCTTTTTAATTATTAATTATAAAATTAATTGTTATACAACACCATGTGCTAACATTGCATCGGCAACTTTAACAAATCCTGCTATATTAGCTCCTCTAACATAATCTATATAACCATTTTCGTTTTTTCCGTATTTTGTACAAGAGTCATGGATATCAGCCATAATTTTTTTAAGTCTTTTATCTACTTCATCACGAGTCCAGTTAATACGTAAAGAATTTTGGCTCATTTCTAATCCTGAAGTTGCAACACCTCCAGCATTTGATGCCTTACCTGGTGCATATAAAATTTTAGCAGCTTGGAAATTGTGAACTGCTTCAGGTGTAGAAGGCATATTTGCGCCTTCACTTATAACATAACATCCATTACTCAATAATAATTTAGCATCCTCTCCGCTTACTTCATTTTGGGTAGCACAAGGCATTGCTACGTCACACTTAATACCCCATGGTCTCTCTCCTGCAAAGAATGTTGCATTTGGATATTCTTTAACATATTCACTAATTCTACCACGTATGTTATTTTTAAGATTCATTACAAATGCTAGTTTGTCCTCATTTATACCTTCTGCATCGTAAATATATCCTGATGAATCAGATAAAGTAACTACTTTGGCACCTAACTGCGTTGCTTTTTCACAAGCATATTGAGCTACGTTTCCAGAACCAGAAACCGTAATTGTTTTACCTTTAAGCGTATCACCTCTAGTTTCAAGCATACTTTGCGCAAAATATACGGTACCGTACCCTGTTGCTTCAGGTCTAATGAGTGAACCACCCCAAGACATTCCTTTGCCTGTTAAAACACCTGTAAATTCATTTCTTAATTTTTTATACATTCCAAATAAATAACCTATTTCTCTACTTCCAACTCCAATATCACCTGCAGGAATATCCGTATTAGGGCCTATATGACGAAATAGTTCACTCATAAAACTTTGACAAAAACGCATAATTTCAACATCTGATTTTCCTTTAGGATCAAAATCCGACCCTCCTTTACCACCACCCATTGGTAATGTGGTTAATGCATTTTTGTAAACTTGTTCAAAAGCTAAAAATTTAAGAATACTTAAATTTACCGTAGGGTGAAAACGCAAACCGCCTTTATAAGGACCAATTGCTGAATTCATTTCAATTCTATATCCTCTATTAACTATTATTTCTCCAGAATCATTAATCCAAGGAACCCTGAACATTAATACTCTTTCAGGCTCAACCATTCTAGTTAAAATTTGCTTACCGTTATAAATCTCATTACTAAGAATAAAAGGAACAACTGTTTCAGCCACTTCCTCTACCGCTTGCAAATACTCAGGTTCATGTGGATTTCGTTTCTTAACTAAATCCATAAATTTTTTTAATTCTAGTTTTGTTGTTTTCGGTTCCATAACTTCTGATTCCATAATTTAAAGATCATTTTTATGTTTATAATGTATTTCCTATAAAATTAAAGTATTTTTTTTAAAAAACATTAAAATTAATTTTTTTTTATTACTAAACTTTCCTTATTTACAACGTTTTCGAAACACTTTTTATATATATTTTTTGCGAGTAATTTAAATACCGTATTTGACTACAAAAAAGTATATTAAGCAATTATCTTTACAACCTTCTTTTCAAAATAAAATTGTTTAAATTTGCAACCTAATTTTATATGTAAATGTTAGATAAAGTAACGAAATTGATTGGTGAAGTAAATGCATTTAGTGCTACCACCAAAGATGAAATTGAAAGTTTTAGAATTAAATTCTTAGGAAAAAAAGGAATTTTAAATGATTTATTTGCTGAATTTAAAAATGTTGCTCCAAAAGAAAGAAAAGATTTTGGTGCGGCTTTAAATACGTTAAAAAATTTAGCGCAAGAAAAAGTAACACATTTAAAAGATCTTATCGAAATTAAAAGTGAACAAAAGGGTATCTACGGGGATTTAACACGGCCTTCTGATCCTGTTGAACTCGGTTCTCGTCATCCAATATCTATAGTTAGAAATAAAATTATTGATGTTTTTTCTCGTATTGGTTTTACCGTTTCTGAGGGGCCTGAAATTGAAGATGATTGGCACAATTTTACAGCTCTTAACTTACCTGAATATCATCCGGCACGAGATATGCAGGATACTTTTTTTATCGAAAAAAATCCTGATATTTTATTAAGAACACATACCTCATCTGTTCAAGTACGATACATGGAAAATCACAAACCACCTATTCGAACCATATCTCCTGGGCGTGTATTTAGAAATGAAGACATTTCTGCTAGAGCTCACTGTATTTTTCATCAGGTTGAAGGATTGTATATTGACACCGACGTTTCTTTTGCAGACTTAAAACAGACGCTGCTATATTTCACTAAAGAAATGTTTGGGAAATCAAAAATTCGTTTACGACCATCCTATTTTCCGTTTACTGAACCAAGTGCAGAAGTAGATATTTATTGGGGATTAGAAACTGAAACTGATTATAAAATCACCAAAGGAACTGGTTGGTTAGAAATTATGGGTTGTGGTATGGTTGACCCCAATGTTTTAAAAAACGCTAATATTGATCCTGAAGTGTATTCAGGCTATGCTTTTGGAATGGGTATTGAACGTATTGCAATGCTTTTATATCAAATACCAGATATTAGGATGTTTTATGAAAATGATGTGCGATTTTTAGAGCAATTTAAATCTATTTTATAAATATCGTTTTTTTACGCAATATTTTATGAAAAAAGATATTCAAATACCTAAGGTAACAGGTGTTTCTATGGCTATTGTCAAAGAATACAATAATGAATTTCAATGTGATGATTGGAATGCTTATATTATTAATAATAAAAATGTTGATATAGAAATGATATTAATTGTTTCTAAGGGGTACAATGAAAATAAACAAATTGAAACAGCTATTTTAAGGCATAAAATTGAGAAACTTCCTGCAAAATCTTATGCAAAAGTTGAACTATTACTTAATGATGTAATAAAGCTTTCCAATGTTTTTAATGTCACTTTTTTTGAAGAAAATGTAATGTACGACAAAAAATTTTTATTTAAAAAAGGAATGATTAATGACGGTGCTTTGAGGGTTATTTCTTTACTAAACAAACGTGGTATTTTAATAAAATAACTGTTTTTAGTGCTACTTTTCATCTTGCTTCAACAAATACTTATCTATTATTTCTAATAAGGTTTTTTTACTTATAGGTTTCGAAATAAAATCATTACAACCTGCTAAAGATGCTTTTTCTATCTCATTAGGGGTTGAATAAGCCGTTTGGGCAATTATAGGTATTGTAGTGTTAAATTTTCGTATCTGTTCAGTAGCTCTATATCCATTTAAAACAGGCATTTTTATATCCATTAATACTAAATTAATAGCCGTATTATTTTTACAAAAATCAACAGCCTCTTGTCCATTTTTTGCGTGTAAAATAGTACATGGTAATTTTATTTTATCCATTAATACTATCTCTATAAATAAATAATTTACTTCTTCATCTTCAGCAACCAAAATAGTATATTTTAAAGGTTTGTTTTCTGTCTCTAAAATTGTTTCTTTTTCTTTAATTTTTTCATGTTGATTTACTGGCTTATAAGGAATAGAAATAAAAAATGTAGATCCTATCCCCTTTTCGGATTGTACTGAAATCTCTCCCCCTAATAATTCTGTATTCTCTTTTGCTATAGATAATCCCAATCCTAAACCTCCTGTTTTTTCAGATAGCTTATGATTACCCCGAGAAAAACGATCAAAAATTCTTTTTTGGTATTTTGAATCTATTCCTGTACCCGTATCTTTTACATAAATATTTAACATTTTGTTTTCTAAGGAATAGCCAACCTCAATAAATCCTTTGTTTGTAAATTTTATGGCATTTTCTAATAAATTACTTACTATTTTAATCAATTTTGTTTTATCAATAAAAATGGTGCTTTTTACATTTGAGAGAGGCTTTTTAAGGTATAGTGGTGTGTTATTTTCTTTCGCTTTGATATCAAAAACTGAAAATAATTCTAACAAAACATCGTTTAAGCAAACTTTTGTTTCAATTACTTTTACTTGTCTGGTTCCTAATTTAGAAATTTCTAAAATATCATCAATAATTTGTAATAGTTGCTTACTACTATTTTGAATTATATTTATAAAGTACTTTCTCTTTGCCTCGGTTATGTTTTTTGCTGTTAACATTTCTGAAAATCCTATAATACCATTCATTGGAGTTCGTATCTCATGAGACATGTTGTTTAAAAACTCTGTTTTCAAACGGTCACTTTCTTCTGCTTTTTCTTTTGCTTTTAATAATTCTTGTTCTATTTCTTTTCTCTCTGTAATATCTTGAATTGTTCCAACAAAATTTACAGGTTCTCCATTTTTATAAATTACTTCTCCTAATCCATGAATACATTTTATTTTTTTTGTTTTCATGGTTATAATTCTATATTCTAAATCAAATTTTTCACCTTTTTCAATGCAATTTTCGAATACTTTTTGATTGTTTTTAGCGTCATCAGGATGGGTAATTTCTCTCCAAACGGCAAATGGTATTTCGCCTAAATTAAATTCTGTTATAGCTTCAAAATTGCTTGATGTTTTAGCAATCATTGTTTTTAAATTCAAATTAAAGCTCCCTATTTTAGCTATTTTTTGTGCTTTTATTAAATTGCGTTCACTTTCTTTTAGGGTTAGCATTGTTTTTTTACTTGCTGTAATATCTTCTTTTATACTTAAAAAATTTATAATATTGTTATGTGCATCCTTTATTGGTGTTATGGTTGCTTGCTCCCAAAAAACTTTTCCTGTTTTAGATTTATTACGAAAAACCCCTTTCCAGGTATTTCCACTTTTAATTACCTGCCACATTTTAGCATAAAATTCTTTAGAGTGGTAATTTGTTTTTAAAATTCTCATATTTTCTCCTAGAACTTCTGTAGCTGTATAGCCTGTAACCTTAGTAAATTTTGGGTTAGTGTATTCTATATTCCCTGCTGTATCTGTAATAACTATTACGCTAGCACTTTGATTGACAGCAATAGAAAGTTTTCTGTTTTCCTTTTCTTTTTCCTCTGCTTTTTCTTTAGCTTTTTTTAATTCTTCAAGCTGTAGAATAATCTTATTTTTTATTTTAAAAAATGAAATTGTAGATATTATAATAATTATAACTACTAAAATATTAATACCCCAAAGTAATAAGTAACTAGTAGTTTCATGCTTTTTTATTTCTCTCCCAATTCTTTTTTGATACATCACAAAAAAATCTTCGATAAGTTCTAATATCTTGGTTTTATCTTCTTGATATTTATCATCGAAAATTATGGTTCGTGCTAAAAATAAATTGGGTGCTTTTTTTACTGTAAAATTTTCTGTGCCATCATCAAATAAACCATCAATAGCATTGATTGCTTTTTTTTCTGTATATGATAAATTATTAATATTTTGAAAAGCCAGCTCAAGTTTATCAACTTCTTCTTTTAAAAAATTAAATTTTGAAATACTATCTTTCCAAGAAATAATTCTTCCATTAGGCCATGGTTTTTTTCCATTTAAAATATTTAAAACTTTCCCATATTTCTTTTTCCAAATACTATCTCCAGTTAAAACATAGGTTCTAGCGTACTGCGTTAAATTATTAGAAGATTTTCTTAATTTACTTGCTATTGCGTATGATTTTAATTTGGCTTCATTATGACTTTTAATATGTGTTATCTTTTGAAATAATAAAAGTGTGAGAACGCTTAATACAATTAACAACGTAATTAAGCTAATATGAATTATTGTAAATATTTTTTTTAAATTCATTTTCTATTACCAAAACACCTTCTCTTAAGAAGAATACTACTGGGTTTTATTTAATGTAATTTTATTAATAATGTCAAAAAACTCTTCTTTATCTATTGGTTTTGAAATAAAATTAGTACAACCAGCTAAAAAGGCTTTTTCTTTATCTTGTTCAGTTGAATATGCCGTTTGAGCAACAATAGGTAGTGTATCATTAAATTTTCGTATCTGTTCAGTAGCTTTATAGCCATTTAAAACAGGCATTTTTAAATCCATTAACACAAAATCAACTGTTGTATTATTTTCACAAAAATCAACTGCTTCTTTTCCATTTTTAGCGTGAAAAACATTACAATTTAATTTCATAACATCTTTTAACATCGTCTCAAGGTACATATAATTTACTTCTTCATCTTCAGCTATCAATATATTATAACTATTTTTAGTTTTTTCTATAATCTCATTTTTGAAAACTGGCTTATACGGAAGGCTAACTATAAAAGTAGCTCCTTCCATTTTTTTAGATTGAACCGAAATTGTACCTCCTAATAATTCCGTATTTTCTTTTGCTATAGATAATCCCAAACCTAAACCTCCTGTTTTTTTAGACATTTCTTTTTCTGCTTGTGAAAAACGTTCAAAAATCAATTGATGTTTTTTAGTCTCTATGCCAACTCCTGTATCTTTAACGTAGATATTAAGTTTAGGAAATTTATTACTATTACTTAGCGTGTATCCAAATTCAATAAATCCTTGATTTGTAAATTTTATAGCGTTTTCTAATAAATTGCTTACTATTTTATTCAATTTAGTTTTATCAGTAAATATAGTACTTTGGCTATCTGAAAGCTCTTTTTTTAGATACAACGGTGTTTTATTTTCTTTCGCTTTAATATCAAAAATTGAAAATAAATCCAATAATAAATCATTCAAACAAACTTTTTCATTTATTACTTTTACTTGTTTTGTTCCTAATCTAGATATTTCTAAAATATCATCTATAATTTGTAAGAGTTGATTTCCGCTATTTTGAATAATATTTACAAATGTTTGTCTTTTAGAATCATCTAAATCAGGGTCGTTCAGCATTTGTGAAAATCCTAAAATACCATTCATTGGAGTTCGTATCTCGTGAGACATATTATTTAAAAATTCGGTCTTTAAACGGTCGCTTTCTTCTGCTTTTTCTTTAGCTTTTATCAGTTCATTTTCTGCTTTTTTTAAGGCTGTGATATTAATAATAGAAACTAAATTTTTGCCTTTATTGTTAAGCATTGCAGATTTCACTAAAACATGTAATTTATCACCATTTTTATTAACTAATTGAGTTTCACTAAAAAATTCTTTTTCACCTGAAATAATTGATATTAGCTCTTTTTTTATCGTATTCAATGATATTTCATTATTTGTTTTTCTAATATGTATTACCAATTCTTCAATATCTTTAATTCCTAATAACTCAAGTGTTGTTTTATTTACATTTAATATCTTAATTTTCGAAATACATTTAATTAAAAAATCTCGGTTTTCATTTAAATACACGTTTACATCTATACCTTCAGATTTCTTTTTGTTCAGTAATTTAATTACTTCTGAAAAATCTTGCTCCCACAATGAAACTGGACTTTTATCAAATAAATTTTTAAATTTATTTTTACTTTCAATAAGTAAGTTGTTTTTTATAGACAATTCATCACTAAGTTTCCTTAGCTCTTTGTTTTTATTTTCTAGATTTTTGTATGCTTTTTTAATTGAAGAAATATCTGAAACCATAGCAAATGAACCTATTCTAATATTTTTTTTGTTAAAAATTGGAGAGGTTTTAAATAAACAAGCTAAACTATTTCCGCTCTTGTGTTTTAACTCAATTTCATAGGTTGAAGGCAAACCTAAACCTCTTATTTTAAGTTGTTTTTTAAATATTTTAGCATTTTCTTCATCAACAAAATTAAATATCGATTTTTCTAAAATTTCATTTTCTGAGTAGCCTAAAATATCACACATTTTAGGATTTACTTCAATTGTTGCACCTTTTCTATTAATCATCCAAAAACCTTCATTGGCTGTTTTTAAAATGGTATTTAATTCTTCTTCACTTTTTTTAATTAATTCAAAAGCATTATTTAAATTCTCTTCGGCTTTTTTCCGTTCAGAGATATCTCTCCAAACACAATGTATAATTTCATTTTCAATTTCATTAGAAATAGCAGTTAGCAACACTTCAACAGGGAAATTTTTTTTAGATTTTTTTGTGTGAATCCATTCAAATCTATGCGTTCCGTGATTCAAAGCCAATTGCATCATTTTATTAGCTTTTTCATTAGAATCTAGCCCGTCAGGTTGTTGTTTTGGAGATAATTTTGAAGGGTGTAAATTTAAAAACTCTTCTTTTGTATTGTAGCCAAGCATATTAACTGTAGCTTGGTTACAATCAACAAAAATTCCATTTTTTATAATTAAAATAGCATCTCCAGATTTTTCGTATAATTCTCTAAACTTTTTTTCACTTTCTTTAATTTTATTGGTAGCCTTTTCTAGCTCTTGATCTGCACGTTTACGGTTGGTTATATCTACTTTAACAGCTAAATAATTGATAATTTTTCCTTCCTTATTTTTAATAGGGGTAATGGTTACTTTCTCCCAAAACAAGTTCCCGCTTTTAGATTTATTTCTAAACTCACCATTCCATATTTTTCCTGCAGTAATTGTTTCCCACATTTTTTTATAATATGATTTAGGCTGAATTCCTGAGTTTAAAATTCTTGGATTTTTCCCTAACGCTTCTTTAGTGGTATACCCTGTAAGTTCCGTAAATTTTGGATTGGTATATTCTATATTACCTTCAGTATCCGTAATAACAATTGTATTGGCACTTTGTTCAACTGCTGTATATAGTTTTAAATATTCTTTTTCTGATTTTTTGCGTGCTGTTATGTCTCTAAAAGCGGTAACCCTTAGTGCATCTTCTGCTATAATATTTCTTGCTTCAACTTCAATAGGAAAAATAGAACCGTCCTTTCGTATAGCTTCCATTTCATAGGCCTGAGTGTATTTGTCAATTCTATTTTTTAAAATAGTTTTATGGTATTTTTTAGGATAAATAATTTGTGTAATATCTTTTCCATAAATTTCGTCTAGGTTGTACCCAAACATTTTTTCAAATGCCAAATTTATATCTAAAACAACGCCATTTTTATGTATTAAAATTCCTTCAAATGTTAGATTTGCTAATTTTTTGAATTTTTCTTCACTTTTTTTAAGTGTTTCTTCTAATTGTTTGTGTAATGTTATATCACTAAGTTCAGTAACGCGAACATTTCTTCCTTTATACAGCATCATCTTTGCTTGTATTTTCGCTGGAAACATTGTGCCATCTTTTCGTAAAGCCCTTACTTCGTACGGTTCCTCATTTCCTGAAAGTATTTTATTCATAACCATTGTTCTATCTTCAGGTACAACCCACTCTGTTGCTAGTTTTCCTACGGCTTCTTTATTTGTATACCCAAATAGTTGTTTTGCTGTAGCATTTTGGTCTAAACAAACTCCTTTTTCGGAAAGAAAAATGGCATTAAATGAAGCTTCTGATAATCCACGGTACCGCTCTTCAGATTCTCTTTGTTTTGTAATATCTATAACAGTTCCTATTGAGGATACAGGCTCTCCTTTATCATTGTAATTTGTATTGCATTTTTCAATAAGATACTTTGTTTCTCCCGTTGCTAATAATATTCTGTGTTCTATTTTATAAGGTGTTTTGTTTTTTAAGGAAGATAGGTAGGCTTCATTTACTTTATTTCTGTCTTCTGGATGTACTTTCTCTAAAAAATCATTGTAAGTAGGGTTAAATTCTTGAGGTTTCAAACCAAAAATTCTATAAATTTCATCTGACCAGGTTAATTTATTCGTTGGAATATCTAATTTCCAATACCCTAATTTTGCAATTCTTTGTGCGTCCTTTAAATTATTTTCACTCTCTTTAATTTTTTTATTTGATAATTCTAAATCTTTTATTTGACGTTTTAATTTATTTTCATAACGCTGTTTTTCAACAACCTGTGCTACTTTTATAGCCACTATTTGTAAAGCTATTGAAATAGTTTTGGTTTCTTTTAGTTCTTTATCATCTAAAATAATTATTAGCCCAATTGGCACTCCTGTAGAACTCCAGAGTGGAATACCAATATAGCTTTCAGCATTCATTTGTGCTAGCAAATAATCTTTAGGAAAAAGGGTTTGTATATTTTTAGGATAAATGCAAATTTTGTTATCAATTACATTTTCGCAGGGTGTGTGTGCTAATTTATAAGTTATATTTGGTAATATGCTACCAGTACTATAAAATGCAATTGTTTTTACAATATTTGGCTCCTTTTTTGAGTACTCATTAATTAAAACGTAGTTAACCTTAAGCGCCTCACTTAGGTACTTAGCAACTTGTTTTAAAAATTCAAATCCTTTTTCTTCGTGACTTTTTTTTGTAATGTATTTTAATGTGTTTTCTACAAGGTTTAATTGCTTTTTCATACTTTTAAATTTGAGTATTCTATTTAGTAATAACCTATTTGAAATTATTTTTAATGGTGCAAATACTTAAAAATAACTTTTATTAATTACACAATTTACGAATTTACGGAATGTAATTTGTTGGTGTTATGATATTTATCAATATATGAAACAAGAATTTTAACTATTTCACATATTTATTTCAATTCAAAATAATAAATATTATCAGTACTATTAAACCTAAATGAAGTTAAATAGCCGCTTTTTTTAGCATTAAATAAAACTCCAAGTTCGTCAAATTCAGAATTAAATTTATTGGCCTTTTGTGGAATACCCCATTTTCCGTTTATTCTTATAATTTTATAAATATTAAAATCACCTTCTTCTCTATACGCTCTTTCTACTTCAATTTCACCTCTCTCATTCACAATATAATTAATTTCATTTATTTTTCCGTCAAAAATATTTGACGAAAAATAAATAGTGTTTTTATCAAATATAGTTGGGTTAAAAATGTCGAAATTTGGATGAGAAATAAAAACAACACTTTTCTGAACCCATTCATTATTTTTATTTCTTACAAATTCAATAATATGTACCAATTCTCTTTCATTACTTACTAAAACCAGTTGATTGCCATCTGGAGAGATAAAAGGGTCTGAATAAGAAAAATTATTATTGCAAAAGGGAAGTTTTTTTACTTTTGAAATTTTAAAATTTTTAAAATTTCCTTTATAAATAGCGAAGTTATAGTATCCTCTTTTATCCATTTTTTTGGAAATTCCTGTAAAGTAAATTTCATTGTTAAAAAGAGAAACTGAACCGAAACGAAATCGTGAATCTATCGTTATTTTTTGAGGTTTAGATTGTAAATTAGAATAATAAAGGTGGTGGTATTTTGTTTTATTATTTGATACATAAATTAATCCTTTGTTATACAAATATGGAAACACATTTGCTTTAGAATTATTTGATAAATATGTTTCAAATAACCGAATACTATCTGTTTCTTGAATTAAAAAGCGTTCTTGGGCTTTAGAATAATAAGAACATAGCGTTAAAGTTATAAATAAAAGTATTCTCATTTGAAGCAATTTACAAGGTTTAAATATGCCAATTGGCATACTCAAATATAACAATAATTGACATTTATCAGGTGTTTTTAGTTAAAACCCTGAGATTTTTTCTCCAAATTTTGTTACTTTTCCCCAATTTGTATACTCTATTTCCGTATTGGTATTTGTGGGTCCTTTTGTCATCCACATAATAAACTGAATCATAATTCTATCAAAAAAAGGATATTTTTTATAATCTAATTTTCCTGCAAAAACTTCAATTATTGTAGGTTTCCAATGAATAGTTTTAAAAAATTTGATGACATACGGATTAGTAGTTGGCGTATTTTTTTCTGGTTTTCTAGCTACTAAATTTACTGAAAAAAAAGCTGTTTTTATAGAATCTAGTTTTAATTTATTCGTATTAATAAAGTCTATTATTTTTTTATGGTGAAGACCATAACGAATGCTAGAACCAATAATTAACTTATTAAAATTGGTGATGTCTTCATTAAAATCATCAATTGAAAATAATGTTACATTTTGCTTATTTTTTTTTAAAATAGTAACAAGTTTATTACATATTTTTAATGTTTGGCCATCAACACTAGCATATATAATCCCAATTTTTGATTCCATATTGAACGTTGTTTAATTTATAAAATTAATTCTATTCAAATTTACAAAACCATTCATGTTGTATATATGATTTATATCAAGTGAAAAAATTAGACAAAAAAAACCAGTTAAAAATAACTGGTTCTAATTTTTCTAAAAAGCTAATGTAGTATCTTAAATTACTTTAACATTTACTGCGTTTAAACCTTTTTTTCCTTCTTTTAGTTCAAATTCAACTACATCACCTTCTCTCACTTCATCAATTAAGCCTGAAATGTGCATGAAATAATCTGTTCCTGAACCTTCTTCTGTTACAAATCCAAATCCTTTAGATTCGTTAAAAAATTTTACTGTACCTTTTTTCATTTTATAAATAGAATATATTAAAGTGCAAAGGTAGTTTTATTTCAGTTATTTATAATCTTTTTTTGAAATAAAATAAATAACTAATTGCTAATCTAATAGTTCTGTCAATTTTTTAAAAATTTTTTTTGGGTTTTTGTGTTCATATAATACTGCATAAACAGCATCAATAATGGGTGTTTTAGCCTTGTTTTTTTCATTCAGTAAATAGGCGCTTTTTGTGGCATAGTAACCCTCTGCAATCATACTCATTTCCATTTGGGCGCTTTTAACAGTGTAACCTTTACCTATCATATTACCAAACATTCTATTTCTACTAAAAACAGAATACCCTGTTACCAATAAATCACCTAAATAAGCTGAATTATTAATATTTCGTTTCATTTTATGTATTTTTTTAATAAAACGTTTCATTTCACGAATAGAATTTGACATTAAAACCGATTGAAAATTATCTCCATAACCCAATCCGTGCGCTATACCAGCTGCAATTGCATAAATATTTTTTAACATTGCGGCATATTCAGAGCCTATAATATCGTCAGAAGTTTTTGTTTTTATATAATTACTAGCGAGGCATTTACTTAACAATCTTGCTTTTTTAACATCAGTACAGGCAATTGTTAAATATGATAAACGTTCCATGGCGACTTCTTCTGCGTGACAGGGACCTGTAATTACGCCTATATTTTCAAAGGGAATTTGATGCATTTTATTAAAATGCTCACCAACAATTAATCCGGTTTCTGGAACAATACCTTTAATAGCAGAAAACACAATTTTTGAAGAAAAATCTTCCGTTATTTTATCTAATTCTGCCTTAACAAATGCTGAAGGAATTGCAAAAATTAAAACATCTGCATAACGTACCAATTCATTAATATCACTTGATAAATACAATTTACTCACATCAAATTCAGCAGAGCTTAAATAATTTGGGTTATGGGCATTTTCTTTAATATAATCAATTGAATTTTGATTTCTCATATACCAGCCAACTTGATGTAAATTTTCACATAACATTTTTACTATGGCTGTTGCCCAACTTCCACCACCAAAAACGGCAATTTTAGGGATTTTTTTCATTTATAAAACATTTAGAATTCAAATGTAAACAAACTAAGATTAAGACCAAAACATTAGAGCTTAACAATTCTTAAAGTAAAAATAGGTGCTTTGTTTTAGTTGTAATACTTTTAAATAGAAAGAAAAACTTTTGTACATTTATACGGTTAATTTTATACACCATAACTCACTTTTGAACGCACTTAAAAGATTTTTTAAAGACACTATTATTTACGGAATTGCTGCTGTTTTACCTCGTGTAATTAATTTTTTATTGGTTCGTGTTCATACTGATGCTTTACCCACAAATAATTATGCTGAAAACACCAACTTTTATATTTGGGCGGCATTATTTTCTGTGTTATTAACTTTTGGAATGGAAACTGCTTTTTTTCGGTTTTATAAATCTGAAGAAAAAAAAGACACCTTAATTTCTACTGCTTTTATTAGTGTATTTTTTTTAGCATTACTTTTTGTTTTTACTACTTATTTATTCTCAAATTTTTTTACAACTATTTTTGATTTTAGTAATAACCCACTTCAACTTAAATTATTAATTACCATTTTAACTATTGATACGCTTGCTGTAATTCCTTTTGCTTATCTGCGCGCTTCAAACAAGCCTATAAAATATACTGTAATTAAATTAATAAATGTTGGAATAATTGTAAGTATTAACTTACTTTTTTTAAAATTTATTCCTGAATTTAAAAACAGCGGAAAAGAAATTCCAACTTTGCTAAACACTATTTTTAATAGTACAGAAATTGTTAATTTTATATTTATCGCTAATACTATTGGTAGTGCTATCTCACTTATTTTATTAATTCCTTATTTACTAAAATTTAAATGGCGTTTTAGTACTGCTTTATTTAAAAAAATGATTTCTTACTCTTGGCCTATTGCTATTGCGGGCATTGCGTATGTAATTAATGAAAATTTAGATAAAATTTTAATTGGTAAAATGATTGATAAAAATACTATGGGTATTTATGCGGCCTGCTATAAACTAGCCATTTTTATGAATTTATATATTATGGCATTTCGTTTAGGTGCAGAACCTTTCTTTTTTAATCATTCAAATCATAAAAATGCAAAAGAAATTTATGCTAGAATTTTAAACTATTTTATAATTGTAGGGTCTTTAGTTTTTCTGGGAATTGTTGTTTTTATCGATTTTTTAAAACAGCTATTTATAAACCAACAATATTGGGATGCTATTATTATTGTTCCAATTGTGTTATTGGCAAATTTATTTTTAGGTGTTTATCACAATTTGGCTATTTGGTACAAATTAACTGATAAAACACGGTATGCAATGTTGTTTTCAATTATTGGTGCAATAATTACCATTATTGTAAATATAACTCTAATACCGGTTATTGGGTTTATAGCTTCAGCTTGGGCTACATTGTTAGCTTATGGAGCTATGATGGTGCTTTCTTATTTTATTGGAAAAAAACACTATCCTGTTCCTTATAATTTAAAAAAATCTGGTAGTTATTTAATTGCTTCTATTATAATTTCATTACTATCTTTTAGTTTTTTTAGAGAAAATTATTTGGTTTCTATAATTTTTGTTACAATTTTTGGAATGCTTATTTTTTGGAATGAAAAAAAAGAAATACTAGCAATTTTAAAACGATAATTAGCAAATAAATAATGAATAATACTACAAAGTGGAATCCTAAACTTTATAATGATAAACATTCTTTTGTTTATCATTATGGTGAAGATTTAATTGAACTTCTTAATCCGAAAAAAGAAGAAAGAGTTTTAGATTTAGGATGTGGCTCAGGGCAATTAACTTTTAAAATTAGCAAATTAGTAAATGAGGTTATTGGGATAGATAAATCACCCGAAATGATAGCTGATGCTAAATCTAAATTTAAAAATATAGAATTTTTTGTTGCTGATGCTTCAAATTTTACATTCAACAAAAAATTTGATGTTATTTTTTCAAATGCTGTACTTCATTGGGTTACAAATTACAAAGGAGCTATAAAAAGTATGTATGAAAATTTAACTAATAATGGTAAAATTGTTCTTGAGTTTGGAGGAAAAGGAAATGTTCAAAAAATTGTTAATCCATTAAGAAATTCTTTGGAGAAACGAGGATATTTAAAACAATCAAAATTACAATTATGGTATTTTCCTTCTATTGCTGAATATACAACTAAACTTGAATTTGCTGGGTTTAGAGTACTTATGGCTCAGCATTTTGATAGACCTACAGCGTTAGCTAAAAAAAATACAGGAATTAAAGATTGGATTGCTATGTTTGGTAATTCTTTTTTTAAAAATGTTACAACAGCACATGTTGAAGAAATTAAAAACGAAGTACAAGAAAAAATAAAATCCGCATGTTTTATAAATGGAAAATGGTTTGCTGATTATAAAAGAATCCGAATTATCGCAATCAAAGAAACAATATAAAATAAACTAATTCTATAACTTATAACAATGAAAATACAAATTATAAATAAATCTAGACATGAATTGCCTAGTTATGAAACCATTGCATCTGCTGGAATGGATTTACGCGCTAATATTTCAGAAGCAATTATACTAAAACCTTTAGAACGAACTATTGTAAAAACCGGGTTGTTTATTGCATTGCCTGTAGGTTTTGAAGCGCAGGTTCGTCCACGTAGTGGATTGGCTGTAAAAAAAGGTGTCACAGTTTTGAATTCTCCTGGAACTATTGATGCTGATTACAGAGGTGAAATTGGTGTAATTTTAGTGAATTTATCTACTGAAAATTTTGTGATAAATGATGGTGAGCGTATTGCACAATTAATAATAGCAAAACATGAACGTGCAGACTGGGATATTGTTGAAGTATTGAGTGAAACTGAGCGTGGTGCTGGTGGATTTGGAAGTACCGGAGTTTAAAAGTACACTAATTTAGTTGTATATAAATTCCTATTTTTATAGGAAGGTAACTTACTATTTATTATCATCCCTTATGTAGGGAGCAATCTCATTAAATTATATCAATACATACCTCTTCTCCCTTATTTAATTTAGTCTCATACTCGAAAAACACAATTGTATTCTTTAATTTAGCTTCAATTAAATAGTGATTTCCTTTAAAATAAGATGAAATTACTGTTGCTTTTATAGCTGACTTTTTTACAATTTTAATTTCATTTGGGTATGCTAAAATTGTTTTTTCTGAAGTTATGTTTGAATCTATTTCACTTGATGGAATTTCATTTATTTCATTAAAAAATGAAGCTACATATCCGCTTTTAGGATTTTTGTATAATTGTTCTGGTGAGTTTTTAGCTATTAATTTTCCATCTCTTATTACTAAAATTTCATCAGCAAAAGAAAGTGCATCAGTTGTATCATGTGTGGCAACAATACAGGTAATATTTTTAGATTTTAAATACTTAAAAAGACTTCTTCTTAATTTGTTTTTTCTAAAATTGTCTATGTGGCTAAAAGGTTCATCCAATAATAAAATTTCAGGTTCTTTTGCAATTACTTTTGCAATGGCTACACGTTGTTTTTGACCTCCACTTAAGTTTTTAACCTTTGTTTTTGAAAAATCATTCATATCAACAACTTCTAATAATTCTAGTATGCGTTGTTGCTTATTTGGGTCTAAACTTGAAATATTTTTCCCAATATTTTCTTCAACAGTTATATAAGGCATTAAATCAAAATCTTGTGGCAAATATTTCATAAAATCTTCACCTGGAATTAATTTAAAATTTGGACCTAGTAATTTTTTTTCATTCCAATAAACAGCCCCTTTATCAAGGTGTAATAAGCCATAAATAATTTCTAATAGTGTACTTTTTCCACACCCACTTTCACCAACAATAGCAATATAATCGCCATTGTTTACGTTAAAACTAATGTTTTTTAGTACTTCTTTTGAAGTGTAACCAAATGATATGTTATCTATTTGTAGCATACATAAAAAACCATCATAGCGATTAAAAGAAACAAAAGATTGATTATGTTCGCAATGATAGTTTTATTAAAATTATTGTAAAATACAATTACTATTCTTTACTATTTATAGCTTCTTTAATTTTAGTTTCTAATTCTTCTGCTAAATCTGGGTTATCTTGAATTAAAGCTTTAACCGCATCACGGCCTTGCCCTAATTTAGTATCTCCATAACTAAACCATGAGCCGCTTTTTTTAACAATTCCAAACTCAACACCTAAATCTAATATTTCACCTGTTTTAGAAATTCCCTTACCATACATAATGTCAAATTCAGCAATTCTAAATGGTGGTGCAACCTTGTTTTTAACCACTTTTACTTTGGTGCTATTACCAATAACTTTGTCACCATCTTTAATTTGAGTTCTTCTACGAATATCTAAACGAACAGAAGCATAAAACTTTAAGGCGTTACCACCAGTAGTTGTTTCAGGATTTCCAAACATTACTCCAATTTTTTCACGTAATTGGTTGATAAATATTACTGTACAATTTGTTTTGTGAATAGTACCTGTTAATTTACGAAGTGCTTGAGACATTAAACGTGCATGCAATCCCATTTTAGAATCTCCCATTTCACCTTCAATTTCACTTTTTGGAGTTAATGCTGCAACTGAGTCAATTACAATAATATCTATAGCTCCAGAACTAATTAAATTATCGGCAATTTCTAATGCTTGTTCACCATAATCTGGTTGAGAAATAATTAAATTATCAATATCAATACCTAAATTTTGAGCATAAAAACGATCAAAAGCATGTTCTGCATCAATAAAAGCGGCAATACCACCTGCTTTTTGAGCTTCAGCAATTGCATGTAATGTTAAGGTTGTTTTACCTGATGATTCAGGTCCGTAAATTTCAATAACTCTACCACGCGGATAACCACCAACTCCTAAAGCTAAATCTAACCCTAATGAACCTGTTGAAATAGCATCAATATCGTCAATAGCCATATCTCCCATTTTCATAACAGTACCTTTTCCGTAGGATTTATCTAACTTATCTAACGTAAGTTGTAATGCTTTTAATTTTGCTGCTTTTTCTTTATCGTCTGCCATAATTTTAATAAATAAGTTTAAATTATTTTGTTGCTAAAATATAAAAAACTATTGAGTATATTTATCGTTTATTTATATTAATATTTATTGCTTTTAACATGAAAAAATCTTCCTTAATAGAAAAAATAATTTATAACGAATTAAAACCTGCTATTTCGGTTTTATTTGAGACTGATTCAACAAAAGAAATTAGAATTATTTTTAAAGAAAATCAACAAATGAAAGAACATAAAACATCTTTCCCTATTACTGTTGAAATTTTTGAAGGTGCTATTGATTTTGGTGTAAAAGGAACCATTTATAGCTTGGTAAAAGGTGATTTAGTTTCGTTAGAAGCAAATGTTTCGCATGATTTATTAGCTAAAAAAGATAGTATAGTACGTTTAACGCTTTCTAAGTTAGATACGGTTGAACGTGTTCTTAAAGTTACTGAATAAATTTAAGTTTTAATCATAGCAATGTGTGGAATATTATCTTCTAAATACTCTTCACCTACTTTTTGAAACCCGTGTGATTCATAAAACTTTTTTAAATAGGTTTGAGCTGAAATTTTAATGGTAGTTTCATTAAAATTAGTATTGATAGTATTGATAGAAGCTTCAACTATTTGATGACCATAATTGTATTTTCGTTCATTTTGTTTAACTAAAACTCTACCAATACTTGCTTCTGTAAAATAATCTCCAGGTTTAAAAACTCGTGTATAAGCAATAATTTTATCTTTTTTTAGTCCAATTACATGTAAAGCTTTTTGATCTTTAGCATCAATATCCTGATACACACAATTTTGCTCAACCACAAAAACTTCGCTTCGTAATTGTAAAATTTTGTATAATTCTTTTGTTGTTAATTCTGAAAATGACTTTATTCTAATTTTCAACATTAATAATATTTTAATTACATTCTATTGGAATTTTAGCAACTCTTTTTTGATGTCTTCCTCCTTCAAACTTAGTATTCAAAAATATATCTACAAAACCTAATGCCTGATGTAAAGACACAAAACGAGCAGGAATACTTAAAATATTTGCATTATTATGTTGTCTGGCAAGTGATACTAATTCATCATTCCAACAAAGTGCTGCTCTTATACCTTGATGTTTATTGGCTGTTATTTGAGCTCCATTACCACTTCCACATAAAATAATACCAAAATCTGCTTCATTATTTTCTACAGCTTCTGCTACAGGGTGAATTGTATCAGGATAATCCATACTTTCATTAGTATTAGTTCCAAAATTTAAAATTTCATAACCTTGATTTTCTAAATGTTTTATAATTTTAAATTTATACTCAGTACCAGCGTGATCATTACCTATTGCTATTTTCATAAATAAATTTTTATGTTTTATTAAGTACAAAAGTACAAATTCATACTTATTAACCATTAAAAAAGTAATTGTTAATAGTAATTTTTAAAAAGCTGATTAACAATTACTTTATATAAAATTCTAATTGTGAATAAATATATACTTAAAAAAGAAAACTTTTTTTTGTTATCAAATATATTTTTACAATACAACTATATATAGTTAACAAGCAACTAAATTTGTACTTCTTTTAAAAGAAGTTGTAAACTAATTTTATATAGGTTATAAACATTTATATGTAATAAACTTATTAAAATAAATTGTTAATTAACCATCTAAATAGATTGTTTATAACCTATGTATTTTAGTTGATTTTAAAGCTTTTAATAAATTATTAATTGTTTATATTTTTTAATAAGTAACAAATACAACTATTTGTTTATTTATTTATTGTACATATTAACATACCATTATAACAACTATGTTTTTTTTAAATTTTAAATAAAAATAAATAGTATTATTATAGATGTTCATAAGTTATATTTTATTGAAAATTATAAAATTTTTAAAGTAGGTTTTACTTACGGTATAATAAAATTTATTGCTTTTGGTAAAATTGAAACTAAAAAATCACCTGATCCTATTAATTCACCATCTGCTTGTATATAAGATTTATTATTATCTAAAACATTAATTTTAAGGGTTGAAGTTTTATATGTACTTATTAATTTATGACTGGTAATTTTGCCATTAAATAAACTTTGTATATTGTTTAAAATAGTTAACAATGTTAAATCTTTAATGTATGAAATA
This sequence comes from Lutibacter profundi, assembly GCF_001543325.1. Lineage (NCBI taxonomy): Bacteria > Pseudomonadati > Bacteroidota > Flavobacteriia > Flavobacteriales > Flavobacteriaceae > Lutibacter > Lutibacter profundi. The sequence goes on from NZ_CP013355.1 coordinate 1,924,814, forward strand.
TCTAAAAGTCCATCAGTTGAATTAGGATTTTTAGTAAGTTGCATTCCGCCTCCAGAATATTTACAAATACCAATTAATACCATTAAACATTTACCTTTTAATACTGTTTTATTAAAACTAATTTCTAAAAAAGATTTTTGTAACTAATTAAACTTATTAAAGCTCCAACTAAGTATGCTAAAAAACCTAGGTTTTTATATTTATAAACTTCATTTACAACGTAACCATCAAAGCCAATACCAGCTAAATTATTAAAATAAACAGTTTTATTAGTTGAATTAATACTAATTTTACCTATATCTTGTTTTATAGTTTTTTCATTTTTTATTACAGTAATAGCTTTTTTAAAATTTGAAGAAATATTATAGGTTTTTACCCAATCATTTCCTGTACCTATTGGAATTACACCAATCTTTATTTCTGAAATATTTGTAGGATTAAAACTTAAAATACCATTTACAATATTATGTAAAGTACCGTCACCACCAACACAAATAAAATTTTTAAAACCTTTTTTTATAGCTATTTCTACTAATTTTATTGAATGTTTTTTATACGCTGTAAAAACAACTTCAATTTTAAAATTTTGATTTATTAATTCTTTATTTATAACCGGCCATTTTTTTTTAGAAGCACCATTTCCTGATGTAGGATTAACAATTACAAACCACTTATCTTTCATATAAATACTAAATTAATGGAGCACAAAATACAAATTTGTGATTTATATAACCATTTATTATCAACTTCAAATATAAATATTTGTATTTTTGATTAATATTAAATAATAATGAATGTCAAAAAGAAAAAATATATATAAAAAGAAAGGAAATATTGTTAAAGATTTAACTCAAAAAATTTTAAAATTGTTAAATCAAACACCATCTCAAAGTTATAATTACAAACAAATTTCTTCAAAGTTAGCATTGACTGATGCCAGTGCAAGAAACCAAATTACACAAAAATTAGAAGCGTTAAAGGCACAACAAAAAATTGAAGAAGTTGAACGTGGAAAATTTAAAATAATTCCAAATAATAAATATTTTATTGGAATAATTGATGCTACAGCTAATGGAAATGCCTATTTTATTTGTGATGATTTAGAGCATGATATTTACATACCTGCACGTAATTTAAATAAAGCATTAAATAAAGACACCGTTAAAATATATTTATACAATCGTAGAAATAGTAAAAAACAAGAAGGTGATGTTATTGAAATTATTAAACGTTTTAAAACTGAATTTGTAGGTGTTTTACAATTAAATAGAAATTTCGGATTTGTTATACCCGATGATTCAAAAATGTATGCAGATATTTTTGTTCCTCAAAAAAAATTAAAAGGAGCACAAGATGGAGTGAAAGTATTGGTTGAAATTACTGATTGGCCCGACAAATCTAAAAATCCTTTTGGTGAAATAAAGGAAATTTTAGGTATGCCAGGTGACCATAATACCGAAATTCACTCTATTTTATTAGAATATGGATTACCTTATAAATTTCCTGAAAATGTTGAAGAAGAAGCTGCTAAAATTCCATTAGAAATAACAAAAAATGAAATTGCAAAGCGTAGAGATATGCGAAAAGAATTAACATTTACTATAGATCCTAAAGATGCGAAAGATTTTGATGATGCGTTATCTTTTAACATATTAGAAAATGGAAATTATGAAATAGGAATTCATATTGCCGATGTTTCACATTATGTACAAGAAAATACTATTTTAGAGGAAGAAGCTTATAATAGAGCAACATCTGTTTATTTAGTTGACAGGGTTGTACCAATGCTTCCAGAAACACTATCAAACGGTGTATGTTCTCTTCGACCAAATGAAGAAAAATTAACGTTTTCAGCAGTTTTTGAAATAAATGAAAAAGCACAAATTTTAAATCAATGGTTTGGTAGAACTGTGACATATTCCGATAAAAGATTTTCTTATGAAGAAGCTCAAGAACTTATAGAAAATAATAGGGTTATTTCTAGTGAATCTAAGAAATCTTCCATTTTAAAGTGCGATGTTTCTTCAGAAATATCAATTACTGGCGAAGCATATACAGTTGAAAAGGAAATTGTTTCAGCAATTTTAACACTAGATAAATTAGCAAAAAAACTTAGGAAAAAGAGATTACAACAAGGAGCTATTACTTTTGATAGAGTAGAGGTTAAATTTATTTTAGATGACCAAGCTGAACCTTTAGGAGTTTATTTTAAAGAATCTAAAGATGCTAATAAATTAATAGAAGAATTTATGTTATTAGCTAACAAAAAAGTAGCTGAATATGTTGGTGTTAAAAAAGGTGTACCAACAAATAACACCTTTATTTACCGTGTTCATGATGAACCAAATTTAGATAAATTAGAAGCACTTCAAACCATTGTTAGCAAATTTGGATATAAAAATAAAATTGACACAAAAGACAAAAAATCAACGTCAACTTCTTTAAATAAATTATTACAAGATGTGCATGGAACAGGAGAAGCAAATTTAATAGAAACATTAGCTATTCGTTCTATGAGTAAAGCTGAATATACTACACATAATATTGGACATTATGGTTTAGCTTTTGATTATTACAGTCATTTCACTTCACCAATTAGAAGATATCCTGATGTTATGACACATAGATTACTTCACTATTATTTGGAAGGAGGAAAATCACCAAAAGCTGATATTTATGAAGAAAAATGCAAACATTCTTCAGAAATGGAATATTTAGCTTCAAAAGCAGAGCGTGATTCCATTAAATATATGCAAGTAAAATATATGGAAAATCACAAAGATCAAGAATTTGAAGGTGTTATTTCTGGGGTTACCGAATGGGGTATATATGTTGAAATTATTGCAAATAAATGCGAAGGAATGTGTAGAATTAGAGAAATTAAAGATGATTATTATATTTATGATGAAAAACAATATGCATTGGTAGGCCAATCAACTAAAAATGTATATCAACTAGGAGACCATGTATTAATAAAAGTAAAACATACAGATTTAGAAAGAAAACATTTAGATTTTACTTTACTGGAAAAAATTAATAAATAATTAACTATAAAAGGTACAATTATTGTTTGTTTTTGTAGTTATAAATAAAAATAATAAAAAATGAAAAAACTAGTATTGTTACTCACATTATCATGTTCACTAATTTTTGCACAAAAACCTATTACTAAAAATTTAGGAGATTTTAATACCTTAAAAGTTTTTAATGGATTAACAGTAGAATTACAAAAATCACCAACACCTAAAATTCAAATTACAGGATTAAAATCACATGATGTTGTGGTTAAAAATTCAGATGGAGTATTAAAAATACGTCTTAGATTTCCTGAAGGTTTTACTTCTGAAGATTTAAAAATTGTACTTTATTATGCTACTAATATTGATATATTAGACGCTAATGAAGGTGGTAAAATTGTTTCAGATGAGGTTATAAAACAAAAACACCTTGAAGTTAAAGTACAAGAAGGAGCTATAATTAAAGTTCCTGTTGATGTTAAATATTTAGTTGTAAAATCGGTATCAGGAGGTATTGTTAAATTAAAAGGAACTACACAAAACCAAATTGTTGAAGTTACCACAGGTGGTATTTATAAAGCTTATGAGTTACAAAGTAAGCAAACAACAATTACAGCTGCTTCTGGTGCAAGAGCTGAAGTAAAAACAAGTGAAATTTTAGATGCTAAAGTTCGCTTTGGTGGAACTATTTTTTATAAAGGAACTCCTGAAGTATTAAAAACTAAAAAAATTATTGGAGGAACTATAAAAGATAAAAACTAATTTTAGTTTTATATTTATTACTATCTTTGTATTTTAAAATTTTAAATTATGAATGCATTATATATATATTTAGGTATGGTAGGGCCTTGGCAAATAGTGGTAGTTGTTGTTTTAGTACTATTATTATTTGGAGGTAAGAAAATTCCTGAGTTAATGAAAGGTCTTGGTGGTGGAATTAAAGAATTTAAAAAAGCCGCACAAGAAGATGACGACGATGAAAAAAAAGAAGAAAAAATAGACAAAAAATAGTGATTTAATAACTCAAACAAAAAAACCTGTACAAATTGTACAGGTTTTTTTGTTTTTAAATAGTATATTTTTAGAATTTAATAGCGGTTCCAGAAGCAGTTACCATTAACATACCCCCTTTTGCACCAACAGTTTCATAGTCTAAATCAATACCAATAACAGCACTTGCTCCAAGTTTTTGCGCTTCTTCTTGCATTTCTTTCAATGCAATTTCTTTAGCCTCTCTAAGTACTTTTTCATAAGATCCAGATCTTCCACCTACAATATCTCTAATACCTGCAAAAAAATCTTTAAAAATATTAGCTCCAATAATAGTTTCGCCAGTAACAATACCTAAATATTCTTTAACAGGGTGAGTTTCTAGTGTGTTTGTAGTAGTTAATATCATTATTTTTTAGATTTTTTAGCTGTTGAACTAGATTCGTTTATTTTGTTAGCAGCTACCAAACTGGTAACCATATCATTTAACATAGAACTAGCTGCATTTGGGTTATTTGGTAGTAAAATTAAATTAGAGTTTGTATCTGATCCAATACTTTGTAAAGTATCATAATGTTGTGTAATTACAATTAAAGCAGATGCTTCTTGACTGTTGATACCAGCCCTATTTAATACATCTACGCTTTCTTCCAATCCTCGTGCAATTTCTCTTCGTTGATCTGCAATACCTTTTCCTTGCAAACGTTTACTTTCAGCTTCTGCTTTTGCTCTTTCTACTATTAAAATACGTTGGGCATCACCTTCGTGTTGAGCAGCAACTTTTTCACGTTCAGCAGCATTAATTCTATTCATTGCAATTTTTACATTTTCATCAGGATCAATATCAGTTACCAATGCTTTAATAATATCGTACCCGTAGTTAAGCATAGCTTCTTTTAAGTCTCGTTGTATTGCAAGTGCTATCTCTTCTTTTTTAACAAAAACATCATCTAAAATCATTTTAGGCACTTCTGCACGTACTACATCAAAAATAAAGGCAGTAATTTGTTCATGTGGATTTTGAAGTTTATAAAAAGCATCATACACATGATTTCTTTGAACTAAAAACTGTACTGAAATTTTAAGATGAACAAATACATCATCTTTAGTTTTGGTTTCAACAATTACATCTAGTTGTTGAATTCTTAGGCTTATTCTACCAGCAATTCTATCGACTAGAGGAACTTTTAAATTTAAACCAGATTGCCTAGTACTTTGAAATTTACCAAAACGCTCAACAATTACAACGGTTTGTTGTTTAACAATAAATAAACCAGAAATAATAATAAAAAGAATAGGGATAATCCACACAATAGCTGAAGTCATAGTTTTTAATTTAAAATTAACAATTTATGTAAAGATACAAGTTTAAATGGTTTTTATTAGTAAGTATTATAAAATATAAAAATGTTACAAATACATAAATAATAACTTTTTCAATCATCTAATTCTATTTAATGATTATCTTTATTCTTTATAAATTTCATATGAAAAAAATTATAGTTAGAATTGTAGCAGTTATAGTTATTGGTATTACGTTGTATATTACCTCAATTTACTATATTACTTATAGTGAAGGGTATAGAGCAGGAAAATTAGTAAAAATTAGCCATAAAGGTGTAATTTTTAAAACTTGGGAAGGTGAAATTAGCCAAGGCGTTTCAGATGCTCAAACATTTAAATTTTCAGTAGAAGAAAAGGAAAAAAATGTAATAGAGTCTCTTAAAAATTTACAAGGAAAGAGTGTAAAACTAACTTATAAAGAGCGATTCAGCACTTTTTTTTGGTTAGGAGATACTAAATATTTTGTTACAAAAGTTGAAAAAACAGAGTGAAATTTATTTATATATTATTTCAGATTATCAATTGCATTATTAATTCTTAAAATAGTCTCTTTTTTACCTATCATTTCTGCAATATCAAATAAATGGGGTCCTTTCATAGCACCAACCAGGCACAATCTAAGAGGTTGCATAACTTTACCAAAACCAATTTCTTTAGAAGTTATCCAATCTTTAACGTTAGTTTCAATGTTTTGAGAATTAAAATTTCTAATAGTTTCAAGTATTGAAATGAGTTGCTCCATTAAATCTGAGGTTCCTTCTTTCCAATTTTTTCTGATTGCTTTTTCATCGTATACGGTTGGAGCTTCAAAAAAGAAACTACTTAAATCCCAAAAATCAGTTATGAAAGTGGCACGTTCTTTTATCAATGAAATTACTTTTTTAACATAATCTTTTTTAGAAGAAATCCCTTTTTCTTGGAGTATGACAGTAAACAATTCAGCCAACTCAGCATCTGGTTTTTTCATCATATATTGTTGATTGAACCACTTTGTTTTATCGGGATTAAATTTAGCCCCGCTTTTACTTACGCGATCTAAACTAAAGGTATTACATAATTCTTCTAAAGTAAAAATTTCTTGTTCAGTACCCGGATTCCAACCTAATAGGGCTAACATATTTATAAATGCATCAGCAAAATAACCATCTTCTTTATACCCACGAGAAATATCTCCAGTAGTTTCATTTATATATTTTAATGGGAATACAGGAAATCCTAATTTATCACCATCTCGTTTACTTAATTTTCCTTTTCCAACAGGTTTTAATATTAGAGGTAAATGAGCAAATTCTGGCATTTCCCAATCAAAAGCCTTGTACAATGCAATGTGAAGCGGGAGAGAAGGCAGCCATTCTTCACCGCGAATTACGTGGCTAATTTCCATTAAGTGATCATCTACAATATTTGCTAAATGGTATGTTGGCATTCCATCACTTTTAAACAATATCTTATCGTCTAATAGTGCTGTTTTAAAAGATACCTGTCCTCTTATAATATCTGTTGTTGAAATAGTATCAAGTGTATCTTTAGTTGGGTCGTGCATTTTAAAACGAACAACATATTTATCGCCATTTGCAATTCGTTGTTGCACTTCTTCTTTAGATAAAGAAATAGAATTGGTTAGTTTTTCTCTATTATGCCAGTTATAAATAAATGTTTTCCCTTTTTCTTCATGGTCTTTTCTGTGAAAATTTAATTCTTCAGGAGTATCGAAGCAGTAATATGCTTTTTCTTTTTCTATTAATTTATCTGAATATTGTTTGTATATCTGTTTACGTTCAGATTGTCTATAAGGTCCAAACTTTTCATTTTTATCAGGCCCTTCATCAAAAGGAATGTTACACCAGTTTAAAGCATCAATTATATATTGTTCAGCATTCGCAACATATCTTGTTTGATCTGTATCCTCAATTCTTAAAATAAAAGTACCATTGTGTTTTTTAGCAAATAAATAGTTAAAAAGGGCAGTTCTAACCCCACCAATATGTAAAGGCCCTGTTGGACTAGGTGCAAATCGTACTCTAACGTTATCCATGTTTTGTAAGTTTTAAAATGCAAAGATAATTTTTCAGTACGAAATATGAGCTTATTATTATAAAAAAAGGTTGCTCGAAAGCAACCCTTAAAATCAGCCCAATAAATGATTTTAAAAACCCTTTGATTTTCATCAAAGAATAAGTTTGTGGAGAATACTAAAGGACAATTATATGCATTATTGATGTATTTTTATATGTTTTTTAAAACTTTCCTGTGAATTTGATTTTTTAATAATATGATTTAAAAAGTAAAAATTCAAACTAACTAAAATAATAAGTAATACAATTCCTATATATTTTAATTTTTTACGAGTTAACTTTTTAATTTTTTCAAATAATAACATTGGGGACTTTAATTTAAAAGTAGTTCAAATGTAGTTGTTATACTTAAAAATTTAGGAGGGTAAAACACCTCATTTAAAAGGGGGGATACCCCCTTTTTTATAATTATTTATTATTTATTACAATAATGGTAGATAAATAATATTAAACTATCTGTTAAACTTATTAAAATTGTACTTTTAACAAATCAAATTTTATTTATATAATTATGAAAACTAACTTACCAAAAGGACTTATTACTCCATTAGAGGCAAAAAAATTAAATCAACAATTTGTAAAAACAAGATCTAAAGAGTTAAATAAAATTATTGAAAAACTTGATAATAAACCTAATAAACAAGATTCATTATCGTCATGGTTTTCTTTAGAAGAATTAGAAAATTACATTGCGTATGTAAAACAAGAAGGCGCAAAAAAAGGTATTGATATTGACGGTTTAAGAGTTTATTTTGGGGCTTATGGAAAAAACCTAAAAAATCCAGCAAAAAATAACTATTCTACCATCTTTTTTGTTCCAACTACTCCTAATAAACAGTTCAAATCAAAAAACACTATAAAAGCAATTGTAGGGAGTTCAGATACTGAAAGTATAGACGGTTTAAATTTAGGAACCCTTGGAGACCCTCCTAGTGCTACCTATCCCCAAATATAATATAGAGGTTAAATGTTAAACACATATATATTTAGTATTCTATCTTTTATCACCTTTTTTATTGGTGCAATAACATATAGTAAGTATAAAAATACTTTTTTAAAATATTTTTTATACTTTTTACTTTTTGAGTTTTTAACTGAATTAACAAGTTATTACCTAGGGTTTATTCTTCGAAAAAGCACCTTTTTTATTTTTAATATTTATGTACTAATTAGCGCTATTTTTTATTTAATGCTATTTCGATTTTATATTAAAAGGTATAAAATATATATAAATATTATGATAATAATATACATAATATTTTATGTTTGTAATGTTTTATTTTTGCAAAAAACATTACAAATATTTCAATCTTATTCATTAATTTTAGAGAGTATATTTATTGTTTTAAGTTCGGTGATTTTATTTATAGAGCTTTTGAATAGTGATGATATTTTAAAAATGAATAAATTATTATTATTTTGGATAAGTATTGGTTTACTGCTTTTTTATGTTGGAATTTTACCTATAATTATAATGTCAAGTTTTTTAGAATATAGAGGGTTATTTGATTATATTATTTTACTGCTAAATATAATTATGTACGGTTGTTTTATCACAGGTTTTTTAGTTAGTAAAAAAGAATATAACGTATAGAACATGGAAATAAAAGAAGTACAGCTATTAATTTTAATTACTACCATTATAGTGCTAATTTTAGTTGTAACACTTATTTTCTTTTTTCTTTTTTTCAACAAAAAAAAACAGCATATTTAATTAAACAACGTGAAACTCAACTAAAATTTGATGAAGAAATAAATAAATCTAAATTAGAAATTCAAGAACAAGCTTTGCAAAATATTAGTTGGGAAATACATGACAATATAGGTCAGCTTTTATCAGTGGCCAAAATGCAATTAAATATTGTACAAATGAATTTACCTGAGAAAGAAAAAAATCAAATTATTGAAACAGGAGAAATTGTTAGCAAAAGCTTGCAAGAATTACGAGGTTTGGCTAAATCGTTAAGTCCAGATACTATTAAAAATAAAGGATTACTCGCTTCCATAAAACTTGAAATCGATAGGTTTAACCGTTTAAATGTAATCAATGCAACTTTTAGTACAAGTAATAAATATTATAATTTAAGTAATGAAAAAGAAATAATTTTATTTAGAATTTTACAAGAATTTTGTAACAATACATTAAAATATGCTAAAGCTAAAAATTTAGAAATAACATTTAATTATGCAAAAAATTATCTTGAGATTAATGCAAAAGATGATGGCGTTGGATTTGATTATAATAACAAAAACAATCACACAGGTATTGGTTTGGCAAACATTAAAAGTAGAGCAGCTTTAATAAAAGCTGATATAGATTTAATAGCTAAAGTAAATACAGGAACTAAATTATACATACGTTGCCCAAAATAATCAAAGCATGAAAAAAATTGATATTATAATTGTAGATGATCATTTACTATTTTCACAAGCATTGAATGGTTTAATTTCTAATTTTGACGAGTTTAATGTTATTGACACTTTAAATAATGGGAAAGAATTGGTTGATTATTTTACCAAAAATAATAAAGAACCAGAAGTTGTACTTATGGATATTCAAATGCCTATTATGAATGGTATTGAAGCAACACAATGGTTAAAAAATAATAAGCCAACTATTAAAGTTTTGGCACTATCCATGGAAGCAGACGAAGATACCATTTTAAATATGCTTAGAGCAGGAGCAAAAGGTTATTTATTAAAAGATATTCATCCTACCGTATTGTTGCATGCGTTAAAAGAGATACATTCTAACGGGTTTTATTATACCGAGAATATTACAAATACATTACTAAACTCTATTGATAAAAATGATAAATTAACTAAAATTAAATTAAAAGATAGAGAATTAGAGTTTTTAAAACTAACATGTACTGAAATGACTTACAAACAAATAGCTGAAGTTATGTTTTTAAGTCCTAAAACTATTGAAAACTACAGAGAAGCTTTATTTGAAAAATTGGATGCCAAAACTCGCATAGGGTTGGTGCTTTATGCTATTAAAGAAAAAATAGTTATTCTATAATTTAATTTTAGTTAATTTTAGCTTTTACTAGAATTAAAAATACCGTATTGAGTAATTATAAATACATAGAAGAAAAACTTCAAAATTTTATTCAAAAATTTTATGTAAATGAACTTATTAAAGGATTTTTATTATTTTTTGCTATTGGCTTATTATATTTCATTTTTACACTTCTTATTGAATATTTTTTATGGTTAAAACCATTATTTAGAACACTTTTATTTTGGCTATTTATTATAGTTGAATTAGCCTTACTCATTTTTTATGTTGCTTTTCCAATAGTTAAAATAATTGGTCTTAAACAAGGTATTAATAAAACGGAAGCTTCAAAAATTATAGGGAATCACTTTCCAGAAGTTAAAGATAAATTACTGAATGTAATTCAGTTGAAAAACAGTAAACACAACTCTGAACTTATTGAAGCTAGTATAGAACAAAAATCTAGAGAATTAAAACCAATTCCTTTTATACGTGCTGTTGATTTTACAGCCAATAAAAAATATATTAAGTTTACACTAATACCCATAATAATATGGCTGGCTATTTCCTTAACAGGAAATTCAACAATTTTTAATGATAGTTTTTCTAGAGTAGTTCATTATAAAACACAGTTTACACCTCCAGCGCCCTTTTCTTTTAATATTTTGAATAAATCTTTACATATAATTCAAGGAGAGCCCTTTACTTTACTTGTTGAAACTAAAGGCAATATTGCACCAAATGAAGTGAACATTATTTTTAACAATGAAAATTATTATTTAAAAAATAGAGGCATAGGGAATTTTGAATTTCACTTCCCAGGTGTAAATAAGTCTATTAATTTTTATTTAGAAGCAAATGGTATAATTTCAAAAACGTATAAAATTACTGTTATCCCTACCCCTATAATTACAAGTTTGAAAATGAAGTTGAACTACCCTAGTTATACTGGTAAGAACGATAAAGTTATAAAAAATACTGGCAATACAATTGTTCCTGAAGGCACTAATATTACCTGGCGCGTTGAAACACACCAAACAGACAATGTAACATTCAGTATTGAGAATAAAAATGAGATTGATTTTATATATAATTCACAAGATTATTTTAGTTACTCAAAACAATTATTAAAATCTATTAATTATAAAATTTCATCGTCCAACAAACAACTTATTAATTATGAATCATTAAATTTTACGGTGAGGGTTATTCGCGATGAGTACCCTACAATAAATGTTGAATCTGATATTGACTCTATTAGTTATGGCTCGGTTCAATTTGTTGGACAATTAGGAGATGATTATGGTTTAAATAAACTCCAATTGGTGTACTATAATAAATCGAATCCTGCACAATTTAAAAAACATCAAATACATATTCCTAAATCTACATTTACAGATTTTTATTATGTGTTTCCTGAAGGGATATTGATTGAAAAAGGTATTGAATATGAATTCTATTTTGAGGTTTTTGATAATGATGCCGTTAATGGTAGTAAAAAAACAAAGAGCAAAAAATTTAGATATTACAATAAAACATCAGAAGAACTCAAAGAAGAATTATTAAACAAACAGAAAGAAGAAATAAGCAATATTTCAAAATCAATAGAAAATTCTAAAAAAGCAACTACGAATCTGGAAAAATTTAATGACCAACTTCAAAAAAAAGCTACAATAGATTGGAACGATAGAAAAAAATTAGAACAATTTTTAAAGCGCCAAAATCAGTATCAAGAAATGTTTCAAAAGCAAACGAATCAATTGAACCAGAACTTGAAAGAACTTCCAGTAAATAAAGATTTACAAGAAAAAAAAGAAGCACTGCAAAAACGTATTGAAGAAACAAAAAAATTAGCTGAACAAAACAACATATTAAATGAACTCAATGAGTTGTCAAAAAAATTAGAAAAAGAAGATTTGATAAAAAAATTAAAAGAGTTTACTAAGAAAAACAAACACAATCAAAAAAGTTTAAAACGTATTTTAGAACTAACGAAGCGTTTTTATGTAGAGCAAAAGGCAAATCAAATTGCCGAAAAATTAAACCAGTTAGCCCATAAGCAAGATACTTTATCAACTCAAAATGATAGAGAGAATATGATAGAAAGACAGCAGGAAATTAAAATGGGATTTGAGAATATAAAAAAAGAAATTGTTGGTTTAAAGAAGCAGAATAACAATTTAGAACGTCCAATGAATTTGCCAAAAAATAAACAACATGTTAATGATATTGATAAGGAGTTAGAAAAGGTAAAAAGTAAATTATCAAAACAAGAAAATAACAATGCAAAAAAAAATCAGAGAGCTGCTGCAAAAAAAATGAAGAAATTAAGTCAGTATTTTGAGCAATCTATGAGTGCAATGGAAGGAGAGCAATTAGATGAAAATATAGATGATTTAAGAAAGATAGTAGAAAATTTAATTGAGTTCTCATTTCAGCAAGAAAAACTACTTAATAATTTCTCTAAAATTGATAATGACCACCCAGAATACCCCAATTATTTAAAAAGGCAATATGTGTTAAAAGAATATTTTGAACATATTGATGACAGTCTATATGTGCTGTCCTTACGTTTGGTTAAAATGGGTAGTTCTATTCAAAAAGAAGTATCTAATGTATATTATTATATTGATAAATCTTTATCAAATTTTTCTGAAAATAACACAGAAAAAGGTGTTTCTGACGAGCATTTTACCCTTACTTCCGTAAATAATTTAGCCAATCAATTAAGTAATTTATTAGAAAGTTTAATGAATGCTACACCCAGTATGGGAAAAGGGAAAGGCGGTTCGCAAGAGTTTAGTTTACCTGATATTATTAAAAAACAAGGTGAGTTGTCTGATAAAATGAAGGAAGGAATGAAGAAGGGTGAAAAAGAAGGAGAAAAAAACGGTAAATCATTCGGTAATAAAGGAGAACAATCTGATGAACAGCGTAAGGGTGAACTTTATCAAATTTATAAAGAACAAGAATTACTTAGGCTAGCATTAGCAGAATTATTACGAAAAAATGCTAAAAAGGATGCAGGGTTCAGAAAGGCTGTGAAAAAAATGGAGGAATTGGAAAAAGAACTTTTAGATCGTGGGTTTTCTAAAAAGTTACTTGAAAATATACAACAGTTAAATTATGAATTGTTAAAGCTAGACAATGCAACTTTAGAGCAAAGGGAGCAATTACAGCGTAAATCTAAAACAAATAAAGAAGATTATCAACAGCGAGTAATTAATAAACTAAAACTTCAAAGTCTGTATTTTAATTATAATGAAATATTAAACAGACAATCATTACCTTTGCAAACTATTTATAAAAAGAAGGTGTTAGAGTATTTTAATAAATCTATTAAATCAAATGATTCAATTCAATTACGAAACAAATTTTAAATTAGAAAACGAAGATATTCTAAAAAAATGGATTTCTAGGTGTATTGAATTTCACGGTTTTAAAGAAGGAGAATTGAATTATATTTTTTGTGATGACGAATATTTACTAAAATTAAATATTGAATTTTTAAATCATGATACACTTACTGATATTCTTAGCTTTGATTACACTTTAGGAAAATTAATAGAAGGTGATATTTTTATTTCAATTGAAAGAGTTAAAGAAAATGCTAAAAAATTTAATCAACTAATTGATAATGAGTTAAATAGAGTTATTATACATGGTGTTTTACACTTTATAGGTTATTCTGATAAAACAGCTGAAGAAAAAGAAATAATGCGAAGCGAAGAGAATAAATGTTTAGCATTATTAAAACACTAACAAACGTTCCACGTGGAACAAAACAAATAAATTATGTTTACTACTGTATATGATGTTATTGTAATTGGAGGCGGTCATGCTGGTAGCGAGGCTGCCGCGGCAAGTGCCAATATGGGATGTAAAACATTATTGATTACCATGAGTTTGCAAAACATAGCCCAAATGAGTTGTAATCCTGCTATGGGTGGTATAGCTAAAGGTCAAATCATTAGAGAAATAGATGCTTTAGGCGGCTATAGTGCTATAGTTACTGACAATACGGCTATTCAGTTTAAAATGCTAAATAAATCCAAAGGGCCTGCAATGTGGAGTCCTAGAGCTCAAAGTGATCGTATGCGTTTTTCTGAATTTTGGAGGCTAACGCTTGAGAAAATAAATAACATCGATTTTTATCAAGATAATGTTACAGATTTACTTTTTGATGGAAATAAAATAGCAGGTGTCAAAACATCTTTGGGTGTTACAATTAAATCTAAAACTGTAATTATAACTGCAGGTACTTTTTTAAATGGACTTATTCATATTGGGGAAAAAACTTTTGGTGGAGGTAGGGCTGGTGAAATTGCTTCTGTTGGTATTACAGAAGCTTTGGTAAAAGTTGGTTTTGAATCTGGTAGAATGAAAACAGGAACACCTCCAAGGGTTGATGGAAGATCGTTGAACTATTCAAAAATGATTGAGCAGCCTGGAGATGATAACCCTGAAAAATTCTCTTACTTATCTAGTACAAAACCTCTAAAGAAACAACGTTCTTGTTATATGAGTTATACATCAAAAGAAGTGCATAATTTATTAAGAACAGGTTTTGAAAGATCACCTATGTTTAACGGTAGAATTCAAAGTATAGGTCCAAGATATTGTCCTTCAATAGAAGATAAAATTGATAGGTTTGCTACTAAAGAACGGCATCAGTTATTTGTTGAGCCCGAAGGGTGGGATACCGCTGAAGTGTATGTAAATGGATTTTCAACTTCTTTACCAGAAGATGTTCAGGATAAAGCCTTACGTAAAGTTGCTGGTTTTGAAAACGTGAAGTTTTTCAGATATGGTTATGCTATAGAATATGATTTTTTTCCGCCAACGCAATTGTCACATACACTAGAAACTAAATTAATAAAGAACTTATATTTTGCTGGGCAAATAAATGGCACTACCGGTTATGAAGAGGCAGCAGCTCAAGGTTTAATGGCTGGAATTAATGCTGCTTTAAATATTCAGGAAAAACCACCTTTTGTTTTGAAACGAAATGAAGCATATATAGGTGTTTTAATAGATGATTTAATTACAAAAGGAACTGAAGAGCCTTATAGAATGTTTACGTCAAGAGCAGAATATAGAACTTTATTAAGGCAAGATAATGCTGATTTACGTCTAACACCTCTGGGTTTTAAACTAGGTTTGGCTTCACAAGAGAGAATGGATAGGGTTATAGAAAAACAACAAAAAACAGATTTATTTGTAAAATATTTAACAGATACTAGTATTAAACCAGCCGAGATAAATCCAATTTTAGAAGATAAAAATACTGCTAAAATTTCTCAATCTATGAAGTTATTTAAGATAGCTGCTAGGCCACAATTAAATTTTAATGACCTTAGAAAATTAACCAAAGTTGAAGCTTTTATTGAGGAAAATAACATTGATAACGAAATAGTTGAACAAACAGAAATTCATGTAAAATATGCGGGTTATATTGCAAAAGAAAAAAATCAGGCAGATAAGTTAAACAGATTAGAAAATGTTGTTATACCATCAACTTTTGATTATTCTAAAGTAAAATCATTATCCATTGAAGCTCGTCAAAAGCTTACAAAAATAAAACCCGTAACTATTTCACAAGCAAGTAGAATTAGTGGAGTTTCCCCAAGTGATATTTCTGTTTTGTTGGTTTATATGGGAAGATAAGTTTTGATGTTCCACGTGGAACAGATTAATGATTTTTAAATTAAAGTTTATTAAATGATTACCCAAGAAAAAATTTATTTAACATGTGAAGACTACACTGTATCAAACAAAAAATTTGATTTGTTATACAATTCAGAATTTGAAATGCTTGAAACTTTTCCAAAACCTGTAGGTAAAGAATTAGCTTCTTACTATGAAAGCGAAAACTATATTTCACATACTGATTCTAAAAAATCTTTTATAGATAAGTTATATCAAATTATAAAAGGATACACTTTAACTAAAAAGTTAAACTTGATAAATTCTTTCAAAACAAAGCAAAAAAACTTATTAGATGTTGGATGCGGAACAGGTGATTTTTTATTGAATTGTAAAAATAACGGATGGAATGTAGTAGGAGTAGAACCAAACG
The DNA here is from genome assembly GCF_001543325.1 of Lutibacter profundi. NCBI lineage: Bacteria > Pseudomonadati > Bacteroidota > Flavobacteriia > Flavobacteriales > Flavobacteriaceae > Lutibacter > Lutibacter profundi. The sequence goes on from NZ_CP013355.1 coordinate 1,941,323, forward strand.
AAAACGCGAAACGTTTAGCAGAAACCAAATTAAGCTTTCATAATATTTCAAAGATATATACAGATTTAACAGAAATCAAAACTAAAAAGTTTGACGTAATAACTTTATGGCACGTGTTAGAACATGTTCCAAATTTAGAAACATATCTTTTAAAAATAAAAGCAATGTTAAAACCCAATGGAATTTTAATTGTAGCAGTTCCAAATTTTAAAAGTTATGATGCACTTTATTATAAACAATTTTGGGCGGCTTTTGATGTGCCAAGACATTTGTGGCATTTTTCTAAAACAGCTATTCAAAAATTATTTTTTAAACAACAAATGCGTGTTGTAAACATACTTCCAATGAAATTTGATTCTTTTTATGTTTCTTTATTAAGTGAAAAATATAAAACAGGAAAAAGCAATTTTATGAAAGCTTTTTATGTGGGGTTTGTATCAAATTTAAAAGCATTAAAAACAAAAGAGTATTCTTCGTTAATTTACATCATAAAAAACAACTAAAAACTATTTTAAAGAGATTTAAGAGTGTTTTTACAGATTTTTATAGAGAACTATTGTAAACCCTTAAAATTATCTTTAACGCGTTATTATAAAGCCGTTTTTTATAAAAAAATATTATTACATCAAGGTAAATAATAAAAAATTCCAATAGTAGTAAATATTAAACTAAACTTGGATTTTTGTTTATATATTCGCAGAAATTTTTATCAATTTCAAAACACAAAATATGAAAAAATTATTAATTGTAATTGTTGCATTTGTATTTGCATCGTGTAATCAAACCAAAATAGCTTATATAGATATTGAAGTTTTAATGAAAGATTATGAAGCAACAAAAACATTAGAAATACAAATAAAGGAGAAACAAGAGAAAATGACTAAAGAATTAGATAGTATTGCAATGCCCTTTAAATTAAAAGTACAACAGTATTATCAAAAAGCTCAAAACATGTCTGCTCAAAAAAGAGCTCAAATTGAGCAAGCATTGCAACAAGAACAACAAATTATACAAGCACAACAACAACAAGCATCACAAGTATTGCAACAAGAAAATCAAGAAAACTACAAATCAATTACTAAAAAAGTTGATAGCTTGGTTGAAAGTTATGCAAAATCCAATGGTTATCAATTGATTTTTGGAACTTCAGGAAAAGGTACTGTTATGTATGGAGACGAAGCACTAAACGTTACAAAGGACGTTTTAAAAGTTTTAAACTCAGAATTTTCTAAATAATTTTATAACCTGTTAATACACAGGTGATTAAAGAGGATGTCTAAAAAGTGTCATTCTGAATGTAAATGAAGAATCTCCTTGAAATTAAACACTTATATATCAAGATGTTGAGATTTTTCACTTTGTTCAAAATGACAAGTATAATTGCTTTTCAGACAGCCTCTTTTTTTACGCCAATTTAATTTTAAAACATAGCAATTTAGTGAAAGAATAAATTTCTTTTATCTTTTTCTTTTATATTCGTAATCTTTACGTTCTAGCTCGTATCGCCTTTTAACTGTTTTTTTAAATTCATTGAGTAATTTTGTTACAATGGTAAGAATATCTTTTCCCTCTTCGGCAACTATAATTTTCTTACTTTTTAAATTAATTGAAGCACTTACTTTATAGGTAGATGATGAATGATCAAAAATAATTTCAAGTACTAAATCTTTATTATATTTTTTAAATAATTCATGAAAATAGGCACTTTTTTCTTCACAAATTTGTTCTACTTCATTGCGATAGCTATCTTCAACTTCTTTTAAATTTTTAAGTTTTAATTCAATCATAATAGTTAAATTTTTAGTAGTTAATATTAACTTTTCTAATTCGAAATCCGAACAGTATGGCTACAACTCCTAGGATTCCCATAGGAATACTTACGAGATATACAATACTAGCAATGGCAAAAACAGGATTTATTATAATTAACACGCTAAAAATAAGCATAATAACACCAAAAAAAAGTATTAACCACCACTCTTTTATTGCCATTTTTTTTAGTATCCATGAAAAAGTTATTTTTGAAATTGCACTAAACATAAGCCAAAAGCCAGTAAAAAATATCAATGCTTCAGCTGATAAATGTGGCTGTAGTATAAGAATAACACCTAAAATAGTTTCTAAAATGGCAAACATTAAATTCAATTTCCAGTCCTCAAAAAAATTTCGATTACGAACAGCAAAAACAATGTTTGATACCCCGTTAAAAGCAATAAGCCAGCCAAAAAATAATGTTAAAGTAATAAAAGTAGCAACTGGCTGAGATGCTATATAAAAAGAACTTGTAACCAATAATGCGCCCAAAAGAACAGGTATCCACCAATGTTTAATTTTAGTTGTTAATTCCATAATTTTTAAATTTTTAAATTATTATTATTTGTTTCCATTCAATTTTTATTCCACATAAAAAACAAGAAATATTTTCATTAGCCAATTAAAAAAGTAATGACAAATTGTCATTTAAAGTAACAAACAATTGTTAAAAATAATTAAATATAACAAATACAAATGTATTGACCTGAAATTTAGCGATATAACAATATTAATGGTATTTATTTCATTGTAGATGTTATCTTCCTTTATGGAGTAAGCATCATTTTATAACACAAGAAGAAATATTAAGTACATTAAGTTAATAAATAAATACCAATACTATTTAAAATAAAGTAAACGGTAATATTCATAGCGCCTTGATAATCTTTTGTTAAACGCTGACCAATTAAAAATTGTAATAATGTAATTGCAGAAATTTCTAAACCAATTTTTGCTATGGTTAAAGAGTTCTCATTAACTAAAAAATAAAGCCCAACTACTAATAAAATTAGAGCTATAATTTCAAATATTAAGATATTTAATAATAAGAGAGGTATTATTTTTCGAAGTACCGTTTTTTTAAAATGATTTGTATAGTATATAATAGTTCCTTTCCAATCACTTAATTTTTCAGTTACAGATAAGAAATAAGTGATAATAAAAAATAATAAAATTAATATTTCTACCGAATGACTATTAAAAAGAGACATTTATTAAGAGTTAAGATTCTTCTTTTACGTGTAAAAGACGTGTTAATTTAATTGATAAATCTAACAAAATTATTTTTGCATTACCATTTCTTTCAATGTGATAAATAGCATCACTAATTTCTTTAGTTATTTCTAAAATATTAGCGCTATGAACAAAAGGTGCAAAATTTTCTATTTTAAAACTAGGTGTTTTAGGTTGTAGATAAACTAAAGAAGCAGCATTGTAATTTAATAAAAGAGCTTGTCTAAAAAATTGTAAACAGTAGTTTAAAAAACGTTTTTGGGTTTCTCTACCGGTTTTTGAAATGGTTTCACTCCACTCAATTAATTGCTGAATAACAGCCGCATTTCCCTTTGCTTTAAAGGCAGCTCTTACCCAAATAATAAACCATTGTTCAAATTGCTCATCTGCATTATCATTGTGTAGTAAATGCAATGCTTTATTAAAATTTCCATTTGCTTGATTGGCAATTTGTTGAGCTATTGGTAAATCTGTTCCTTGTTTCTCAATCAATCCTTTTACTATTTCTTCTTCGGGTAATAGTGGGAAATGTAAAATTTGACAACGAGATTTTATGGTTGAAATAATTTGCTCTTCATTTTCAGCAACTAATAAAAAAACTGTTTTTTTTGGAGGTTCTTCTAGTAATTTCAACAATTTATTTGCTGCTGAGATATTCATTTTTTCAGCCATCCAAATAATCATTATTTTGTATCCACCTTCGTACGATTTTAATTTCAAAGCCTTTACAATTTCTTCAGCTTCATCTACACCAATTTGCCCTTGTTTATTTTCGATACCTATAGTTTGAAGCCATTCAAATAAGTTTCCATAAGGATTTAAATGAATAAAACTTCTCCAATCTTCTAAAAATAAGTTACTTACAGGGTGTTTTTTAATAATATCATTGGTTGCTACAGGGAAAGCAAAGTGTAAATCTGGATGTATTAATTTAGCACACTTTAATTCACAAGATTCTTTATGATCACTTGTGCTACACAAAATATATTGGGCATAAGCTATTGCCATTGGTAAAGCTCCAGAGCCTTCTTTTCCTACAAATAATTGCGCATGAGATACTCTACCATTGTTAGTAGATTTTATTAAATGGCTCTTTAGATGTTCTTGACCTAAAACTTCAGAAAAATTCATTAAAGCGAAAGTAAAACATTTTCAACAAATGAAATTCTAAATATTTTAATTTTTAATGAAATCGGTTTCGTAAAAAATTTAAAGTCTTAGTCTAAATTGAATTATATTTGTATTCCTAAATTTTTAATAATGAAAACAATGAATGAAATAAATTTTAAAGGAAAAAAAGCATTAATCCGAGTAGATTTCAACGTTCCTTTAAATGAAAATTTTGAAGTTACTGATGCTACAAGAATTCAATCTGCAAAACCTTCAATTCGTAAAGTTATAAAAGATGGAGGCGCAGTAGTATTAATGTCGCATTTAGGAAGACCAAAAGGAGTTGAAGAAAAATTTTCTCTAAAACATATAGTGAGTAAAGTTTCAGAAGTATTAGGCGTTCAGGTAAAATTTGTTTCTGATTGCGTAGGTGAAAAAGCTGAAAAAGCAGTAGCCGAATTAAAAATGGGTGAAGTATTGTTATTAGAAAATTTACGTTTTCATCCAGAAGAAAAAGCAGGAGATGTTAATTTTGCTAAACAGCTTTCTAAATTGGGCGATATTTATATTAACGATGCATTTGGAACTGCACACAGAGCACATGCTTCTACCACAATTATTGATCAGTTTTTCCCCAATAATAAATGTTTTGGTTTTTTATTAGCAAAAGAAATTGAAAGCATTAAAAAAGTACTGGAAGAAGGAAAAAAACCAGTTTTAGCAATTTTAGGTGGTGCAAAAATATCATCTAAAATTACTGTAATTGAAAATATATTAGATAAAGTTAACCATTTAATTATTGGGGGTGGAATGAGTTTTACCTTTGTAAGAGCACAAGGCGGAAAAATAGGCAATTCAATTTGTGAAGACGATAAGCAAAAGTTAGCACTTCGTATTTTAAAACAAGCTAATGAAAAAGGAGTTCAAATTCACCTTCCTGTTGATGTTGTTGCCGCAGATGCTTTTAGTAATGATGCAAACACACAGATTTGTGATATTAACAAAATTCCAGATGGATGGCAAGGATTGGATGCAGGACCAAAATCGAGAGAACTATTTAATGATGTTGTTTTAAAATCTAAAACAATACTATGGAATGGTCCTTTAGGTGTTTTTGAAATGGAAAATTTTGCAGGCGGAACTATTGCTTTAGGAAATTCCATTGCTGAGGCTACTAAAAATGGCGCTTTTTCATTAGTAGGCGGAGGAGATTCAGTAGCTGCTGTTAAACAATTTGGTTTTGCTAATAAGGTAAGTTACGTTTCTACAGGCGGCGGTGCAATGTTAGAAAGTTTGGAAGGTAAAACATTGCCAGGTATTGAAGCTATGTTAAAATAATAATTGATAATGTTACACGGAGCTTGTTCAAGTGTGTTTAACTATCTCATATAAAAACCACTTTCTATAAAATAGAGGGTGGTTTTTATTTATTTAACTTGTAGAAGTTGATATACAATCTAAAAATAGTACATTTGAAAGTTAAAAAAAGACGAATAAAATGAAATATACAACCATACAAAACACCAATATAAAAGTTAGTAAAATTTGCTTAGGAACTATGACTTTTGGTGAGCAAAATACTGAAAATGAAGCACACGAACAACTAAATTACGCACTAGAAAAGGGAATTAACTTTATTGATACCGCTGAAATGTATTCAGTTCCCGGAAGAAAAGAAACACAAGGAAGTACCGAAAGATTTATAGGAAGTTGGTTACAACATCAAAAAAGAGAAAATTTAGTTATTGCTACTAAAATTACAGGTCCAAGTCCAGGATTAAGTTATATTAGAAATAATATGGGGTTTTCTAATAGCGCAATTGATGATGCCCTAGAAAAAAGTTTAAAACGACTTAAAACCGACTATGTTGACGTGTATCAATTACACTGGCCAGAACGAAGTACAAATTTTTTTTCTCAACGAAATTACAAACATAATTTTAATGATAAATGGGAAGATAACTTCAAAGAAGTTATTGAAAAATTAGATTCGCTGGTAAAAGAAGGTAAAATTAGACATTACGGAGTTTCCAATGAAACACCTTGGGGTTTAATGCGCCATTTAGAAGAGAGTAAAAACAATAATTTAACCCGTTGTAAAACCATTCAAAACCCATATTCTTTATTAAACAGAACATTTGAAATTGGTTTAGCTGAAGTTGCTATGCGCGAAAAAGTAGGCTTGTTAGCCTATTCACCAATGGCATTCGGAATGTTATCAGGTAAATATTTAGATGGCAAAATGCCAAAAAACGCACGTTTAACATTATTCCCTGTTTTTTCAAGATACAACAGCAATGAATCTCGATTTTTAACTCAAAAATATGCCGATTTAGCGAAAGAATTAAACATTAGTTTGGCGCAATTATCACTAGCATTTGTAACACAACAACCATTTGTTACCTCTAATATTATTGGAGCAACCTCAATGGAACAGCTCAAAGAAAATATAAGTAGTATTCATGTAAAACTCACTGAAGAAACATTGAAAAAAATTGATGAAATTCAAGAGTTACAACCAAATCCAGCTCCATAAAAAGATAAAATAATATTTTGGGTGTTACCCTTCGGGTCAGACTTTTACTACTCGCTTTTTTGTTGTGAAAAACACAAAAAAGAGCTCAAATAATAGCCTGTGCTGAGCCCAGTTGAAGCATTCAATCCTTAATGCGAATTCGCATTCATATACTATAAATAAAATCTAAAATATAAAGGTTTATTCTATAAAATTTTAATAAATTTGTAACCATTGTTTAATGTTGTGTAATATGGTTATGAAAGATTATTATTCTATTTCAGAAGTTGCGAAAATTTTAGGTAAAAGTAAAGAAACTCTACGGAGATGGGATAGAGATGGAAAATTTATTGCCCTTCGTGAACCTATTAGTGAATATAGAATTTACAAAAAAGAACAAGTAAATGCCCTTTTAGAATTATTTTCTGGAGAAACAGAGGATACAATTAACAATTCAGTAACTCCTTTAAAAGAATATAAAGTTTTAGAATTATTTGCCGGAGCGGGAGGCTTAGCAATTGGTCTTGAAAAGTCGGGGATAAAATGTGAAGCATTAAATGAAATTGATAAATGGGCTTGCCAAACCCTTAGAGAAAATAGACCAAACTGGAATGTTTTAGAAGGAGATATTAGAAGTTTTGATTTTACAAAATATGCCAATAAAGTAGAAATTGTAACTGGAGGTTTCCCCTGTCAAGCATTTAGTTATGCTGGAAAAAAATTAGGCTTAGAAGACGCAAGAGGAACTTTATTTTATGAATTTGCTAGAGCTGTAAAAGAAGTAAATCCATTAATTTGTATTGGAGAAAATGTAAAAGGATTACTATCTCACGAAAAAGGGAAAACATTAGACGGAATGTTGTCAATTTTAGACGAAATAGGGTACAATGTTGTGCCTATTCAAGTTTTAAAAGCTGTAAATTATAGAGTTCCACAAAAAAGAGAGCGAATAATTTTGGTTGGAATTAGAAAAGATATTGAAATAAAATACGAATATCCAAAACCGCATCAAACTATTTATAATTTATCTGATGCTTTAAAAAAAGGTGAATTGTATAATTGTGATGTTCCAAAGTCTGAAGGCTCCAAGTATCCACAACATAAAAAAGAAATTTTAGATTTAGTTCCTCCAAAAGGATATTGGAGAAATTTACCCATAGAAATTCAAAAAGAATATATGGGTAAAAGCTTTTATTTAGGAGGAGGAAAAACAGGAATGGCGAGGCGTATTGGCTGGGATGAGCCAAGCTTAACCTTAACGTGTAGTCCTGCTCAAAAACAAACAGAACGATGTCATCCAGATGAAACACGCCCATTTACAGTTAGAGAATATGCACGTATTCAAACATTTCCTGACGAATGGAAATTTATGGGTTCTATCTCCCAACAATACAAGCAAATTGGGAATGCTGTACCTTGTAATTTAGGACAAGAAATAGGATATTCTATCGTGAAATTTTTAAATAAATATTATTCAAAAGTGAATAAATCAGAAGCTTCAATATCTTTAGCTAAAGTAGTATAGCCCTTTTTAAAAAAGTCTTCAGTATCAAGGTTTAAAATCATTGTATCTAAATTAGAAACTAACTTATTATAAAAAGTTGGAAACCCGGTTATTCTATGCCAAAACTCTTTACCAATTACCACTGGAAATTGTTGGTTAATTTTTTTATAATGTTGGCTTAGCTGCTCTTCATTTCCGTAGAGAACTCCTAAGATTAAATCTGAATTATTTAGGTGAATAGCATTTGTTCTTGCTAAGTTTGTAACGGTTGTAAATTTTTTAAGTAAAGGATTTACATCTTCTGAATTTATAGTGTTTGGGCCAGATTTTAATTGACACCATTTTTTCCTTCCATCAATTTTATCAGTGAATTCAATATCCATTCCTTTAATTAAAGAACCTTGAGCTAAATTTAATTCTACAAACATATTTTGGATTCTAGTTCCAAATGAAGTGTTTATAGACGTTCCTAATATTCTTGGATAATAAAGGGCTTTTGCAATTCCAATTGGTGTAAAATCATTTTCCAATATTTTAGATAAATATTTTACAATAATTGGGTTTATTTTATAAGATTTAAGTTTTGAGTGTGTTTTTAAAGAGTTTATTTTGTGGTTTTCAAAAATTTTATCTTTAAAGTACGTTGTTATTATTCCTAAAAGGTGATTTTCATTCATAACACAATTTTATAGATTTTTAATACCCCAACTTCATTCTCACTCTTTTCAAAACATCAGTTGCAACTTTACGTGCTTTTTCAGCGCCAATTTCTAGTGCTTTGTCTATTTCTTTAAGGTTATTTATATAGTGATTATAACGTTCTCTTTCCGCAGCATATTTATCAATTAATAATTCATAAAAAGCTTGTTTTGCGTGCCCGTAACCATAATTTCCACCTTCATAATTTGCTTTCATTTCAGCAATTTGGTTAGGAGAAGCCACTAACTTATAAAGCGCAAATAAATTACAAGTATCCGAATTTTTAGGTTCTTCCAGTGGTGTAGAATCTGTTTTAATTTTCATAATTTGCTTACGCAGTTGTTTGTCTGGTAAAAATAAATTAATGATATTACCACTAGATTTACTCATTTTACCTCCGTCAGTTCCAGGAACGTACATGGTGTTTTTTTGCAATTTTGCTTCAGGTAGAACTAAAATTTCTCCCATTTGATGGTTAAATCTATTTGCCACATCACGTGTCATTTCTAAATGTTGTAATTGATCTTTTCCTACAGGAACAATTTCAGCATCATATAATAAAATATCAGCAGCCATAAGCATTGGGTACGAAAACAAACCGGCATTTACATCTTCTAATCTATTGGCCTTATCTTTAAAACTGTGTGCCAATGTCAATCGTTGATATGGATAAAAACAGCTTAAATACCAAGAAAGTTCTGTTACTTCAGGAATATCACTTTGTCTATAAAAAACAGTTTTATTTATGTCCAAACCAAAAGCTAACCAAGCTGCTGCAGTACTGTACGTATTTTCACGTAACGTTTTACCATTTTTAATTTGGGTTAATGAATGCATATCTGCAATAAACAAAAACGATTCATTTTGTGGATTGTTAGCCATTTTAATTGCTGGAATAATGGCACCTAATAAATTCCCTAAATGTGGAGTTCCTGTACTTTGAACACCTGTTAAAATTCTTGACATGTACTTAAAAATTTGATAGCAAAAATACATATTTCAGAAAGAAAACAAGAATAATTTTAAATTACTACTTTTGAAGTCTATGAAATTTTTTAAATACTTTTTTTACATTGTTTGGCGTAGTTGGTTTTTAGGTTGGGTAATATTAACTATGATTCCAATATTTCCCGTATTAATTATAGTTACTTCTTCAGAAAAACTATATCCAACATTTTTTAAAATAGCCAGAGCTTGGGCAAATACAATCCTTTTTGTGATGGGTTTTAAAATTGAATTAAAAGAAGATCAAGTTTTAGAGAAAGATAAAAGTTTTATCTTTTGTCCTAATCATACTTCTATGATTGACATTATGGTAATGCTTTCAGTTACTAAAAATCCATTTGTTTTTGTTGGAAAAAAAGAGTTAGCAAAAATACCCATTTTTGGATATTTTTATAAGCGAAGTTGCATTTTAGTTGACCGAAGTAATTCAAGTAGTAGAAGAGCAGTATTTGAAGAGGTAAGACGAAGATTAAGTAATGGGTTAGATGTATGTATTTTTCCTGAAGGTTTAGTTCCCGATGATGAAAGTGTTATTTTGAGCGAATTTAAAAATGGCGCTTTTAAATTAGCTATAGAACATCAAATACCAATTGTTCCAATGACATTTTACGACTGTAAAAAAAGATTTTCATACACCTTTTTTAGTGGAGGTCCTGGAAAATTAAGAGTAAAAATTCATCATTTTATTAGTACAGAAGGACTTACTTTAAAAAATACAAATGCTCTAAAAAGGCAAACTTTTGATTTAATTTATAATGAACTAATTAAAGATTTAAAACAACAAGTTAATACTTAATTCACTCCTTTTATCGTTTATTTGAAATGGAAGAAAAAAATATTACATATTACGAACCAAAAGAAGAAAAACTCAATGTGATTTCACATGCTATTGGTTTGGTTTTAAGTGTTGTCGCATTAGTTTTACTGGTTGTTTTCGCAAGTCTTGAGGGAACCACAAAACACATTGTTAGCTTTAGTATTTATGGCGCTAGTTTAATTGTATTGTATGCAGCATCAACATTTTATCACTATGTTCAAAAACCGAAATTAAGGTATAGATTAAATGTTTTTGATCATTCGGCAATCTATATCTTAATTGCAGGAACTTATACGCCGTTTACATTAGTTGTGTTAAAAGGCTGGGTTGGTTGGACTATTTTTGGGGTTTCTTGGGGACTAGCTTTAACAGGAATTGTATTGAAGTTATTTTTTACAGGAAAATACGATAAAATTTCAACGTTTGCCTATGTATTAATGGGGTGGGTTGTTATTTTTGCTATAAAACCATTAGTTCAAAATTTACCTTTTGAAGGTTTAATGTGGTTATTGGCTGGAGGTGTTTTCTACACAGTTGGAGCTATTTTGTATAGTATTAAAAATTTAAAATACAACCATGCTATTTTTCATATTTTTGTGTTATTAGGTAGTTTTTCACACTTCATAGCCGTGTTTTTTTACGTTTTACCTATTAAGAAATAAAGGTTCTAAAAAAAGGCATTTTAACCTTTTTATAATTTTTTTTAGTATTTTCATAGAAAATTAGCTAAATAAAAAAAACTAAAATGAAATTTCAACATTTAATTTTTACACTTGTAATTAGTGTAATTTTCTCTTCTTGTAATAAAAATGCTTCTCAAAATACAACGAATAATATTTTTAAATTTAAAAAGTATATTAGTTACACAACTTCAGGGGTGGTTTCTGCTGCCGAACCTATTAAAATTGGTTTGGTAAATGAAGTAGATTCTTGGATTTCAAATAAAGAAATCAATAATAATATCTTAAAGATTTCTCCAGAAATAACAGGAAAATTATTCGTTCAAAATTCTCGAAGTATACTTTTTAAACCTTCAAAAAACTTAAAGCCAAATACAGAATATACTGTAACTATTAATTTAGATAAAGTATATAAAAATATTCCATCAGAATATAAGAGTTACACATTTAAATTTAAAACAATAGCACAAAATTTTAGTGTTACTACTACAAGTTTTCAATCGTATAGCAAAGAATGGCAATATATTGAAGGAATTATTAAAACAGCTGATGTATTATCATTAAACAATGCAAAAACGTTGATTGAAGCAACTCAAAACAACAAAAAACTATCCATTAAATGGGAGCTTACAGACTCTATTAGTAAACAATTTTTATTTAAAATAGATAGCGTTCAACGATTTGAAGATGATTCTGAGGTGCTATTGTCATGGACAGGAAAAAAAATAAATGTTGAAAATCAAGGAGAATCTACACTAAATATTTTAGGGAAAAATAATTTTTCAATTCTAAACATTGATGTAATTCAATCTCCTGAACAATATTTGAGTATTAATTTTTCGGACCCTCTTAAAAAACAACAAAATTTCAATGGCTTGGTTGCAATTAAAAATAGTAGAAACTTAAAATATATTGTTGAGGGTAATATCCTTAAAGTATATCCTAGAAACCGTATTGTTGGAACTGTAAATGTGGACATTTTTCAGGGAATTAAAAATATTGATGGTTATAAATTGAAGCATCAATATTTTAAAAAAGTTGCATTTGAGCAGCTAAAACCAGCAATTATGTTACTCAATAGCGGTGTTATTTTACCCAATTCAAACAATTTAAAATTTAATTTTAAAGCTGTAAATTTAAAAGCAATAGATGTTAGAGTTATTAAAATTTTTGAAGATAATGTATTGCAGTTTTTACAAACCAGTACTTTAGGAAGTACTAACAGATATGATATTAAAAGAGTTGGTAGAAGAGTAGCCAAAAAAACCATTACTTTAATTGATAATGAAATTGAAAATAATGGAAAATGGAAAGCGTATGCTATAGATTTATCTAAAATGATACAATCAGATCCTGGAGCAATTTACAGGGTTGAATTAAGTGTAAAACAAGCATATTCATTGTATACATGTGATGAAAATAAAGTAAAAACAATAGAAGATAACAATAATAACTATGCTGACAATCAGGAATATACAATAGAAGAAACCAAAAATTCAGATGAACTTGAAGAACAATATTGGGATAATTTAATTTACAGTTATAACGATAATTATTACAATTGGAACGATAGCAATAACCCTTGTAAAAAAGCATATTACGATAATGAAGACCGTATGGTCTCAGCAAATATTTTAGCATCAAACTTAGGTGTTATAGCCAAAAAAGGCGAAAACAAATCGTATTTTTTTATGGTAACAGATATTTTAACAACCAACCCTGTTTCAGAAGCAAAAGTTACTATTTACAATTACCAACAGCAAGAAATAGCACAAGCAATAACCGATAGTGAAGGAATTACAGGAATGGATGTTGACCATAATGCTTTTTTTGCAATTGTTTCAAAAGGAAAAAGTAAAACATATCTAAAGCTAGACGATGGTTACTCTTTATCCTTAAGTAAATTTAACGTTTCTGGAAAAAAATTACAAAAAGGACTTAAAGGGTTTTTGTATGCAGAACGCGGTGTTTGGAGACCGGGAGACTCTATTCATTTAACATTTGTTTTAAATGACAATACAAATCCACTTCCAAAAGAACACCCAATTAAGTTAGAAGTTACCGATGCACGTAGAAAATTAGTATTTAAACAAGTTAAAACAAAAATTTCAAACGGGTTTTATAAATTTATCATACCTACTTCAGATACGGATCCAACAGGTAATTGGAATAGTGTTGTAACTGTTGGAGGTGCAAAATTCACCAAACAATTAAAGGTTGAAACTGTTAAGCCTAATCGTTTAAAAATTAAAATAAATTTTAACAAAAAAGTATTATCTAATAAAAAACCAATTAACGGAAAATTAAATGTAGCATGGTTACATGGTGCACCAGCAAAAAATATAAAAGTAGAGGTAAATGCTAAGTTCACTACTAATTCTAGTGCTTTCAATAAAAAATATCCAACATATATTTTTAAAGACCCAACACGTGAATTTTCATCGGAAGAGGTAATATTATTTGACGGAAAATTAGATGCAAATGGTAATGCAATTATTAATAAGAAAATAAATTTAGAAAATAGAGCTCCTGGCATGTTAAAAGTAACTTTTTTAACTAAAGCTTATGAAAATGGAGGTGATTTTTCTATGGATGTTCTCTCAAAAAATTATGCGCCATACAGTTCTTTTATTGGTTTAAGGTTACCAAAAACGCAAGCTTATAGTTCGTATGATACAGCTGAAAATACCACATTTGATGTTGTTACAATTTCTTCCGAAGGAAAACCAATTGCAAGAAATAATATTGAAATACAAGTTTATAAAATTGAATGGCGTTGGTGGTGGAGTTCATCATACGATAATTTATCCTCATACAGCGGAAGTAGTTATCACAAGCCGTACAAAACATTAAAAATAAATACCAATTCAAAAGGTAAAGGTACTTTTACATTAAATATCCCCGATGATGAAGGTGGTCGATTTTTAATACGTGTACTCGATAAAAAAAGCGGACATGCAACAGGAACAACCACTTACTTTTACAAAAATTGGTGGAAACGACCTTCAAATAACCCAGAAGCATCTAAAATGTTGATATTTTCTTCAGATAAAGACAAGTACAATGTTGGTGACAAAGCGATTATTACGTTTCCATCAGGAGCAGAAGGAAGAGCTTTAATAAGTATTGAAAACGGTACAGAAGTGCTACAAACCATTTGGCAAAAAACACAAAAAGGAGAAACTAAAATTGAAATACCCATTACAAAGGAAATGACTCCTAATGTTTATGTAAATATTTCTTTATTACAGCCACATGCTTCAACAGCAAATGATTTACCGCTGCGGTTATATGGCGTAATTCCAATATTGGTTGAAGATCCTACGACACGTTTAAATCCAGAAATTTCACTACCAAAAGTATTAAAACCAGAAGATAAGTTTAAACTAAAAGTAAGCGAAAAAAACGGAAAACAAATGTCGTACACTATTGCAATTGTTGAAGAAGGCTTACTAGATTTAACTCGTTTTAAAACACCACAAATTTGGAATGCTTTTTACACAAAAGAAGCTTTAGGGGTAAAAACTTGGGATATTTTTGATGATGTAATTGGAGCTTACGGAGGAAGTATTGAACAAGTTTTTGCGATAGGTGGAGATGGAAATATAGAAACAGGGAAAGCAAAAAAAGCAAATCGTTTTAAACCAGTTGTAATTTATTTAGGCCCTTTTACATTGGAAAAAGGAAAAACAGCTATGCATACTATTAAAATGCCAAAATACATAGGTTCTGTTCGGGCTATGGTTGTTGCCGCAAATATTAAAACAGCTGCTTATGGAAAAACAGAGGCTACTATTCCAGTTCGTAAACCATTAATGGTGTTGGCATCAATACCACGCAAATTAAGTCCGGGAGAAAAAGTAACACTTCCTATATCCGTTTTTGCAATGTCAAAAAAAATAAAAAATGTAGAAGTTCATTTAAAGTTAAGTAATGGAATTAAAGTTGTTGGTGTAAACTCTCAAAAGATATCATTTACGAATCCTGATGAAAAAATGCTGTATTTTCAGTTAGATGTTTCTAAAACTAAAGGAATTGGTAAAATTGAAGTTATTGCTTCAGGAAATGGAGAAAAATCTTCTTATAAAGTTGAAATTGATGTAGTAAATCCAAACCCAATATCATCAAAAACAATAGCTATTGAATTGGAACCAAATAGTACACAAACAATAGGTTTTGATACTTTTGGAATGTTGGGAAGTAACTTTGCAAATATTGAATTTTCAACCTTGCCACCAATGGATTTTACAGGTAGGTTACAATATTTAATTCAGTACCCTCATGGTTGTGTAGAACAAACTACATCAAGTGTTTTTCCTCAATTATATTTAAGTAATATTTTTGATTTGCCTGTTCAGCAAAAACAAAAAATAACAAAAAATATTAAAAAAGGAATTGAAAAATTAGGGGATTTTCAAATTTCAAATGGCGGATTAAGTTATTGGATGGGGCAAAATTACGCCAATGATTGGGGAACAAGTTATGCAGGTCATTTTATGATTGAAGCGAAGAAAAAAGGATTTATTTTACCACTTACTTTTATGAGTAATTGGTTAAAATATCAAAAACAAACAGCACGTAATTGGCGACCAAGTTATCAAAATCACAATTCAGATTTTGCACAAGCTTATAGGTTATATACATTGGCACTAGCCAGACATCCCGATTTATCTTCAATGAATAGATTGCGAGAATTTAGCGAGTTATCAAACAATGCAAAATGGCGTTTAGCAGCAGCTTATGCTTTGGCAGGCCAAAAAGAAGCTGCAATTGAAATTGCGAATACAGCAACTATTAATTTTGAAAATAGTAAAGATAGTTATTATACTTATGGTTCAGTTGATAGAAATAGAGCTATGGCTATGGAAACAATGCTGTTGATTAAGAATAATGAATCTAGAGAACTGGCAAAATATATTGCTAAAAGGTTATCTTCTAACATTTGGATGAGTACGCAAACTACTGCTTATAGTTTGTTATCAATGGCTAAAATGGTTGAAATTAATGGAGGAAAATCAATAAAGTTAGCGTATGCTTTAAATAATAATACTCCTAAAAAAATAACTTCAAAATATGCAATTGCTCAACGAAAATTAGCCATAAAAGAAGGTAAAAATTCAATTTCAATTACGAATAACAAAGCAAATGTAGTATTTGTATCAATTTCAAATTCGGGAATTTTACCATTAGGTGAAGAAATTGTAGAAAAAAGAGGACTGGGTGTGCAAGTGACTTATAAAGATACACAAGGAAAAACAATTGATATTTCAAAATTAATTCAAGGAACTGAGTTTGAAGCACAGGTAACGGTAAGTAATTTAAAACCAGAAGATGTTCAAAATATTGCTTTAACAGAAATATTTCCATCTGGTTGGGAAATTGTAAATACACGTTTTACCAATTTTGGAAATACCGCTACTGGAAACACAAATTTTACAGATATTAGAGATGATAAAGTAAATTTTTATTTCAACCTAAAAAAGAAGGAAACAAAAACATTTAGTGTATTGTTAAATGCTTCATACTTAGGTAAATACTATTTGTATGGTTTACAGGCAGAAGCTATGTATGATAATGATTATTTTACACGAACAAAAGGGAAGTGGATTGAAGTTGTAAAGTGATAATTTCATTAACCTAAATTTATTTCAGGTTCTCATAATAAGTTATAATCAGTTGTTTAAAAATGTTGAACTATTGCTCAACAAGATTAGTATGATATTTTAATGATAAACTTCTAAGATTTATAGAATGGCTGAATTAGAACAATGAATTTTAAAAAAATACACAAATACAAATTAGCAATAGCTGCTATTTTAATAATAACTTATTATTTTTCGTTGCCAAAACAGTTATTTAACAGTCCAACTTCAACGGTAATAGAAAGTGAGGAAGGAGAATTATTAGGCGCTAGAATTGCAGATGATGGGCAATGGAGATTTCCTCAAAACGATAGTATTCCTAAAAAATTTGCAACCTGTATTATACAATTTGAAGATGCTTATTTTTACAAACACCCAGGGTTTAACCCAATTTCAATTGTAAAAGCTTTTTATAAAAATTTTAAAACTAAACAAATAAAAAGAGGAGGAAGTACCATAACGCAGCAAGTTATTAGACTTTCGAGAAAAAATAAAAGAAGAACATATTTCGAAAAATTAAAAGAACTTATTTTAGCAACACGATTAGAATTTCGTTACTCCAAAGAAAAAATTTTAGCACTCTACACTTCAAATGCACCATTTGGAGGGAATGTTGTTGGATTAGATGTTGCTTCTTGGCGGTATTTTGGACGTTTACCTAATGAATTATCTTGGGCTGAAAGTGCAACGTTAGCGGTATTACCAAATGCGCCAAGCTTAATTTATCCAGGCAAAAACCAACAAAAATTAGTTCTAAAACGGAACTATTTACTAAAAAAACTCTTTTTAAATAAAAAAATAGATTCACTAACGTATACATTAGCTATTCAAGAAAAATTACCAAAAAAACCATTTTCAATTCCTCAAATTGCGCCTCATTTGCTTCAAAATATAGCTAAAGATCAAAAAGGAAAACGAATTAAAACTGCTGTAAAAATAAGGCTACAACAATATGTAAATTCAATTGTAAAAACACATTATAATGAGTTAAGCAAAAATAAAATAAACAATATTGCAGTATTAATTTTAGATGTAAAAACCAGAAAAGTATTAGCTTATGTGGGTAATTCTCCAACTACAAAAAAGCATCAAAAAGATGTTGATATAATCCATAAACCACGAAGTACAGGTAGTATTTTAAAACCATTTTTATATGCAGCAATGTTAGATTCTGGAGATATTTTACCAAATACATTAGTTGTAGATGTTCCTACACAAATAGGAAGTTATCATCCAGAAAATTTCAACAAAAAATATAACGGAGCCGTTTTTGCAAGTGTTGCATTATCAAAATCGTTAAACGTACCAGCAGTTAGAATGCTGCGAAGTTTTGGACTAGATAGGTTTAGACAATATTTAAAAGAATTAAAATTAAAAGATATTAAATATAACGCAAACCATTATGGATTATCTCTAATTTTAGGAGGAGCAGAAAGTAATTTATGGGATTTATGTAAAAGTTATGCCTCTATGGCATCAACAGTAAATCATTATGACGAAACACAAGGTAAATATTATAAAAATGAATTTATAGAACCATCCTATTTGGTAAATTTCAAACCAAATTTTGGTGAGATTTCAACAGAAAAAACAATTTTTGACGCAGGCTCTATATACTTAACTTTTGAAGCGTTAAATAAAGTAAATAGGCCAGAAGGTGAACAGAATTGGCGATTTTTTAATAACTCAAATAAAATAGCTTGGAAAACCGGAACGAGTTTTGGGTTTAGAGACGCTTGGGCAATAGGAACCACAAAAGATTATACTGTTGGTGTTTGGGTTGGAAATGCTGATGGAGAAGGAAGGCCGGGGTTAGTAGGTATTTCTACAGCAGCACCAATATTGTTTGATGTTTTTAACATACTACCTAATAGTAATTGGTTTGAACCTCCTTTTGATGAATTGGTTAAAATACCTATTTGTAGTAAAAGTGGTTATAGAGCTAGTGATATTTGTGAGGTTAAAGACAGTGTTTTTGTGCAACGTGCAGGTTTAAAAACGGCTCCTTGCCCCTACCATGTTTTAGTTCATTTAGATAAAAATAAAGAATTTCAGGTAAACACTTCATGTGAAAAACAGTCAAATATAGTTCATAAAAGTTGGTTTGTATTACCTCCTTTGCAAGAATTTTATTACCAAAAACACCATCCTTTTTATAAAAAAATACCCAATTTTAGAAAAGATTGTTTAATCGATAACAAGAACCCTATGGATTTTATAACTCCAAAAGATAATGAAATAATATATTTTACAAAGGATTTTAAAGGTAACAAAAACAGTTTCATACTAAAGTTAGTACACTCAAACTATAGCATAAAAGTTTTTTGGTATTTAAATAAACAATTTATAGGCATTACTCAAAATATTCACGAAATTGAAATTCAACCAAAAACAGGAGAATATTTAATAACAACTATTGATGAACAAGGAAATGAAATAAATCGAAAAATTAAAATTAAGGATTAAATTTTTTAAGTTCAAAAACAAATGTTGTATCTTGCAATTTAATTAACTAAATGTCTGCCCTAAGAATATGCTACAAATATTACTAGTTGACGATGAGAAGGATGCTTTAGAAGCCCTTGAATGGAAATTAAATAATTATATAGATAATGTAGAGGTTACTACATGTAATTCTCCTATTGAAGCCATTAAAATTATTAATGAGCAAAAACCGGATGTTGTATTTTTAGACATTCAAATGCCTGAAATGGATGGTTTTACGATGATTGAAAAGGTAGATAATAGAGATTTTAATTTAATTTTCACTACAGCACATGATGAGTTTGCACTTAAAGCCATAAAAGTATCGGCTATTGATTATTTATTAAAACCTGTTGATAAAGATGAATTGCTTGCTTCAATGGATAAAATTAAAAAATCTAAAAAAGGAGATTTACTAGAAAATAAATTACAATTATTGTTAAATAATTTGAATGACAATAATCATGATAAAATTAATATTTCTGCCGATGGTAAAGTTTATCTTTTAGATAAAGATGATGTTATAATGCTGAAATCTGACAAAAGCTATACCACAATTTTCTTAAAATCTGAACAACAAATATTGGTTTCTAAAACATTAAAAGAAGTAGAAAAGAAATTTCAATTTTCAGAATTTTTTAGAGTTCATAATTCGTATTTAATAAACCTAAATCACATCAAAGAATATTTAAAAGGATTAGGCGGAGAACTTATTATGACAAATGGCTTAACAGCCAGTATAAGTAGAAATAGAAAGGCCGAATTATTTAAAAAATTATATCTGGATAAATAATGCTTTTAGATTTTCATTCTGAAATATTTTCGTGGATAAGAGGAGGTCTTTTCGTTTTATTCGTGTACCATTTTTTAATTTTTTTTCAAAATAGAAGTAAACTGTATTTATACTACAGTTTGTATTTATTAGCGTTAAGCATCTATTTTTTACAAGATATTGTTTCTGTAAATTTTAAAGAAATTTATCTTTATTTAAACTTTTCAATCCAATTTTTAGCATATGCAGCCTATGTAGAATTTGCGAGAGATTTGTTGGATACAAGAACTCATTTACTAAGATGGGATAAATATTTTGAAATTGAAATAAAAGTCCTGCTAGCACTTGCAGTTATTTTTGTTTCAATTCAATTCTTCTTTGGTTATGATTTCCAAATTAAAGCTTTTACTATTGTAGCGCCCCTTTTAACAGTTTTTACATTAATTTCATACTATATAATATATACTAGGATTGATGATAACTCTGCACGATATTTTATTTTTGGATCGTTAATTTATGTTGTTTTAGCAAATATTAGCTTTATTGAAGTCTTTACAGGGTTAGAATTTTTTACAGATTTAGGTGTTCAGCCTATGTTTTTTGTGTATTTAGGAGCAATACTACAGTGTATAATATTTTCTGTGATACTTGGTTTTATAATTAAAAGAATTGAACAAAAAAGCAAAAATGCAGAGGTAAGGTTGGCAGTAAAATTAAAGGAGATGGAAGAGCTTAAAATGACGGCATTACAAAGTCAAATGAATCCTCATTTTCTATTTAATTCATTAAACTCTATTAATAATTTTGTAATAAAAAATGAAGTAGAAAAGGCATCAGATTATATAACTAAATTCTCTAAGTTAATACGTGTTATATTAAATAGTTCATCAAGTACTACATCCACACTTTCAGATGAGTTAGGTATTTTAGCATTATATGTTAAACTTGAACAAATGCGTGTTACAGGAGGCTTTAATTATATAGTGAACATAGATAAAAATCTAAATTTAGACAAAATAAAGGTACCTCCGTTGTTTTTACAACCATTTATAGAAAATTCAATTTGGCATGGTATTATGAAAAAAAAGGGAGAAAAAACAATTGAGTTGACAGTAAAAAAAGTTCAAAATAATGTTTTGTGTACTATATTAGATAATGGTATAGGAATTAATAAAACAAAAACAATAACCCCTTTATCTGAAAGGCGTAAATTTTTTGGTGCAAGCGCTACTGAAAATAGAATTAGAATTTTATACAAAAATAAAGATGTTCATATTGAAACTAAGGATATTTCTTCTGGAGAAAAAACAGGAACTTTAGTGTCAATTAGCTTTCCAATATCTTAATAAGAAAACCATTTATTAAAATAAACGCACCATTTATACATCCTTTTGTTTAAATAGCAAATTTTAAACAAAAGTTGATTTTAAGTTAACTAAATTGGTAGTATAATTTTCTATTACAGTTAACAAAATGTCCATATTAAAATTTTCTATACCATCAGATTCTGAAATATTAAAAGATATTAATAACTCTTCTAATTCACTTAAGTTTATAGGTTTAGGCAGTGTTTGCCAAAATATTAAAGAAACCATATATATAAGAATGATAAAATTTAATAATGAAGATTTTATAAAAAAAGTGATTTATAAGAAGAAAGGAATTATATGGGATTTTAAATCTGTTGAGGATATTAACATCTAAAGTGTATACCAACCTTTAATTGTGTAAATTTCAGATTCATCAAAAATCCATTTATAATAAAAATCACACCATTTATACATTTTTTAACTTCATTTGTTTATTTATTAAAAAAGTTATCGTTTTCAAGCGTATATTTGTTTTGTATTAATGTCAAGAGGGGTTTTGGCACGATACATTAAAAACATTAAATAAGTCTTTGGGGTTGATTTATTTATTCCTTGAACATTGTAATTCGAAATACGATGTTCAAGGTTTTTTTTTGAGCTAAGTTTTAATTACTACTATAACTTTCTTTAATCCGTTTTTAATAAATATATTTGAATGTTAATAATATGAAAAAAGCAACTCAAATATTTATATTTCTTTTTACCAATATTATACTGTCACAGATTGACTATTCTAACCGTTGGGAAGATTTTTATTCTTATAATAATGTTAAAGATTTTATCAAAGTTGAAAATATAATATATGCAATTGTAGATAATGCTATTTTTACATATAATACAACTTCTAATGAAGTTGCTAAAATATCTTCAGTTAACGGACTTTCAGGTGATGTTACTACCAGTTTGTATTACAGTGAAACTTTTGACAAAATTATTATAGGGTATGAAACAGGAATGCTTGAAATAATTGATAATAAAGGAAATATTAGCATAGCAAAAGACATTGTAAATTTTAGTTATTCAGGAAATAAAGAAATTAATAATATTACAGCGTATGGTAATAAACTGTATTTATCAACATCCTTTGCAATTGTAGTTTATGATATTGAAAATTTACAATTTGGAGATACTTATTTTATAGGAAATCAGTCTTCTGAAATCAAAATTAATGAAATTAAAATTTTTCAGGATATAATATATGCAGCCACAGAAAAAGGTGTTTTTTCAGCTGATGTTACAAGTGATAATCTTATAGATTTCAATAATTGGGAACAATTTTTTTTAGGTGATTTTTCATCTATTGAAGTGTTTAATAATCAGCTATTCACCTCTAATAATCGTAATTTATATAAAATAGAGAATAACACACTTTTACTACAAAAAACATATTCTCAGCCTATAAAAAGCTTAAAATCATCTCTAGATTATTTAACAATAACTACACAAAGGAGTGTGTATGTTAATGATTTAAATAATTTTGAGGTAGTAAATTATACAGCAAATGCATCAAACACCTATTTTTATAATTTAAATACGGCAATTGTTGAAGATAATATATTGTATTTAGGCACTCAAGAATTTGGAATTTTAAAAAGTAATCTTCAAAATATTTCAAATTTTGAAGAAATTCACCCAGAAGGACCTGTTTCAAACTCTCCTTTTTCAATTGCTGTTAATGATAATAATTTGTGGGTAGTGTATGGCAGTTATACCTCGTCGTATAAACCGTTAGGAAAAAAATTTGGATACAGTCATTTTAATGGAGAAAACTGGATTAATACTCCTTATAATACAAATTATAACGTCAGAGATTTGGTGAATATAACTTTTGATCCATTAAATAACAATAAAGTTTATTTAAGTTCTTGGGGAGGAGGAATGTTAATTGTTGAGGATGATATAATTACAACACATTGGAACCATATTAATAGCGGGTTAGAAAAATTAGTTATTTCAAATCCAAATTATATTAGTATTCGAATCAATGGGGCTGCTTTTGATAAGGAAGGAAATTTGTGGATAGCCAATGCCTGGGTTGATGATAGAGTAAAAAAATACAGTAAAGAAGGTAATTGGTTTAGTTTTGATATGAGTTCAGTAATTTCAAACCCTGCCCTTGGGCTTAATGAATTGATAATTGATAAAACCAATAATATTTGGATTGGGTCTAGGCGTAATGGGGTTTTGGTTTTTAATGAAAATGGAGATAAAAAAAGAGCACTTACAACTGAACAAACAAAAGGGGCTTTACCTGATTTAAATGTAAAAACAGTTAAAGCAGACGGAAAAAACAGAATATGGATAGGTACCAAAAAAGGATTGGTAGTATATTATAATGCGGCAAATATATTTAACT
This sequence comes from Lutibacter profundi, assembly GCF_001543325.1. Lineage (NCBI taxonomy): Bacteria > Pseudomonadati > Bacteroidota > Flavobacteriia > Flavobacteriales > Flavobacteriaceae > Lutibacter > Lutibacter profundi. The sequence goes on from NZ_CP013355.1 coordinate 1,965,322, forward strand.
CAACTATTGTTGAAGCAGAACCTATTATTATACTAGATGATGGTATTCCTAAAAAGTTGTTGGGAGACCAACCAATTAATACTATTGCTGTTGATGGAGCAGATAATAAATGGTTTGGTACAGAAACGGGAGGAACCGTACAAACAAGTCCTAATGGCACAATAACACTACAAAATTTCAACAAAGATAATTCTCCATTACCGTCTAATAATATTCTAAAAATAGCTATTGATAATAGCTCAGGGAAAGTTTATTTTGCTACAGATAAAGGAATTGTAGCTTTTAACAGCAATGTGTCATCTTACGGAGAGAATTTACCTGAAATTTATGCTTATCCAAACCCTTCAACAAAGAATAATGAATTTATTACAATTGACGGTAGAAACGGAACTCATCTCCCAAATAATACTAACATAAAAATTTTAGATACTGCAGGAAACTTAGTGTATGAAACCAATACAAAAAGCGGACAAGAATTATTTGGAGGTAAAGTAGTTTGGAATAAAACCAATTTAGCAGGTCGTAAAGTAGCATCTGGAATTTATATTGTGCTATTAATTACTAAAGATAATCTAGAAACCACTGTAGCTAAAATTGCTATTATCAATTAAATGATTGAAACCACAAAAGCAATAGTAATTAAATCTATAAAATATGGAGATACAAGTTTAATAGTAACTTGTTACACAAAAAATTGTGGTATCAAAACATATTTACTTAAAGGGGTTTTGAAATCTAGAAAAGCCAAAATAAAACCAGCCTATTTCCAGCCTTTAATGCAACTTAATTTAACGGTTAATCACAATAGTAAAGGGAGTTTAAATTTTATTAGAGATATAGAGATATTGCATTTTTATAATTCAATATACACAGATATAAAAAAACAAACTATTGCATTATTTTTAGCTGAAATAATATATTATGCAATTCGTGAAGAAGAACAAAATAGCACACTATATAAATATTTAGAAACTTCATTTTTGTGGTTAGACACGCATGACAATGTTTCAAATTTTCATTTACTGTTTTTACTAAATTTAACAAAATTTCTTGGTTTTTATCCTGAAACGAATCTAAGCAATAAAATTTATTTTGATTTATTAGAAGGTAATTTCACTAATTTTAACAAAGGAAATTTAGTCTCAGGAAATAATTTAATACAATTTAAAAAGCTGTTGGGCATAAATTTTGATGTGTTACATACAATTGATTTTAGCGCCACTAACAGACAAGCAGTTTTGTCTATTTTAATTCAATATTTTGAATTACATTTGGGAGGCTTTAAAAAACCAAAATCTTTAACAATTTTAAAAGCTGTATTTAGTTAATTATGAGGATTTTAGTGGTATTTTTTCTTTTTTTTATAACAGTTTCTGTAAAAGGTCAACAAGTTAAAGTATTGGATAGAGCAACAAACTTTCCAATTGAAAATGTTACCATTTATAACGATTCAAAAAACAAAATTGTGTATACCAACAAAAAAGGTATTGCAGATTTATCAATTTTCAACCCTTCTGATATAATTTCATTCAACCATTTATCTTGTTATGAATATGAAATTTTAAAAAAAGAGCTTAGTAAAATTGGTTTTGTAGTATATTTAACTAAAAAATCTGAGCAGCTAAACGAAATAGTTTTATCAGCTTCAAAAGGAGAAGAAACAAGAAGTAGAATAGCAGAACAAATAGTAGTAGCCTCAAGAGAAGAAATAAAAAAACTAGCTCCACAAACAACAGCTGATTTACTAGCAAACTTACCAGGAATTAAAGTTCAAAAAACACAATTTGGTGGTGGTAGTCCTGTTTTGAGGGGAATGGAAGCAAATAGAGTATTGTTAGTGGTTGATGGTGTTAGAATGAATAATGCTATTTATAGAGCAGGACACTTGCAAAATTCAATTACTATTTCACCAAATATTATTGATAGAGTTGAAGTTATTTTTGGCCCTTCATCTGTAATCTATGGATCAGATGCTTTAGGGGGTGTAATCCATTATTTTACTAAAATACCAAAAACCAGTAGTAAAAAACAAATAAACACTTCTTTTTATTCTCGTTTTAGTTCGGTGAATAGTGAATTTACTAACGAAGCAAACGTTGAAATAAGAAACAAAAAGTGGGCATCTTATACCAGTATTTCTCATAGTAAATTTGGAGATTTAAGAATGGGAAAAACACGAAATCATGGATTTAATAATTGGGGAAAAGTAGTTGAGTATTCAAATAATACAAATAGTTATTACAATGCAATTCCCGTACTAAATTCAAATAATAATATTCAAAAAAATACGGGATATAAGCAAACAGATATACTTCAAAAAATTGCGATACCTTTTTCAACAAAAAGCGAATTAATATTTAATTTCCAATACTCAGAATCTTCTAATATTAATAGATTTGATAAATTAAATGAATCTTCTGATGGTAATTTAAAATTTGCTGAATGGTATTATGGACCACAAAAAAGGTTGTTAATTTCATCACAACTTAAAATAAACCCCAATAAAAAGTGGATTCAAAAAGGAACAATTACAGCTGCGTTTCAAAACATTAAAGAATCTAGAGTACAACGAAAATTCACAAGTTTAAACCGATTTTATAGAAATGAAGAAGTTGACGTTTGGAGTTTAAATGGAGACTTTTTTGTGCCGTTAACAAAAGAAAATAATAGAATTTTATCGTACGGTTTTGAAGGGACTCACAATAAAGTAAATTCTAATGCTTACGGAAAAACCTTAAATGTGGTTGGCAATACAATTATTGGTTTTAGTGATGATTTTAAAGCGCAATCAAGATACCCAGATGGAGGAAGCACCTATACTAGCTTTGCTTCTTATGTAAATTACAGACAGGATATTAATAAAAAAGCAACATTAAATACGGGAATTAGACTTGTAAACACTTATTTAAGCGCAAAATGGATTGATGATACATTTATAACATTGCCAAATTTTAATATATCGTTAAATAACTCAGCAGTTACAGCAACAATTGGTTATGTGTATAAACCAACAACTAATTGGCAATTAAATAGTGTAATAGCATCTGGGTTTCGATCACCAAATATTGATGATATAGGGAAAATTAGAGAAAAATCTGGAGATGTAACCATACCAAATATATATTTAAAACCTGAATATATTTATAGCTTTGAAACAAGTGCCTTAAAATATTTTAATAATAAAACATTTCAAATAGGGCTAGATATTTATTATACACTTTTAAATAATTATATTACAAGAGATTATTTCAGCATAAATAATTCGGAAACAATTATGTACGATGATGAAGAAGGGAATGTAGTAGCCAATATTAATAAAGATAATGCCTATATAATTGGAAGCACTTTTAGTTTTAGAGGAAATTTAAATTCTCTTTGGTTCACTAGAGGATCTGTTACTTATACTAAAGGAAAAGCGTATGACACCAAACTACCTTTATCTTCAATTCCACCTTTGTTTGGTTTATTTGAAATTGGCTTAAAAAAAGAGCGTTTACAAGCTAGTTTAAATTGGAAATTTAATACAGAAAAACGACTAAAAGATTACAATTTAATTGAAGGAAAAGATAATATTGAACAAACGCCATTTATTGATGCTACCAATAGTTATTTTGGAAACCCTAGTTGGAATACCTTTAATTTTGGAGCCAACTATAAAGTAAATTCAGATTTAACATGTTATGTAAATATTGATAATATTTTTGATATACACTACAAAGAATTTGCCTCCTCAATTAGTTCTCCAGGAAGAAATTTTTCATTTTCATTTTTACTTAGTATTTAAGCTCATTTTTAAAAACAAGGGTAATTACAGGTAAATTATTAATAAAAACACGCTATTTGTCTATTAGTTATTGAAAGAATGTTGATTTTTAATATTTTTTCACTATTTTTGTAAATCCCATTAAATGAACGACATATGTATTTTAAACCCCTAAACCTCAGTAAAATACTTTTTGGTATAACTTTTTTAGTTTCATTAAACTTTTTTTCACAAACAGTTATTCATACTGCAGATTTTGAATCAGACCTTAGTGGTTGGAGTCAAGCAGGAGGTGATGATTTTGATTGGACAAGAGATGCGGGAGGTACGCCATCCTCTAACACCGGTCCATCAACAGGGGCAAGTGGGTCTTATTACATGTATACAGAATCTTCAGATCCAAACTATCCATCTAAAGTTGCTTATTTTGTAAGTCCATCCTTTGATTTAGCTGGTATAACAAACCCTACCTTTGTTTTTTACTACCATATGTATGGATCTGGTATGGGAACTCTAGACGTAGAGATAAGTACAGATGGAGGATCTACCTACCCAACCAATTTATGGTCTCAAACAGGAGAAGTACAAACAAGCAGTAGTGATGATTGGTCACAAGTTACATTAGATTTAACAGCATATATTGGGGAAACAATATATATAAGATTCAAAGGCACTACAGGTAGCTCTTACAGAAGTGATATGGCAATTGATAATGTATCGTTAACAGTTACTTATTCTGGACCAGAAATAAACGTAGTTGGTAATGGAACTAATATACCAGATGGTAATACAGCAATATCAGCATCTGACGATACTGATTTTGGAAGTGTATATTATTTAAATGGGACAATTACAAAAACATTTACAATTGAAAATGTTGGTACATCCGATTTAGATGTTTCTTCAATAACAAGTAGCAACGCTTTATTTGTTGTAAGTAATATAACTTTACCTGTAACAATAGCTAGTGGTAATTCTGTTACCTTTGATGTTACTTTTGATCCTAGCACAGTAAGTACTCAAACATCAACAATAACTATAAATAACACAGATTCTAACGAAGACCCTTATACGTTTGATGTTGAAGGATCTGGAGTTGATTATTGCGCTTCAAGTGGTACGACAACTTATGAGACAGGGGTTACATTGGTTTCATTTAACACTATTAATAATGCTGATGGCCCGTTGAAAGATGTTGGATATGAAGATTTTACAGCAATTTCTACATCGGTAATACAAGGGTCATCTTATAATTTAACTGTAAATGTAAATACAGACGGAGATTATACCATTTATGCATTCGTATGGATTGATTGGAATCAAGATGGTGATTTTGATGATGCTGGCGAAACTTATGATATGGGGTATGCAACTGATGTTTCTGATGGTGCAACATCACTTAGTCCGTTATCCATTACTGTACCAACAGGGGCAACACTCGGCTCAACAAGAATGAGAGTTTCTGCAAAGTACAATTCAGATCCAACCAGTTGTGAAACAGGTTTTGATGGAGAGGTAGAAGATTATACGGTAGATGTTACATCTCCTGCACCTGCACCTGAAATACAAGTTTTAGGAAATGCAAATAATATACCAGATGGAGATCTTACAACTTCAGCTTCTAATAATACTAATTTTGGTGATGTAGACACAGGAAATTCTGTCAGTAAAATATTCACCATAGAAAATATAGGGGATGCAGATTTAACCATTGGAACCACTGTGACATTAGCTACAGGAACTATTTTTACAGTTACAATACAACCAGCAACAACAACTATAACTTCTGGAAACTTTACAACCTTCACGATTACGTTCTCTCCTGTTACAGTAGGTGCTTTTACAGATGTTGTAACTATCTCAAATAATGATTCAGATGAAGATCCTTTTACATTTACTATTGCAGGAAATGGATTAGCTCCTTTAGCTGCAGGTCCAGGAGGTGTAACTAATGGATTGTATTTATGGCTTAAATCAACATCTGGGTTAGGATATACCAATGGCCAAAGTGTTTCCCTTTGGTCAGACCAAGCTAGAGGTGCTGATGCAACTGTTAATACTGCTGGCCAAGAACCTACTTACAGAGATGATGCAGCATATAATGTAAACTTCAACCCTGTAGTAGATTTTGATAATAGTTACAATCCAGTTGCGATTGATAGTGATTTCTCATATGATGACACCACAACTCAATTTTTAGAAGGAACTAGTGGTTTGTATACGCAAGATATGTTTGTGGTACTAATACCAGATACTACCGTTAATTCAACCTTTGGAAGTATGGATGTTTTTTGTGGAGATGAAGATATTTCCTCCAATCAAACAGATGCAACAGGTATAGGTTTTGGAGCATATTCGATACGTTTTGATAGTGAAGTTATTTCGTATGCTATTGGAACTACTTCGGAAGACGGAAGTGGAGGAACAGAAAACGGTTATGGAGTTGCAGAAACAGGAGGAGCTTCATACGACAATGTAGGAATAATAAACGCTAGAAATAATACAGGATTAACACAACAAGAGTTATACTATAACGCTACGAATATTGAAACTACTCAAAATGACGTTGCAGATTTTTCAAATGTAAACGATTCAAGATATTGGATAGGAAGAAGTGAAGGTTGGGAAGCAAGTACAGATGCTCGAATTGTTGAAATTATTACTTACTCCTCTAGAAAAACAGATGCAAGTTTAACAGATGAAAGAAATAAAATTCAATCGTATTTAGCTATTAAATATGGTATTACGTTGGGTGTAAATGGCACAACACAAGATTATGTAGATTCTGCAGGAAATGTTATTTGGGATCAATCTGCCAATGCGGGCTATAATTATGATATAGCGGGAATAGGTAGAGATGATGATTCAGCATTAAATCAAAAACAATCTAAAAGTGTGAATAGTGCATTTGATGGTACAGGTCAAATAAGAGGTTTGGTTACCATGGGTTTAACAGATATTTACACCACAAACAACCAAAACATTAGCAACAATCCTACCACTTTTAATGATAAAGAGTTTTTAACTTGGGGGAATAATAATGGGAATTTAGATAACGCACCTAATGTTATAAATGTTGATATGAGTGCGGGAATATCAGGTTTATCTACTCCTGTTACGTTTACTGGAATGGAAAGGGTTTGGAAAGTAACAGAACATGGAGGAGATATTCCTTCAGTAAAAATTTCAATTCCTACAAGTGCAGTGCGTAATATTTCTCCTCCAGGAAGTTACTTTATGTTTATTTCTGATACAGGAGTTTTTAGTCCTACAGCCGATTATAGAATAATGACAGAAGTAGGAAGTAATTTAGAAACCGAATATGATTTTGATGGCATTAAATATATTACTTTTGGCTATGCACCTGAAACACGAGTAGTGCGTTCTATTAATTTTGATGGTATTCAAGATTATATAGATATGGAAGATGCGTTGGATGTAAATCCATCGCAATTCACCATTTCTGCATGGGTAAAAAGAGGAGCGGGATCAACCAATACCTCTATTGTTTCTAAAAGAGATAATCCTTTTACAGAAGGATATGATTTTAAAATTAACTCTTCTAATCAGTTTGAAGTAGTTTGGAAAAACGGTAGTACACACACCATTACGTCAACTACGGTAATTCCACAGGATGAGTGGCATCACGTAGCTATTATCTATAGCGGAGGAACGGCAAATTTATATATTGATGGAGTTTTAGATACATCTGTTTCATCTTTAACAGATCCAGTTAACACCTCGCAATCTTTTTATATTGCTGCTGCAGGTAAAAATACACCAACAGCATTTTTTGAAGGTAATATAGATGAAGTTAGAATTTGGGATGTAGCTTTATCAGTAAATCAGTTGCGTTATATTATGAACCAAGAAATAGAAGATAATGCTAGTTTTATAAACGGAACAATTATTCCACAAACTATTACTAAAAATGAAGTAGCTTCAATTCCTTGGGCAAATTTGGCTGGATATTACCCAATGTCTGCTTATGCTTATACAAATACAATAGATGATTCAGGAAATAAAAATCAAGGAGCTTTAAGAAATTTAGATACCGTAGATTATCAAACAGCACCTCTTCCATACGAAAGTACAGCTAATGGAAGTTGGGATACTGCTGCTACTTGGTTGAATAATTCAGTCCAAACCTTACCTAATGAGAATTCAATTGTTGATGGTTCCAAAATAACTTGGAATATTGTAGAAACCAATAACAATGTTAATATTATCAGAGATGTAACAGTATTAGGATTAAAAAACAATGCGAATGAACTTTCTGTTAATGCAGATAATTCTTTAACAGTATCTCATTATTTATTAATAGATGGAGTTATAGATTTAGATGGAGAATCTCAGTTAATACAAACTACAGGTAGTGATTTAGATGCTGCAAGTACAGGTTATTTAGAACGAGACCAACAAGGAGTAGGTAATTTATACCGTTATAATGATTGGTCTTCACCAGTAGTTTCAGATTTTGTTGCTAAAACGTATACCGTTGCAGATGTTTTAAAAGATGGTACAAATGCTAGTAACCCTGTTAACATTTCATTTGTAGGAGGGTATAATGGAGCTGTGGGGCCACCAATTCAAATTGCTGAATATTGGATATACAAATATGTTAATGACTTATTTGATGATTATAGTAAATGGGTACAAATAGGTAGTACAGGAACCTTAAAAGCAGGAGAAGGATTTTTAATGAAAGGAACAGGATCTGCAGCAGACCAAAATTATGTATTTGTTGGCAAACCAAATAATGGTACTATTACCTTAACGGTAAACGACAATAATGATTACTTAGTAGGAAACCCATATCCATCTGCTTTAGATGCAAATCAATTTATAGCAGATAATGCAGGAAGCATTACAGGAACGCTCTATTTTTGGGAACATTATGGAGGAAATACACACAATTTAAAAGATTATCAAGCAGGATATGGAGCTTATAATTTATCAGGAGGTGTAGCAACAACTGCAGATCCTGATGTAAACCAAACAGCTCCTACTTCACCAAAAACACCAGCTAGATATGTTGCTGTAGGACAAGGATTTTTTGTACAAGGTAATGCAACATCGGGAGCAAAAAGCATTGTTTTTAATAATGGACAACGAGCTTTTCAAACGGAAGATGTTACTAACTCAATTTTTATGAAGACTGCAAAATCTACAAAAACAGCTTCCAAAATAACAGCAGATTCTGATATGCGACAAAAATTTAGAATTGGATTTAATGTAGGAGGAAATGGACATAGGCAATTATTGCTTACCATAGATGATAGAGCAACTGATGGTGTAGATTGGGGATTCGATGGAGAAATATATGATTTACTGAGTAATGATATGTATTGGACTATAGATTCAAAAAAATATGTTATCCAGGCAACGAATAAACTTAGTTTAGATAAAGAAATTCCATTGGGAATTCAGTTAAAAGAAGATGGTGTAGTAAATATTAATGTTGATGAATTTGTAAATGTAACAGAAAACACTTCAATTTATATTAAAGATAATTTTACTGGTGAAACATATAATATTACAAATCAGCCTTTTGAAATCAATTTAAAAGCAGGAGAATATGAAGATAGGTTTGTACTAACATTCCAACCACGGTTAAAAACACTAGAAGAAATAGCCTTGGAAGAAGGTATTCACATTTTTATGAATAATGCTATTTCTGAAATACAAATAAAGAAAATTGTTGATACTGAAATACTCAATATAAGTATATTTAATTATCTTGGACAGGAAATACAAACTTGGAAAACAAATTTAAATGAAAGGTTTATTTCATTACCAATTAATAATGCTACTTCAGGAATGTATATAGTACAAATTAATACAACCACTGGTCAAATCACAAAAAAAATAATTGTACAAAAATAATTAAATTAGAAATTTATAACAAACTAGCTCAATGAAAATAAAATTACTATTTGCAGCTTTTTTTTGTGCTTTATTTTTTGCAAATGCACAAACAAATAAAGACCTAGCAGATAAATATTTAAAAAAGAGAGGTGAACTAGCCTTTACTTTCACAGCCAATAATATACATGAAGTAAAAAAGCTTTCCTCAATTATTTCTTTTGACCACGGACAAAACAGAAATAATCCTTTAACAATAAATGCTATAGCAAATAAAAAGAATTTTAATAAATTTTTAGAATTCAATTTACCTTTTACGGTTAATAAAAAATTAAATGAGCCCAAAAAGGTTAAAATGTATGATACCAAAAATAATGTGAACGCTAAAGCTACAGCGTATACATTAACATTCCCATTAAACGCCTATCCAACGTATGCAGATTACGCACAACAAATGGCAGATTTTGCAAATGATAATCCTACAATTGCACAATTGGTAAATATAGGTCAATCAGTTAATGGGAAAGATTTACTTTTTATAAAATTATCAGATAATGTTGGTACGCACGAACAAGAACCACGATTATTATTAACATCTTCTATGCATGGCGATGAAATAGCAGGGTATCCAATGATGCTTTCTTTAATAGATTTTCTTATTACCGCATATAATGATGTAGCAAACCCAAGACATACCGAAATAAAAAATTTGGTAGATAATTCTGAAATATGGATTAACCCAATGGCTAACCCTGATGGTACTTTTTACGGTTCAGCTACGTACACAACAGTTAGTGGAGCACGTAGAGCAAATGCAAATGCAATTGATTTAAATAGAAATTATCCAGATCCAAAAGACGGACCTAATCCTGATGGTAATGCCTATCAGGTTGAAACATTGGCTTTTATGTCAATGGCAGATAGTTATCATTTTGTAATTGGAGCAAATTTTCATGGAGGTGCAGTAGTAGTTAATTACCCTTGGGATACTTGGACTGCTGCTGAAGGTTACCATGCTGATGATGACTGGTATCAATTTATAAGTCGGGAATATGCTACAAATGCTCAACTTGATAGCCCTTCTGGATATATGACTTATTTAAATAATGGTATAACTCATGGAGCAACTTGGTATAGAGTTGCCGGAGGACGTCAAGATTATATGAATTATGATAAACATGTAAGAGAGCTTACAATTGAATTGAGTGACGTTAAATTAATTCCAGAGGCTGAAATCCAAAATCATTGGAATTACAATAGAGATGCCTTAATAGATTTTTTTAAAGAGGGAATTTACGGTTTTACAGGGTTAGTTAAAGATGCTTCTACAGGAAACCCAATAAAAGCTAAAATAACAATTGTAGGAAGAGATGATCAAGTAAATAGTAGAAATTCTTGGGTTGAAACAGAATTACCAATAGGAGATTATTATAGACCAATAAAAGCAGGAACCTATGATATTTTATATGAAGCAGATTGTTATCAACCTTATACGTTAACAAATCAAACAATAACAGATTTACAAACAATTGTTTTAGCAGATGTTTTATTAACACCTGTTACAGCAACTACTCCAATAAATTTTGTTACTTCAAGTATTACGAATACAACAGCAACCATAGGTTGGGATGATGCAGGAGTGAGTTCTTACGACATTCAATACCGAGTTAGTGGATCTTCAACTTGGATAAACACATCATCAGTAACAAACTCATTGGATTTAACAGGATTAACCGCTTCAACTACTTATGAATATCAAGTTAGAAGTATATGTAATTCCAGTACATCCAATTATAGTACTTCAACAACATTTACAACCTTAGCAGTTAATTATTGTGCTGCTGCAGGGAATAGTATTGTAGATGAATTTATTAGCAATGTTCAGTTAGGTGGAATAGACAATAATTCTTTAGCATCAACAACTTCTGGATATTCAGATTATACAAGCTCCGTTATTTTTCCAGATTTGAATTTAAATTCTACAAATAATACAATTTCAGTTACTAAAAACTGGACTGGAACATCCTATACTGAAGCTGTTGCCGTTTGGATAGATTTTAACAAGGATGGAACTTTTGATGTTTCCGAAATGGTTTTTGATGACCCCTCCTCTACAACAACTCCAGTAGTAAGTCCAAATTTCACTATACCTGGAACAGCAGTATTAGGAACTACTAGAATGAGAGTTATAATGAAATATTACGGTGGGGCAGGAAGTAATATAACTGATCCGTGTGAAAACACATTTTCTTATGGAGAGGTTGAAGATTACACCGTTAATATTGTAGACACAACGTTAGGTATTGAAGATGAAATATTAAATACATTTCAATTATACCCAAATCCGGTTTCATCAGGAGAAATTACGCTAAAAATGCCAAATGATATTTATGAGTTTACTGTTACAATTTCAAATATGTTTGGACAAAAAGTGTATGTTGAAGATGTAAAAACAATAACTAATAATAAACATACAATTAATACAAACGCTATAAAAACAGGTATTTATTTGGTAACTATAAATACAGATTTAGGAAAAGCAACAAAGAAATTAGTAATACAATAAAGAAATTAAGACTATAAATATTTATAGAATGATAATCTAAAAAGAGGTTTCAAAATAATTGAAACCTCTTTTTAGATTAATAAAGCCTAAGTGAATTTTATTTAAAAGCAGGAATTCCTGTAATATCCATTCCTGTAATTAACAAATGAATATCGTGTGTTCCTTCATAAGTGATAACACTTTCTAAGTTCATCATATGACGCATAATAGAATATTCACCCGTAATACCCATAGCTCCCAGTACTTGACGAGCTTCACGAGCTATTTTTAAAGCCATTTCAACATTGTTTCTTTTTGCCATAGAAATTTGTGCCGCAGTTGCTCTACCGTCATTTTTTAGTGTTCCTAAACGCCAAGTTAATAATTGAGCCTTAGTAATTTCTGTAATCATTTCGGCTAATTTTTTTTGTTGTAATTGAAAACTTGCAATAGGTTTTCCAAACTGAATACGTTCTTTGGCATATCTCAAAGCTGTATCATAACAATCCATTGCTGCACCAATAGCTCCCCAAGCAATACCGTAACGAGCAGAATCTAAACATCCAAGAGGAGCGCCTAAACCATCTTTATTAGGTAAGATATTTTCTTTGGGAATTTTCACATTATCAAAAATTAATTCTCCCGTAGAAGAAGCTCTTAAACTCCATTTATTATGAGTTTCAGGAGTTGAAAAACCTTCCATACCACGTTCAACAATTAGTCCTTTAATTCGTCCATCTTCATTTTTAGCCCAAACAACAGCAATATCAGCAAAAGGAGCATTTGAAATCCACATTTTTGCGCCATTCAACAAGTAATAATCACCCATATCTTTAATATTGGTAACCATACCTCCTGGATTTGAACCGTGATCGGGTTCTGTTAATCCAAAGCAACCTAAAAACTCACCACTTGCTAATTTTGGTAAATATTTTTTTCGTTGTTCTTCATTGCCATATTTCCAAATAGGATACATTACCAATGAAGATTGCACAGAGGCAGTAGAACGAACACCAGAATCTCCACGTTCAATTTCCTGCATAATTAACCCATACGATATTTGGTCTAAACCAGCACCGCCATATTCTTCAGGAATATAAGGCCCAAAAGCACCAATTTCAGCTAAACCTGAAACTATAGAAGTTGGAAATTTTGCATCTTGAGCGGCTTGCTCTATAATTGGAGAAACCTCTTTTTTTACCCATTCTCTTGCTGCATCTCGTACTAATATATGCTCTTCAGTTAACAATTCATCTAATTGATAATAATCTGGAGCTTGAAATAAATCTTGTGACATTTGCTATTTTATTTTAATGGTTTACAAATTTAGTAATTATAGTCCTTTTAATTTTAAAAATTAAAATCTTTTATTCATTACATTTGCAATAATGAGATATACCTTAGGAAAAGAAGAAAAATTAAAAAGTAAAAAGGCAATAGAGCAATTATTTGCTGAGGGAAATCGGTTAAATTCATTTCCTATACAGTTGATTTATTTAAAAAAGAAACATCAATCAGAATTTCCTATAAAAGTTGGTTTTACCGTACCAAAACGCTCTGTTAAATTAGCGGTACACAGAAATAGAATTAAAAGAGTTATGCGTGAAGTATATAGAAAAAACAAGCATCTTTTTTCTAATAATTTGAAAGAACACTATATTTTTATGTTTATTTATAGTGCAAAAGAAGAATTGAAATATGAAGATTTAGAGTTTTCAATAAAGAAAATTAGCACTAAATTTTTAAATAAAATTATTAAAAATGAATAAAATTAAAAAAGTATTTATTGGATTTTTTGTAGGTGTTTTTATGTTTATTTTTGTTGGATTTCAATCTGATTTTTTTGAAATAGCAAAACAAATAGATATTTATACAACACTATTTAAAGAGTTAAATATGTATTATGTTGATGAAATTAATCCTGCAAAACTCACTAATAACGCCATTAATCATATGCTTTCAAACCTTGATCCTTATACTCGGTATTATGATGAGCAAGGGGTTGAAAGTTCACGTATTGCGTCTGCTGGAGAATATGGAGGTATTGGCGTTATTTCTAGATATGAAAACAACACATTAACAATTCGGGAGGTTTTAAAAAATTCACCCGCAGAAAAAGAAGGGGTTAAGCCAGGAGATCTAATTTTAAAAATAAATGATGTTTTTGTTAAAGATTATAAAGAAGAAGGAATTTCTACTTTATTAAACGGATTGCCAAACACCAATGTTAAACTTCAAATTGAACGTCAAAATAAAAAAATTGAAATAGAAATCACCAGAAATAAAATTGAAATAAACCCCGTTCCATATTTTACAATATTAGCTACTGATGTTGGCTATATTTCTTTTACAAAATTTAATGACAAAGCTGCTTCTGAAGTAAAAAAAGCAATTTTGGAATTGAAGGAGTTAGGAATGAAAAAATTAATTATAGATGTTAGAGATAACCCTGGAGGTTTACTAAATGAAGCAGTTAAAATCACTAATTTTTTTATTCCTAAAGATAAAATAGTTGTAACAACCAAGGCAAAAGTTGCTAAATGGAGTACTACATTAAAAACAAGATTAACAGCTTTAGATTTAAATATACCAGTAGTAATTTTAGTGAATAACCGTTCAGCTTCAGCCTCAGAAATATTAGCAGGATCGTTGCAAGACTATGATAGAGCTGTTATTATTGGAGAACGTTCTTTTGGTAAAGGATTGGTACAACGTTACAGGAAACTTTCGTATGGTACTCAAATGAAAATAACCATAGCTAAATATTATACACCAAGTGGTAGATGTATTCAAGAGCTAGATTATACGAACAGAGATGATAAAGGAAATATCCCAAAGTTTTCAGATGCAGGGAGAAAATTATATAAAACAGAAAAAGGAAGAACGGTTTATGGAGGAGGAGGTATTTTACCAGATATTGAAATAAAAAAAATAAAGACAACAGAAACTACAAAAACATTATTAAAATCGAATGCATTTTTTAACTATGCAACTAATTATTTTTACAGCCATCCTTCAATAGTAAAACCTTCAAAATTTAATTTAACGGAATCAGACTATTTATTTTTAAAAACATATTTAAATAATCATCAAAGTGAATTTGAAACCAAAACAGAAACGGAATTTAAAAAAGCAAAAGAACAAGCAAATTCAGAAAAACTAGCTAAGAATTTAACTAAAAGTTATCAGAATCTTTTAGAAACAATACACGTAGAAAAGTTAAAAGAATTAGACAAGAATAAAGAAGAAATTTTAAATAAATTAACGGAAGAAATAGTAAAACGGTATTACTACAAAGAAGGGGTGTATATGCAAAAAGTAATATTTGACAAAACGATTTTACAGGCAATTACTATTCTTAACAATACTAAAAGGTACAATTCTATATTAAAAAATTAAAATTATAGTTTTTGAAATATACAACAAACAGATAAATTGTATCTTTGCATTCCAAAATTACACTATGTCACATTCAAAAATAAAAGGGAGAACAAGAGCTCAGGAATCATCAAATGCAATAGAGCGTTTGTATATTTCAATGCGCCATTTATTTAGTAGAGGTTTTTACAAACCAATGGGTATATCTGGTGATGCATTGCGAGAATCTTTGTTATTACTTAGGCCTGAAATATACGGTTCAATAGCTGAAGAAAAAGTAGAGTTAAGTGGTTTAGTATATGTTATTGAAAGGCTTCCTGCAGGGATAGAAGAATGTCAATTTGTTAATTTAACTGCAGATGAAGGATATTCAAATTCTCACTTTAAGCCAATTGTTCCGCCAAAAAGAAGAAGGAATTGTTTTAGAATAGATAAAGATCAAATGAATATTGAGGTAACTAGAGGTAGATCAGAAATTTATGATATTTTAACACACCTTACCTTTTTATTTATAGAATCTCACAAAATAGCATATAAAGTACTTATTAATGAAGGAAATTCTACAATAAGAGAGTGGAAAAAAATAGAAGATGTTGTTTTAAATAATAAAAAACTATCAAGAGACGAGAGAGATGTTATGTTGGCGCATATGGCCAATGTTTTAGGTAGAACTTTTGAAGAAGTACAACGTGTTCATACAGAATTAAGTGAAAAAAATAATCCAGATCGTTTTTTTCAAATTATATATTGGTTGGGCAACCTAGCAATTAATGAAAAAGTTCATAATTTAAAAAGAGCTATTACTTTTAGCCCAGTACTACGAGAAGGTATAGGCCATCATATTTACGGAGAAATATGGGCAAACAATATAAAAGATATTTTAAATAATAAAAACTTATTAGAGCGCCCAATTCATATTATTAGTGCAAATATGCATAGTGTAATGAATTCTATTTATGCACCAATTGTATTGCCAAAACAAATTAAAGACAATAATATAATATCACTATTTGAGTTATTAAGTAATGATGATAATGAAGACTTAAGGAAACAGGTAATGGACTATGCTGCTAAAAATGGGCTTACCTATGTTAAGGACACTTCAGGAACAAACATAAATGTCCAAATTATTGATACTGAAATGATTGATATTAGTAAAACTCAATATACAATTAGCAATACTGAAGAAGGTAAAGTAAAACCAGTTTTAATTGTTATGGATTATGCCTTTGGTGAGCAGGCTTATGAAACTATGGATGAACTTTTAAAGCCCTATTTATGTGATAAAAACATCAAGCATCATTTAAATGTAGAATCTATTTCTATTATGGGAAAAGCAGGTATTTTAGATGGCGAAAAGGGCGATATAATGATACCATCATCTCATATTTTTGAAGGAACAGCAGATAATTATCCACTTAAAAATCAACTAAAGAAACAAATGTTTGAAGGTCTTGGGCTTGGAGTTTATACAGGAGCAATGGTTACTGTTTTAGGAACTTCACTTCAAAATAAAGATATCTTAAAATTCTTTCATGATTCTACTTGGAATGTTACTGGACTTGAAATGGAAGGAGCGCATTATCAAAAAGCAATACAAGCAGCATCTAAAATTAGAGGAAATATTTCTAAAAAAGTAAAAGTAAGATATGCATATTACGCATCAGACAATCCATTAAAAACAGGAAGCACCTTAGCATCAGGAGGTTTAGGAACCACAGGTGTATTGCCAACGTATGTAATAACTCAAAAAATATTAGAACAAATATTTTAGTGGTTTTAATTGAAAAAAAAAGATACATATTTCCAAAAACAATTTTTGATATTATTTTTTCAATTTTAGTCATTGTTTTTATTTTAAGTTGGCTTATACCAATTGTAGCCTTATTAATTTTTTTAGAATCAAAAGAGAAGACTTTTTTTACTCAAAAAAGAGTTGGAAAAAACGGGAAAACTTTTAATATATTGAAGTTTAAAAGTATGAAAGGAACCCCACCTGAAAATGACCCACTATTATCTAAGGATGAAGCAGCTCGTATCACTAAATTTGGTAAATTTATACGGAAATATAGAATTGATGAATTCCCCCAATTTATAAATGTTTTAAAAGGTGAAATGAGTATTGTTGGTCCTAGACCAGAGCGTCACGTATTTTTAGATGAAATAATGAAACATATCCCAAAATACAAGAAAATGCAAAACTTAAAACCAGGGATTACATCACTTGGTCAAATAAAATATGGTTATGCAGATAATTTGGATCAAATGTTAAAAAGGGCGAGATATGATTTGGTTTATTTAGATAATTTATCTTTTGTAACAGATATTAAAATAATTTTGAGTACTATTATTATAGTAATAAAGGGAAAAGGCAGGTAAAATTAAAGAAGATTATGAATGTATTAATTTTAGGATCAGGAGGAAGAGAGCATGCTTTTGCATGGAAAATAGCACAAAGTAACCTATTAAATAAGTTGTTTATTGCTCCTGGAAATGCGGGGACAAAAAAGTTAGGGGTTAATTTAGATTTAAACCCAACCAATTTTGAAGCTATAAAACAAGTAGTTTTAAAAAATAATATTAAATTGGTTGTTGTGGGGCCTGAAAATCCGTTGGTAAAAGGAATACACAACTTTTTTTTGAATGATGCTAACTTAAAAAATGTTGCTGTAATTGGCCCTCAAAAAGAAGCTGCTCAATTAGAAGGAAGTAAAGAGTTTGCCAAAGAATTTATGGTACGACATAAAATTCCTACAGCAGCATATAAAAGTTTTACCAATAAAAATTTAGAAGAAGGTTATTTATTTTTAGAAACTCTAAATTCTCCGTATGTTTTAAAAGCCGATGGTTTAGCAGCTGGTAAGGGAGTATTGATTTTAGAAGACTTGCAAGAAGCTAAAAATGAACTTAAAGAAATGTTAACCAATCAAAAATTTGGAACTGCAAGCAATAAAGTTGTTATCGAAGAATTTTTAGATGGTATAGAATTGAGTTGTTTTATTTTAACTGATGGCAAAAGTTATGTTAATTTACCAAACGCAAAAGATTACAAACGTATTGGAGAAGGCGATATAGGTTTAAATACTGGCGGCATGGGAGCCATTTCTCCAGTTCCATTTGCAAACACTTCATTTATGCAAATTATTGAAGACCAAATTATTAAGCCAACAGTGAAAGGCTTACAAAAAGATAATTTAACATACAAAGGTTTTATATTTTTTGGAATTATTAAAGTTGGAGATGAGCCAAAAGTAATAGAATACAATTGTCGTATGGGTGACCCAGAAACAGAAGTTGTTATTCCTCGTATTAAAAGTGATTTTTTAGAGCTATTAATAGCTACAGGAAATAATAAACTACACACCAAAACTATTGAATTTAAAAAAGAAAGTGCCGCTACTGTAATGTTGGTTTCTGGAGGGTATCCTGAGTCTTATGAAAAAGGAAAAATTATTGAAGGAATTGATGCAATTGAAAATTCAATTGTTTTCCAAGCAGGAACAACTACAAATAATAATAAAATTGTAACAAATGGAGGTAGGGTACTTACAATTACCTCTTATGGTTCTAATTTTAAAGAAGCATTGAAAAAATCATATCAAAATATAAAAAAAATAAGTTTTGATAATATGAATTACAGAAAAGATATTGGTTTTGACTTGTAAAAAAAAATTCTTGTTGCGCCATTAAATTGGGGTTTAGGTCATGCTACTCGTTGTATACCTATTATTAATGCTTTAATTAAAGCTAAATACGAACCCATTTTAGCAAGTGATGGAGGTGCTTTACTATTACTTCAAAAAGAATTTCCTTCATTAAAAAGTTATGTACTGCCTTCCTATAATATTAAGTATTCTAATAAAGGGAAAAACTTACTAATTAAGTTATTTTTAAGTATTCCTTCAGTAATTTCAGCAGTTAAAAAAGAACGAAAAACAGTTAATTTATTAATTGAAACAGAAGGTATTACTGGAATTATTTCAGATAATAGATTTGGAGTTGTAAGCTATAAAATACCTTCGGTATATATAACTCATCAACTACGAGTATTATCAGGATTAACTACTTTTTTTACTTCAAAAATACATCAAAAAATAATTGAGCAATTTAATGAATGTTGGATTCCAGATATTGAAAATAAATTTAATTTTTCAGGTGATTTAGGACATATAGACAATCAAAATATTAATATTAAGTACGTAGGGTTATTAAGTAGATTTAAAAAGGAAAATTTAGCTATTAAATACGACTTATTAGTTTTGCTGTCTGGTCCAGAACCTCAACGAACATTGTTAGAAGTAAAACTATTATTAGAATTAAAAAGTTATAAGGGGAATATACTTTTTGTTAGAGGAACATTATTAAATTTAGCTAAAATAACCAAACCAGCGAATTTTAAAGTAATTAATTATTTACTATCAGAAGAATTAGAAGAGGTTATTAACCAAAGCAAGGTAATATTAGCACGTTCAGGGTATTCAACAATTATGGATTTGGCAGTTTTAGGTAAAAAAGCTTTTTTTATTCCTACTCCCGGTCAATTTGAACAGGAATATTTAGCCAATATTTTAAATCAAAAATTAATAGCACCCTTTGTTACACAAGAAGAATTTACAATTGAACACTTAAAGAGGTTAGATGAATTTTCGGGATTTCAGCTACAGAAAATAACTTTTAAGTTAGATTTTTTCAAGCTTTTCGAGGGTAAATGAAAATTCAGAACCTTTTTTAAATTTACTTTTAACAAAAATCTGTTCGTTATGAGCTTCAATAATATGCTTAACTATTGAAAGCCCTAAGCCAGATCCTCCTTGTTCTCTAGATCTACTTTGATCTACTCTGTAAAAACGCTCAAAGAGTCTTGCTCTATGCTCTTTTTTTATACCCTCTCCATTATCGGTAATTTTTACAATAATTTTATCTTTTTTAAAATGTTCTACACTTACTAAAGTAACACCATTAATTTTTCCATATTTTATTGAATTAACCAATAGGTTTGTTAGCACTTGTTCAATACGTTTAATATCGCCTATAACCATTATGGGGTATTCATAATGTTTATCAAAAAATAAAGAAATATTTCTTTTTTTAGCTTTCATTTCAAGTAAGTCAAACACATTTTGAATTAACTCAATAATGTTAAAAGATTGTTTGTTTAAATCTAAATCTGCCGATTCTAATTTAGAAATCAAGTCTAAATCTCTTACTATTTCAATAAGCCTATCAACACCTTTGTTGGCTCTTTCTAAGTATTTTTGACTAATTTTTTTATCGTTTATTGCACCATCAGCTAATGTTAACAAGTAACCTTGGACAGTAAATAAAGGTGTTTTTAACTCGTGAGAAATATTTCCTAAGAATTCACGGCGATAACCTTCGCGAAGAGTTAAACTTCTAATTTGTTGTTGTTTTAATTCAGCAAATTTTTGCACTTCCTTTGAAAGTGTTTCAACATCTGAAGTAATAGGTGTTTTGTTAAAATCAGAAGAGTCTAAAAGAGATACGCTATTATATATTTTTTTTATACGTTGAAAAATAAATTTTTCAAGTCTGTATTGTATTATTAGAAAAGTAAATACGAAAACAACAACTAAATAGAATAATATGTATGTTGGTTTAATTAAAATATTAGAAAATGAATAGGTAAGTATAAAGAGAATTATCGAAGTGAAAAAAGTGATGTAAAATGATGACCAAAAAGCAAATGTATATGTTTTTTTAATTTTCATCAATTACAAATTTATACCCAACTCCTTTTACAGTTTTAAAATAATTATCACCTATTTTTTCACGTAGTTTTCTTATATGTACATCTATAGTTCTTCCGCCAACCACAACTTCATTTCCCCAAACACGATCTAAAATATCATCACGCTTAAACACCTTATCTGGTTTTGAAGCTAATAATGAAAACAATTCAAATTCTTTTCTTGGCAGCGAAAGTTTTTTACCGTCTTTAATTACCACATATTCTTCTCTGTCAATAATAATACTACCAACACTTACTTTATTATTTAAAGAAACAGGAGTTTTATTTAAATTAATTCGGCGTAACAAAGCGTTAATTTTACTCACTAATAGCTTTGGTTTTATTGGTTTTGTAATATAGTCATCTGCTCCAACATTAAAACCAGCTACTTGCGAATAATCTTCTCCTCGTGCTGTAAAAAATGTAATTAGAATATTTTCTAACCCTTTAGTATTTCTTATTTTTTCACAAGCCTCAATACCATCCATTTCTGGCATCATTATATCTAAAATTATTAAATGAGGAATTACTTTTTTAGCAATTTCAACGGCTTCAACACCATTTTTAGCTGTAAAAATTTGATAACCTTCATTTTTTAAATTGTACCCAACAATTTCTAAAATATCTGGTTCGTCATCAACTAATAATATTTTGATTTCAGAGTTTTTCATTTAGAATAAATATAATATTCAAAAGTACACATAAAAAATGATTTCTAGTTAAAGTTAGTAAATTTCAGGTATTTATAACAATTTAATAACTCTAACATTACAATTTTATAACCCTAATCTTACAGTCTGTTAGTTGTTTTATGCGTTTTGTTAAGTTAATACAATATTTGGTTTACATTTACGTTAATGGCGTTTTTTTAGCAATTTTTTTATTTATTTTTGATAAAAATTAATCGAAACTACTAATAAATAAAACTATGAAAAAAAACTATTTTCTTTTAGTCATGTTTTTTATGACCACATTTTGTTATACACAAACAATTTTTATTAATGAGATTCATTATGATAATACTGGTGCAGATGTAGATGAAGGATTTGAAATTTCAGGGCCTGCAGGCACTGATTTAAATGGGTATACGGTTGAACTGTATAATGGAAATGGAGGAGGCTCTTACGATACAGTTAATTTATCGGGAATTATACCAAACCAGCAAAATAATTTAGGGACGCTTTGGTTTTCCGTTACTATATTGCAAAATGGATCACCTGATGGATTGGCACTAATAGATAGTGATGGAACAACAGTAATTCAATTTCTAAGTTATGAAGGTGTTATTACCGCAACTGATGGCCCTGCAAACGGCATGTCATCAACTGATATTGGAGTTTCGGAGGGTAGTTCTACCGCTATAGGAGAATCTTTACAATTGATTGGGGAAGGATCTCAATATTCTGATTTTACTTGGACTGGCCCAATTGCTGCAACTAATGGTCTAGTAAATACAGGGCAAACATTACCTGTTACTAGAAACCAAATAATTGGTTTTGCAATGTATCCAAACCCAGTAAGTGACGGTAAATTTGTTATTTCTTCAAATAGCGGAGAAAATAAACAAATTGAAATTTATTCTATGATAGGTAAACGAGTGTATACCAAAACAGTTAAAGCTAATGAAATTATTGATATTGTTAATTTAAATTCAGGAATTTATTTGCTACGAGTTCAAGAAAATAATAAAATTGCTACTCGTAAATTAATAGTTAACTAACTAAATTACAACATATTTTCAAGGAGCATCTCAATTTTGAGATGCTTTTTTTATTATATTTAACGAAAAAAACTATGAGCGCGAAAATAAATTTTGAAAACATCCTTTTTTTAGATATTGAAACAGTACCTGAAGTAGAAAATTTCACAGATTTATCTAAAGAAAAACAAGAATTATTTACGGTAAAAACTCAGTATCAACGAAAAGAGGATTTTTCTCCTGAAGATTTTTATGAAAAGGCTGGTATTTGGGCTGAATTTGGCAAAATTGTATGTATTTCTGTTGGGTATTTTACTAATTTTAATTCTGAAAACAGGGTTTTTAGAGTTACATCTTTTTATGGCGAAGAAGTAGATATTTTAATTAATTTTAGAGACTTGTTAAACCGTCATTATAATAAACCTCAACATATATTATGCGCTCATAACGGAAAAGAATTTGATTTCCCATACATTGCACGTAGAATGATTATTAATCAAATTAATTTACCAGAAAAACTAAATTTATTTGGTAAAAAACCTTGGGAAATACCTCATTTGGATACTATGGAGTTATGGAAGTTTGGAGATTATAAACATTTTACTTCTTTAAAGCTACTAACTTCTATTTTAGGGATTCCCTCTCCAAAAGACGATATTGAAGGGAGTGAAGTAAGTGCGGTTTTTTATAAAGAAAAAAACATTAAACGTATTGTAAAATATTGCGAAAAAGACACTATTGCAGTTGCACAGTTATTATTGCGCTTTAATAATGAAGCACTAATTGATGATTTAAATATTATAAATGTTTAATCATTTATTTTTGCAGAAAGTTCAAACCAACGCTCTTCGTTTTTATCAATTAGAGTATTTATTTTTTGAAGTTCAACGGATAATTCATTAATTTCTGTACCGGTTATTGCTTCTTCTAAAAATTTAGTTTCAATTTCTTTTTTCTCAGTTATCAACTTTTCAATGACACTCTCAATAGCTTCGAGTTCTTTTTTTTCTTTAAAAGATAATTTAATTTTGGTTGAAGTATTTACACGTGAATCTACTTTTTGTGTTTGAGTGCTATGTTCTTTAGGTTTTGAATCTTCATAAGCTCTATAATCAGAATAATTTCCCGGGAAATCTTCAATTTTACCCTCACCTCTAAATATAAATAAATGATCCACTATTTTATCCATAAAATACCTATCGTGAGAAACGACTAATAAACAACCAGGAAAATCTAATAAGAAGTTTTCCAATACATTTAATGTTATAATATCTAAATCGTTTGTTGGTTCATCTAAAATTAAAAAATTTGGGTTTTGAATTAAAACAGTACATAAATATAGTCTTTTACGTTCTCCACCACTTAATTTTTCAACAAAATCGTATTGTCTTTTTCTATTAAATAAAAAGCGTTCTAGCAATTGAGCTGCTGAAATTTTTCTTCCTTTTGTTAACGGAATATATTCGCCATATTCTTTAATAATTTCAATAACTTTTTGACCAGGTTTTGGGTTGATACCATCTTGCGTATAATACCCAAATTTTATGGTTTCACCAACTACAACTTTACCGCTATCAATAGGTAATTTTTGAGTTATAATATTTAAAAAAGACGATTTTCCTGTACCGTTTTTACCAATAATTCCAATGCGTTCACCACGCTTAAAAACGTATTCAAATTTATTTAAAATTTGTAAATCTCCAAACGATTTTGAAATGCTATGTAATTCTAAAATTTTAGAACCCATGCGTTCCATATTTATTTCTAATTGAACTTGATGATTGTCTCTTCGTTTATGGGCTTCTTCCTTAATTTTATAAAAATCGTCAATTCTAGATTTAGATTTGGTGGTTCTAGCTTTTGGTTGTCTCCTCATCCACTCTAATTCTTTAGAAAATAAATTTTTAGCTTTAGAAACAGAAGCCTTTTCAACGGCAATACGCTCTTCTTTTTTTTGCAAATAATAAGAGTAATTGCCTTTGTAAGTGTAAAATTCACCATTGTCTAATTCAACAATTTCGTTACAAACTCTTTCTAGAAAATACCTATCATGGGTAACCATAAACAGGGTTATTTTTTCTTTTTTAAAATAGTTTTCTAACCACTCAATCATTTCTAAATCTAAATGATTTGTAGGTTCATCTAAAATTAATAAATCAGGTTTATGAATAAGAATTACAGCTAAAGATAAGCGTTTACGTTGACCACCAGAAAGCGAACTCACCTTTTGAGATAAATCCTCTAATTTTAATTTAAATAATATTTGTTTGTACTGTGTTTCAAAATCCCAAGCATTGAGTTGTTCCATTTTTTCAAAAGCTTGTTGATATGCTTTTTCATCAGAAGGATTTTTAAGTGCATGTTCGTATGCTGAAATTACTTTTAATGTATCATTATCTGAATTAAAAATAGTTTGCTCAACCGTTAAATTATAATCTAAATTTTCTTCTTGAGATAAATATTCAATTTTTAACCCTTTTCTGGAAATTACTTGCCCAGTATCTGAACTTGCAACACCTGCAAGTATGTTTAATATTGACGTTTTCCCAGCGCCATTTTTTGCAATAAAAGCAATTTTTTGATCTTTATTTATTCCGAAGGAAATGTCACTAAAAAGTTCTACTTCTCCAAATGCTTTTGATATGTTTTCAACCGACAGGTAATTCATTCAATCTAAATTTTGACAAAGCTACATAAAAAAACCTGAGAATAAACTCAGGTTTTTTTAATCATTTTACTAATGTGTGAAGTTATTGTTTTACGAATTTTTTGGTAGTTATATTAATACCATCATTGATGTTAATCAAGTATACACCCGATTTAAGTTTACTAACATCAATTGCTCCTGTAATGCTTCCAGATTTTACAGTTTGACCTAAAATATTAGCAATAATATAAGTTGCTTTTGTACTGTTAGGCACTATAATTGTTAAGAAGTTCCCTTTTACAGGGTTAGGATATATTGAGATAGTAGAATTAATTGTAGTTGCAGCAAAATTAATAGCGGCCGCTCCAATTACAACGGTATAATCTTCTACTTCTCCATAAGTAAAGGTTTCACACTCGGTAGGAATAGCATTGTATTTCATAGAAACACGCATTCTTGTACTTCCTGCAGTTGCAGTTGCAGGAATAGTAAAAGTACCACTTACCGGAGTTGTTTTTGTGGCTACATTAGACCATACTTGCTCACCAGCATCAGCAAAATCACCATCTTGGTTGTAATCAATCCAAACGCTATACCCTTCGCTATATACAGTAGCTGTCCAAGTTGGAGTTATTGTAATAGTTACCGTTCCAGAAATATTGGTTGAAAGTGCTGTGAAATCACTGTAACCATTTCCGTTTCCAGATGCATTATTTATGGTTCCAATTTGTACATTCCCAATATACTCATCAGTTACAGTAGTTCCTTTAGAAGCACAATATGTCAATGCTTGATTTAAAGTGGTAATAGTTGCGGTATTACTACTTACAGAATTGTTTCCTGCAGCATCTTTTGCTGCTACAGTAAAACTGTACGAAGTAGCAGGAGTTAATCCTGTTGCTTGGTATGTAGTACCTGTAACTGAAGCTAAAAGTGTTCCGTTTTTATATACATCATAACCAGTTACAGCTACATTATCAGTAGCACTAGACCAAGATAAATCGGCTGTAGTTGCTGTAGCATTACTAGCTGTTAATGTTGGTGCAGTTGGAGCTTGAGTATCTACAACAGCATCAATTAAGTTAATCGTATAATCTTCAACTTCACCATAAGAGAAGGCTTCACATTCTGTAGGAATAGCATTGTATTTCATAGAAACACGCATTCTTGTACTTCCTGCAGTTGCGGTTGCAGGTATGGTAAATGTACCGCTTACAGGTGTTGTTTGAGATGCTGCTTTAGACCATATTTGTTCTCCGGCATCGGCAAAATCACCATCTTGGTTGTAATCAATCCAAACGCTATACCCTTCACTGTACACAGTAGCTGTCCAAGTAGGAGTAATAGTTATTGTAACAGAAGTACCTTTGTCAAGATCTGTTGAAATAGCTGTAAAATCACTATACCCGTTTCCATTACCTGAAGCGTTGTTTATAGTTCCAATTTGCACATTTCCAATATATTCATCAGTTACGCTATTTCCTTTTGAAGTACAGTAAGTAACTGTTTGGTTTAACGTAGTGATAGTAACGGTATTACTATCAGCAGAAATATTACCGGCAGCATCTTTAGCTCTAACTGTAAAGTTATATGTTGTTCCAGAAGTTAACCCTGTTGCTTGATATGTAGTACCTGTAACTGAAGCTAAGAGCGTTCCGTTTTTATATACATCATAACCTGTTACCGCTATGTTATCAGTAGCACCAGACCAAGACAGATCTACTGTTGTAGTGGTAGCATTGCTGGCTGTTAATGTTGGAGCAGTTGGCGCAGTTGTATCGACAGTTGTGGTAGTAATGGTTGCAGTATTACTATCAGCAGAAATATTACTGGCAGCATCTTTAGCTCTAACTGTAAAGCTATATGTTGTTCCAGAAGTTAACCCTGTTGCTTGGTATATAGTACCTGTAACTGAAGCTAAGAGCGTTCCGTTTTTATATACATCATAACCTGTTACCGCTACGTTATCAGTAGCACCAGACCAAGACATATCTACTGTTGTAGTGGTAGCGTTGCTGGCTGTTAGTGTTGGCGCAGTTGGCGCAGTTGTATCTAAAGGAGTAACTGAAGCCGCATTACTACCAACAGAAACATTGCCAGCAGCATCTTTAGCTTTTATAGTAAAACTATACGTAGTTCCTAGTGTTAACCCTGTTGCTTGGTATGTAGTACCTAGAATTGAAGCTAAAAGTGTTCCATTTTTATATACATCATAACCAGTTACAGCTACATTATCAGTAGCACTAGACCAAGATAAGTCTACCGTAGATATAGTAACATTACTTGCAGTTAATGTTGGCGCAGTTGGAGCTTGAGTATCTGCAGTAGCGTCAATTAAGTTAACCGTATAATCTTCAACTTCACCATAAGAGAAGGCTTCACATTCTGTAGGAATAGCATTGTATTTCATAGAAACACGCATTCTTGTACTTCCTGCAGTTGCGGTTGCAGGTATGGTAAATGTACCGCTTACAGGTGTTGTTTGAGATGCTGCTTTAGACCATACTTGTTCTCCGGCATCGGCAAAATCACCATCTTGGTTGTAATCAATCCAAACGCTATACCCTTCACTGTACACAGTAGCTGTCCAAGTAGGAGTAATAGTTATTGTAACAGAAGTACCTTTGTCAAGATCTGTTGAAATAGCTGTAAAATCACTATACCCGTTTCCATTACCTGAAGCGTTGTTTATAGTTCCAATTTGCACATTTCCAATATATTCATCAGCAACACTATTTCCTTTTGAAGTACAGTATGCCACAGAGTTATTTCCGTATTCTAATCCTACACCAACAGCGTAAAAAGAATTTGTAGTTGCTATTACTTCGGGAGAACCAATTCCATATAAATCTTCGGCAGATTGAATACCGAAAGTTCTAGCATCAGCATACGTAGAGTTGGCAGACATATATGTGCTTTCTATTCTGAAGGCTATTTGTGCAGCTTTATCTATACCAATACCTGTAACACTATAAACACTTCCTATATCATTTGTGCCAGATTTTCCAACAGATAAGATATAAAACCAGTGATTTAATACACCAGAATTGGTATGAACACCACAATAATCATTTGTTGAAGAAGGCGTACAGTTTGGATTTATCCAGTTAATACCTCCATAAGTATCAGGTTGTCCTTCAGCTTTTGGGTTACTCATAGATCGTAAAGAAGCACTTGTAGTTCTTCTTTCTATATCTTCACCAATTAACCAAATAGATTTTTCAGGAGCAGCAAAAGACTCAACAGATGCAGCCCAAATATCAGAAAAAGCTTCGTTCATTGCTCCAGATTCTTTTTGGTAAGCTAAATTTGCCGTATTTGTACAAATTGCATGTCCAATCTCGTGCGCTGCAACATCTAAAGATGTTAAAATATCAAAATTTCCGTTGCCAACAGTCCCGTCAGAACTGCCATCACCGTAGGTCATTCTAGATCCATCCCAAAAGGCATTATCATAAGCTACATTGTAGTGGATATAACTATTTATAGCTGCTCCAGCACCATCAAAACTATTTCTGTTATGTTTAGTAAGCCAGTAATCGTAAGTCATTTCAGCTCCCCAATGTGCATCTAATGCACCATTGTCTTTTGCGGTATTATCCCATTCAGCAGCCGTCCAATTATTATCGTTGTCTGCAAAATCAACAGCTGAGGCATAGTTGGTACTTTCATTTAAGTCGTAAGTATGCACTCCATTACCTCTAGTGTTATCGCTTAAAATATAACCACCTGTGCCGGTTACAGTTTCAATACTTCTAGTACCACTATATCTTGTTGCGGCACTTCCTACAACTAAAATTTTATCAGCAATGTTAACTGTTTTTTCTTTTAAACCAGCTTTTTTATATTTCTTACCAAATTTATTAACATGTTTAATAATAGAGTTGTAAAATAAAATATCGCCATTTTTTGCATCGACATATACAAAACCTCTACTAATAGGTTGAGTAGCATAAATATCAAATTTAAAAGCCAATTTATCTTCTTTTTTACCAATAAGATAACCCGGTAATATTACAAGTTCACCTTCAGGTTTTTTATAATTAATAAGTCTGGCATTTCTGGTATCTTGCCACATATAGGAAGATGCACCAATACTTGCAATAGCCCTTTGTAAAGCTATTCCTTTAGAAATTTTAGGGGTAATATTTAAGTTTTCAATTTGGTAAAACTCTCCTGAAAGAGATTTAATTTCACCATTTTTGATATGAACTATAGGAGTTGCAAAATCTACTTTAATATTTTTGTAATATTGTTGATATCTATCGTGTGTAAAACCCAACTTATCACTTTCACTTTTGATAAAAATAATTTTATCTTCACCCCTTTTGTTTAAATGCTCTTTAAATAAAAGGTCTTTTTGGTTAGCTCTATAAACTTTGCCGAGTTTAACTCTTAATTGGCTAGGTTTGGCAATTGGAACTAATTCTTTTTTTTGCGCATTAATTTGGCCTATAAATAGGAAAAAACTAATAAAAATTAATAGCAATTTTTTTTGAAAATAATTTTGTTTCATATTTTAATAAATTTAAGAATTAATAATAGAGTATAAATATAATTAAAAAAACCATTTACTATAAAAAACCAACCATTTATTATAAAAAATTAACCGTTTATAAGTTTTAAATATTTAATTTTAATCTTTTTTAAAGCTCTACACATTAATTTACAATGGTATTAATTTGTATTTTTAAACAGCGTACTAAAAACCACAAATAAAGTAAGGATAAATCCTACTTTAAAAAGATTAGTATTTAAAGGTATTTGCTAATAGTAAGAAGTAAAATTATTTTTTTATCACCACTATAATTTTAAATAACCAGAAGTATAAACGTAGTTGATTTTTTAGGATGTTAAACTACAGACAATAAACTAAAAAGAAACCTTTTATGTAGGTTTTAATATGTGAATTATGGTAAAAATATACAGATTTTATATGGTTGATGTTAAAGAATTGTATATTGCACATTGTATGAAAAACAAAAAATTTGAGAACTATTTGTTGGTTGTAATTATGTTAATTTCAAACTTTTCTTATGCGCAAAAAATGGATAATATTGAAGAAAAGAATTTGAATTTCCAATCCTATTTTTTTGAAGCATTAAAACAAAAAGCAATTAAAAATTACAGTAAAGCAATAGTGAACTTAGAACAATGTTATGAAATAGATTCTTTAAATATTGCGGTAGATTTTGAGTTATCAAAAAACGAATTATTATTAAAAAATTATGCAGAAGCTATTTTTTTTATTAATAAAGCATTGGAAAAAGAACCTAAAAACAGCTATTTATTAAAGCATAAAGTAGCAATTTATAAAGCTCAACGTAATTTTAAGGATGCTATTGAAATTCAAAAAAGAGTTGTTGAAATTCAACCAAATAACATAGATGAATTACTACTACTCTATTTTCAAAATAAAGACTATATAAAAGCTGAAAAATTAATTACTGAAATAGAAAAAAAAGCATTTTCTACTCAAAGAATAAAGAGCTTAAAAAAATATCTTGAAAATATAAAATTACTTAAAACAACAACAAATATTAAAATAAAACCATCTCTAAAAGATATTGATATTAAAATTTTAAAAGTAGCATACAACCAAAATAAAAATTATAAAATATTGGTAGAAATTTTAAAAAGAGAAGTTAAAAATGAACTTTTTGAGGCTTTGTATAATGATAGTCAACAAGCATTAGAATTATTTCCTGCGCAACCATATTTATATAAAATGAATGGTTTAGCATTGAATAAACTCAGAAAATATAATGAAGCAATTAACGTTTTAACTCTTGGCATTGATTTTGTAATTGACAATACAATTATGGAGGCAGATTTTTATGAAGAACTTTCTAAAAGTTACAAAGGGCTAAATAACATGAATAAAGCTTTAAAATTTATGCAAAAGGCGAAAGATTTAAGAAATCAAAATTAAATGAAGTACAATTTAAAAATAGCAATATTAATTTTATTGGTTATTACTTCTTGTAAAACAAATAAAAAAGTTATTAGTACAAGTAGTGTTGCTAAAATTTCAACAAAAAAAATAATTAGTAAACACTATAGTAATGATTTTAATCAAAAAACAATAAATGCTAGATTAACAGTAAGATATAGAGATAAAAATACAGCTATAGCCATTGGTGTTAAATTGCGCTTAGAGAAGGATAAAACAATATGGATGAGCGCTACAAAACTAGGAATACCTATAGCTAAAATTAAAATTACTCCAAATAGAGTGGTTTATTATGAAAAAATAAAAAGAACTTATTTTAATGGAGATTTTTCGTTATTAAGTAAATGGTTAGGCACAGAGTTGAATTTTAAAAAGGTTCAAAATATATTATTGGGTCAGGCTGTTTTAAATTTAAAAAAAGGAAAATATAATTCTAAAATAAGCGGTAATTTATATCAATTATCTCCAAGAAAGAAAAAGGAGTTATTCGGAATTTTATTTTTTATAAATCCAACTAATTTTAAATTAAACAAACAAGAAATTCACAGTCCCAAAAAGAAGCAATTATTATCAGTTTCTTATTCAAATTACAAAGAAATTAACGAAGAGCAATTTCCTAAAAATATTAAGATACTAGCTACGGACAACAAAAATTTAACAACAATAAAAATGGAGTATCGTTGGGTTGAGTTTAATAAAAAGTTAACATTTCCATTTTCAGTGCCTAGAGGGTATAAAGAAATTAAATTAAAATAATGAGGTGTAAATTACAGTACGTTTTTTTTATTTTTATACTAATATTTAGCATTGATGTTTCTGCTCAAAAAACAAAACGTCAAATACTTGAAGCGCGCAGAATTCAGAATAAAAAAGATCAAATTTATATCAATGCACTTCTTTCAAACACTAAAAGAAAAGAGAAAAATTTACTAAACGAGTTAAAAGATTTAAAGGCTAAAATTAAATCAAGAGAAAATTTAATTTCAACAATAACAAAAGAATCTAATGAGCTTGCAAATGAAATTTATTTAAATCAATTACAAATTAATAAAAACAAACGAAATTTAGAGCTTTTAAAAAAGAATTATGGTGATATGATTTTTCAATCATACAAAAGCAAATCTCAAAATAGTAGAATTATGTTTTTGCTATCATCAGAAAACTTTTATCAAGGATATAAGCGTTTTCAATATATGAAACAATACGCTTCATTTAGGAAAAAGCAAGGAGAAGAAATTCAGGCTAAAATAGCGGAGCTAGAAGTTTTAATAGATACATTATTACATAAAAAAGAGTTAAAACAACTTCTTTTATCTGAAAAAAAAGAAGAACAATTAGCTGTTGAGAAAGAAAAGAAAGAGCAGGAGAATTTATTAAGTCGAGTTAAGAAAAAAGAAAATAAATATAAAAGACAGATTCGGAAATTTCAAAAAGAAGAAGCGCGTATTGATGCACAAATTAAGAAAGTAATTAAAGATGCAATTATTGCTTCAAATAAAAAAACAGGTAAAAAAACAAGCAAATCTGCGGTGTTTAAACTTACAGCAGAAGCAAAAGAATTAGCATCAAAATTTACATTAAATAAGGGGAAATTGCCTTGGCCTGTAGAAAAAGGATATATTTCAACATACTATGGAAACCAGCCAAGCCCCATTAATAAAGCTACAATTATAAGAAGTAATGGTATTAGAATAACTACCAATGAAGGTAGTAAAGCTAGAGCTGTTTTTGATGGTACAGTATTTAATATTTTAGTAATGTCTGGGAATAAAAAAATGATTTTAATCAAGCACGGAGATTATATAACAGGATATAAAAATTTAGAAAGCGTTTTTGTAGCAAAAGGAGATAAGGTTAGCACCAAACAAGAAATAGGCGCAATTTTTACAGATAAAATTACTGGAAAAACAATCTTGGGATTCTTTTTACTAAGAAACACAACATATGAAAACCCAAAAAAATGGATTTATAAATAATAATTTTAAATTGCTAATTTGTGAAAAGTGCTTTCAATTCTGTAGCATCTACAGGGCTCATTTTCCCCGATAAAATTAAGCTTAATTGTTTACGTCGTAAAGCACCTTCATAACGTTCTTTTTCAAGTTTTGTTTCTGGTTTAATTTGTGGTACGGCTACAGGAGAGCCCGTTCTATCAACAGCTACAAACGTGTAAATACCTTCATTTACTTTTGTTCGTTGTTGAGACTCTCTATCTTCAACCCAAACATCAACATAAATTTCCATAGAAGATTTAAATGCACGGGAAACTTTAGCTTCAATAGTAACAACGCTTCCAACAGGTACGGCTTTGGTAAAAGCAACATGATTTACTGAAGCAGTTACAACTATTTTTCGTGAATGACGTTGAGCGGCAATACTACAAGCTCTATCCATTCGTGCTAATAACTCACCACCAAATAAATTCCCTAATGGATTGGTTTCACCTGGTAAAACCATATCGGTTAAAATGGTTAAAGATTCTTTAGGTGCTTTTATCATTTCTTGATGTTTTTCCGCAAATATATGGCTATTTTATCAAAAAAAAGATAATATTTATAAGTGTACTAATATTCTTTTACAAGCAACCAAGCAGCTTTAGATTCAGTTTCTTTAATAATTTTCAATTTGTTTATTGCTTCCTTTTTTGAATTAAAGCTTCCGAAGGCAACAGGAGTTAAATTCCATTTATTAACACCTAAAATTTGAGCATTAAAGCCTTTTTGTATTAATTGTTGTAATTTTTTTTCAGCATTTTCTGGTTCTCTAAATGCTCCGGCTATAATGTGGTAATTGTTAACTTTTTTTGTAACATTTAATGTAATTGCTGGTAGTGGGTTATCAATTATAAAAGTAGCTTCCTGTATCGTTTTTTCCACATTTTGTTGTTGTTGTTCACTTTGAGCAACTAAATTATTGTATTCAATTTTTTGATATTCTTTCCATCCAACAGTTCCTAATGTAAACAGAATAACTGCAGCTGCAGCATATTTAATAAAAACAGGTGTTTTAGAGTTGTTTTCTTCATTGTGAAATATTGGAGCTGCTGTTTCTAGTTGTTTCACTTTTTCTTGATAAACAATACGCTTTATGGCTGGAGAAACAAAAGAAGTCAACCCAAATGAAGAGGTTAAATAATTAATATTGGCGGGCTCAAAAATTAGTATTTTTTCTTCATTTAAATGAAATGAACCTATATTTTCTAATTCAAGTTCTTCATTTTTTAAAGATAATTTCCAATTTTTAACTTCATTTTCAATTTCTAAAACGGCTTCAGTATATGAAAGGTTTTTAGCAGTAGCTATATAATTTGCCAATAACCCATCATTATTTTGTAAGTGTGAATTAAAGGTTAGTTGCTTAGAAGGAGCATAAAAAGTATGTGTAAAGTTATTTACTTTAGCTGAAATTTTGTTGGTTATAAACCCACCAAAATTGGGCACAATTACACATTCATACCGGTATAATAAATTATTTATGTAGTTAGCTAAAGTCATCAAAACAAATATAGAAAAAACCACTATAAAAATTACAGAGAAGTATATTTTTTATTAACAAATATTTTATATCTTGAAACTCAAATTGTTAAAAAATGCTTGAAGAAGAATTGTTGTACGTTTTAGCGTTACAGCGGGTAAAAGGTATAGGTGACATTAATGCAAAAAAGTTAATTTCTCACTGTGGAAGTGCTAAAAATGTACTTACTGAAAAAAGAAAAACACTTGAAAAAATTAACGGAATAGGTTCTGTAATACTTAAAAACTTATTAAATTCTACAAACTTAAAGGAAGCAGAAAAAGAGCTGAAATACATTCAGGAAAATGCGATTGAAACATTTTATTTTACCGAAAAGAAATACCCAAAAAGATTAAAACATTGTGTAGATGCACCTATCTTATTTTTTAAAGAAGGAAATTTCCAATTAGAGAACCAACCAATTATTAGTATTGTTGGAACTAGAAAAATTACTAGTTATGGAAGAGATTTTTGCGAGAAATTAATCTCAGATTTAAAGGAATACAATCCAATTATTGTAAGTGGTTTTGCTTATGGTGTTGATATTTGTGCACATAAAGCAGCTTTAAAAAATAAGTTACAAACCATTGGTGTTTTAGCACATGGTTTTGAAGAAGTGTATCCAAAATCGCACAAAAAATATGTTTCTGAGATTAATAAAAATGGAGGTTTTATAACTGATTTTTGGCATAATGATAAATTAATACGTGAAAATTTCTTAAAACGAAATAGAATTGTTGCAGGTATATCTGAAGCTACAATTATTATTGAATCAGCAGAGAAAGGAGGTTCTTTAGTAACAGCAGATATTGCAAACTCATATAGTAGAGATGTTTTTGCAGTTCCTGGAAGAAGTACAGATATTTACAGCAAAGGGTGTAATAGTTTAATTAAATATAATAAAGCGGCAATACTAACTTCAGCAAAAGATATTGTAACAATGTTAAATTGGGAATTAGGATTGAAACAGCCAAAAACTATTCAAAAACAATTATTTGTAGAACTTACAGATATAGAACAATTAATTTATACTTTTTTACTAGAAAACGGTAAAGAATTGTTAGATTTAATTTCGTTGAATTGTAAACTACCAATTCATCAAACAACAACTGTTTTATTCAATTTAGAAATGAAAGGAGTGGTAAAACCACTACCCGGAAAACTATTTGAGGCTGTTTAAATTTCTATTCTTAAGTTAAGAGCAATTATTGAAAACATCAATTCGAAGTATAAATTTTAAAACTTGGAGAGAGTAGATAGTGTGCCTTTTCCGTCTATAATTTTTATAATTGCTAATCTAAAGAAGAATTTTTGTGTAGTAAAACGGAACAGAGCTAGAATATTTTTAGGGAAAGAGGCGGTTGATGCAATTGCAATGTATTGAGAACCTTTTTTAACATTAACTTTTCTATTCTAGATATGATTTTCTATTGAAAATTACTTGAACTTACGAAAAGTTATTCTCAAAAATTAATAGTATTCAATGGTTTATTATGAGTATTTTTGCCACATAAATTTACATTTATGATTGAAATCCCAAAACAAGCTGAAGGACTTATTTTTGATTTAGATGGTACAGTTGCCAATACTATGCAAAATCATTTTTTATCTTGGCGAAAAGCTGTTATGCCTTATGGAGTAGATTTTACGGCCAAATTATTTAAGTCTTTAACCGGAAAACCAAGAGAAGCTACAATCTTAAAATTGAATGAATTATTTGATACAACAATGAATCCTGAAGAAGTTGGGAATGTAAAAGCAGCCCATTTCAAAACATTGGTTGATACCACAAAAGAAATTGCTATAGTAGCAGATGTTGTTAGAAAATACCA
The DNA here is from genome assembly GCF_001543325.1 of Lutibacter profundi. Lineage (NCBI taxonomy): Bacteria > Pseudomonadati > Bacteroidota > Flavobacteriia > Flavobacteriales > Flavobacteriaceae > Lutibacter > Lutibacter profundi. The sequence continues at coordinate 2,002,266 of NZ_CP013355.1, forward strand.
CAACATTTTACCAATGTCTATTGGAACAGGAAGCACTAGAAATGGTGCCAAAAAAACCTTAGAAGTAATTGAAATGTCTCATTTTTTTGATATAGTTATCACAGCCAATGATATTGAAAATCCAAAACCACACCCTGAAACATTTTTAAAATGTGCAGAATTAATGGGTGTTCATCCAATGAACTGTGTTGTTTTTGAAGATGGAATTTTAGGAATTCAAGCAGCGAAAGAAGCAGGAATGATGGTTGTAGATGTGAATGATTATTACAAAATGGAATTCACCATTTAAAATTGAGAATTTAGCCCTGTCTCCCATTCATCTAAAAAAGCAACAATTTCATCAATAAACTCTTGTGGTTTTTGAGTTCTATTTATGGTGCAATGCAATATAATTTTACTTCTTTCAGGGGGAAATCCAGTTGTAATTGTCCATGATAATGCATTTGGACAGTCTAACAATGTGAAACGAACTCCTCCATTTATTTTATTGTAACTAATTAAAAATTCACCCCAAAGTGTTGCACCGCTAAAGTTTGAATTTTTATTTTCTAAAAAGAACATAGACTCTGTAAATTTATCAAGTGTTTGAGGGTTCACCTTATCTTGAATTATTTTTTGAGAAACCTGTTTATCAATAATTCTAAAAAATTCCATAACTATTATTTTTTGTTTGAATTTATACTTTCTATAACTACGGTAGTAAGAATTAAAAAACCACCAATTAATGTTTTTCCCAAAGGTATTTCATTTAATAATAGCACCCCAAATAAAATTCCGTAAACTGGCTGAATACTACTCATAATACTGGCGGTACTAATAGAAAAATTTTTAAAACTCATTACAAATAATGTGTGTCCAATAGCTGTTGTTACTAAGGCTAAAACTATTAAGGCTTGCCAATCGTTATTTGTTGGATTAGCTTCAAAAATAAACAATGCAGGCCATAAAACTAGTGTAATAATTATCATTTGATAAAACATTAGCATTGAGCCGTGATAGTGAGCAACTTTCTTTTTCATTAATATATTTCGAATTGCATAAAAAACAGCTGAAATCAATCCAAAAAGAACTCCCTTTGTGTGGTTGTTTCCAAGATTAAAACTAGGAGATAAAAAGTATATACCAATTAAAACAACAAACCCTAAAAAAACATGTTTTTTATTCAATTTTGTTTTAAAAAACAGCGGTTCTAATAGTGCTGTAATTACGGGATAGGAAAATAAAGAAAGCATACCAATAGCAACATTTGAAAGTTGTAGTGCATAAAAATAAGTAATCCAATGAGCTCCAAACAGCAGTCCGCTTACAAAAATGGTTAACCAATCTTTTTTATGTTCAAATTTTAAATTTATTTTTTTATACCAAATATATGCGCCTAAAATTATTGAAGCAAACAAACATCGTAACCAAATAGTAACAGGGGGAGGCATTGAAATAAACCGCCCTAAAATACCAGAAGTGCTTACCAAAAGAACAGCTACGTTTAACTCAGCTATATGTTTTATATGTTGGCTTTTCAAGTGTTTATTTTTTGAAGTATTTCTAAAGCTTTATCAATAGAGTTAATTTTAATAAAGGTTAATAATAAACGCAAACCATTTTTTGTTTCTTTTTCCTTCATTATACAAATTGATGAATTTTGTTGAACAAATTGTAAAATCTTGGTGAAAGTAGCTGTTTGGTAATATGAACTTTGTTGGTTTGAAACAAAATAGCCAATCATTCTATTTTGTTTTAGGATAAGACGTTCTAAACCTAAATGTTTTGCAATCCATTTAATACGAACACTATTTAATAAATCTACAACTTGTATAGGAAGTTCTCCAAAACGATCAATTAATTCGAGTTCAAAATTTTGTAATTCTTTTTCCGTTTTAAGTTCTCCTAATTTGTTATATAAACTTAATCGTTCTGAGATAATATTTATATAATCGTCAGGAAATAAAATTTCAAAATCGGTATCAATTTGAATTTCTTTTACATATTCTTTAGGTTTGTTAGAGGAATCTTTATACAACTCTTTAAACTCGTTTTCTTTAAGTTCTTCAATAGTTTCATTTAATATTTTTTGATAGGTTTCAAAGCCAATATCATTAATAAATCCGCTTTGTTCACCTCCTAATAAATCGCCAGCACCTCGAATTTCCAAATCTTTCATTGCGATGTTTATCCCACTTCCTAAATCGGTAAATAGTTCAATTGCCTGAATTCTTTTCCGAGCTTCATCAGTCATATTGTGGTAAGGAGGCGTTATAAAATAACAAAAAGCTTTTTTATTAGATCGACCAACTCTACCACGCATTTGGTGCAAATCGGACAATCCAAAATTGTTAGCATTATTTATAAAAATTGTATTGGCGTTTGGTACATCTAATCCGCTTTCAACAATGGTAGTTGAAACCAATACATCAAACTCATTATTAATAAATGACAACATTAATTGTTCTAATTTTTTACCTTCCATTTGTCCGTGTCCAATACCAATTTTTGCATCGGGGACTAAACGTTGTAACAAACCAGCAACTTCTTTAATGTTTTCAATTCTATTATGAATAAAAAACACTTGTCCGCCACGTTGTATTTCGTATTGTATAGCATCTCTAATAGTTTCTTCAGAAAAACGAACAACATTACTCTCAATAGGGTGACGATTTGGCGGAGGCGTATTAATTACAGATAAATCGCGCGCAGCCATTAGGGAAAATTGTAAAGTTCTTGGGATTGGGGTAGCTGTTAAAGTAAGCGTATCAACATTTTCTTTAATGGTTTTTAATTTGTCTTTTACAGCAACACCAAACTTTTGTTCTTCATCTACAATTAGCAATCCTAAATCCTTATATTTTATGGCAGCGTTTGTTAATTGATGTGTTCCAATTACAATATCTACACTTCCTTTTTCTAATCCCTCTAAAACTCCTTTTCGTTGTTTTGCAGTTCTAAATCGGTTTAAATAATCTACAGTAACTGGAAAATCTTTTAATCGCTCACTAAAAGTTCTAAAATGTTGATAAGCTAAAATAGTAGTAGGTACTAAAATAGCGACTTGCTTGCCATTATCCACCGCTTTAAAAGCAGCCCGAATAGCAATTTCTGTTTTCCCAAAACCAACATCACCACAAACTAATCTATCCATAGGTTGTTCGCGCTCCATATCATTTTTAACATCTTGTGTAGCGGTGGATTGATCAGGCGTATCTTGATACATAAAACTTGCTTCCAGTTCATTTTGCATATAACTATCAGGATTGTATTGAAATCCTTTTTGCATTTTTCGTTTTGCATATAATTCAATTAAATTAAATGCAATATGTTTAATGCGCGATTTGGTTTTTTGTTTAAGTTTTTTCCAAGCACCTGAGCCTAATTTGTACAACTTAGGCGTTTTCCCATCTTTACCGCTGTATTTAGATATTTTATGAAGAGAATGAATGCTGATATACAAAATATCTCGATCTCCATAAATTAACTTGATGGCTTCTTGTTGTTTTCCTTCAACATCAATTTTTTGTAAACCACCAAATTTTCCAATACCGTGGTCAATATGAGTTACATAATCACCAATTTCAAGATTTGTTAGTTCTTTTAAGGTGATAGCTTCTTTTTTTGCGTAGCCATTTTTTAAACGAAATTTATGATAACGTTCAAAAATTTGATGATCTGTATAACAAACTAATTTATTTTCAACATCAATAAAACCTTGATAAATAGGAAATACAATGGCTTTGTATTCAATTTCCTCTTCTACATTATTAAAGATATCATGAAAACGTTCTACTTGTTTTTGAGAATCACAAAACAAATAATTTTTAAATCCGTTTGCTGTATTTTCTTGAAAATTACGAATTAATAAATCGAAATTTTTATTAAAAGAAGGTTGAGGTTTTGTGTTGAATTGAATAATGTTAAACGGAACTTGATTCAGTAACTTTTGATGAGATTCTAACTCATTTTTAGTTTGGCGGCTATTTAAAATTTCAATTAACGTGAAATTTTGCAATTGATTTTTTATAATTGTTCCTTCACAAAACAACGCATTTGGTTTTGCATGGTTTAAAATAGAATTTAGCTCGGCATAAGCTTCTTCTGCTTTTTTATAGAATGAATCTAATCTATTTACTAAAAAGTCAATATTTTTTGTAAAAACGATAGTTTTAGAAGAAATATAACTTAAAAAACTTTCTCGTTTTTCGGTTAATGCCTTGTCTTCAACATTAGGCATTATACTAATTTTTTTAAGCTTATCAATAGATAATTGAGTTTCAATATCAAATGTTCGAATACTATCAATTTCATCTCCAAAAAATTCAATTCTGTAAGGTTCATCATTTGAAAAAGAAAACACATCAATAATACCACCACGAACCGAAAACTCTCCAGGTTCACTAACAAAGTCAACCCTATTAAAGTTATATTCAAATAAAACTTCATTTACAAAATCTAGGCTTAATTTATCATTAAGGCTTAGTTTTAAAGTATTTCTATTTAACTCAGCTTTGGTTACAACCTGTTCAAATAAGGCTTCAGGGTATGTAACAATAATAGCAGGAGTTTTACGAGAATTAATTCTATTTAAAACTTCTGAACGCAATAAAACATTGGCATTGTCAGTCTCTTCAATTTGATAAGGTCTTCTATAAGAGCCAGGGTAAAAAAACACATCTTTTTCAGGTAATAATTGCTCTAAATCATTTAAATAATAGGCAGCTTCTTCTTTATCATTTAAAATTAAAAGAAAAGGTTTTCCAGCTTTTTTGAAGCTCTCAGAAATAACAAAAGATAATGACGACCCTACCAAATTCGCAATTTGAAAATGGTGATTTGTTTTTGATAAGTGTTGAACTAATTGTTTTTTTTGAACAATTAGTTCGTAAATTTTGGTAATGTGTTGTTTGCTCAAAAGTTGCAAATTTTGCCAAAGGTAATATTTTAATAAAAACTCGAAAAAATTTAAGTATAAATTCTTAAATTTATAGAAACCAAAAATTATAAATTATGACGGATAACAATTTATACCCAACCAATACGCATGACCAGCATATTGCTCATTTCGCTTCAATTGTAAGAATTGCTTTAATTGATAATAAAATTGATAAAAAGGAACGCAAACTTTTAGAAAAATTAGCGAGAAGGTTAGGCATTGATAAATTAGAATTTAAATTAATTTTAAAGAATCCTAAAAAATATCCTTTAAAATCTCCTGTAAGTTATGAAGAGCGTTTGGAAGAATTGTATGACTTAACAAAGATGTTATTAATTGATAGAAATCCAACAATTGATAAAATTTCATTACTCGACAGAATTATTATAGGTTTAGGATTTCATCTCAATAATGTGAAAAAGATAAGAAAAGAAGCTATTAAGTTTTTCTTAAAAGAGCCTGATTTGGAAGATTTTAAAAAGGCTATTAAAAAAGCAAACCCAATGAAACACTAATTTAATTTTAAAATGTAAATATTTATTGAGTTTACCTATATTTGCCCTTTAAAATAAAAAAGATGGCAATATCAGATTATAATTTAAGTGGTGAGCAAAAAAGAAATATAGCACATTTTGCAAGCATTGTAAAATTAGCATTAGCCGATAATGTTATTACAGAAGGTGAAGAGGAAATGCTAAAAAGATTAGCTAAACGGTTTCACATTTTAGAAGATAAATACAATGAAATAATAGAAACTCATGAAAAATACCCTGTAAACACACCTCATAGTTATAATGAACGTATAGCGCACTTATATGATTTAGTGAAAATGATTTATGCTGATAATGAAGTTTCAGGAGAAGAAGCAGTTGTTTTAAGAAAAATATGTGTTGGCCTTGGATTTCCTACTGATAATGTTGAAAAAGTTGTAGATGAAGCTATTCATTTAGTTTTAAATGATAATGATTTGGAAGAGTTTACAAAGGCTATAAAACAGGCAAATAAGATATAGAAATACACTGTTTTAAAATTTTTAAAGTATTTTATTACCTTTAATAAAATTTTTTTGCATATTTAACGTTTGAGAATGTTAAAACATAAACCCCCGACACAAGACACAAAAACTATGAAATATTTAGTCTGTAAAAAAATATTGCTAATTTTTTCAATATTATTTTTAGTTAGCCAAATGCTTTATTCGCAGAATGAAGATGATAGATGGATTTTTGGAATAGGTTTTAACGCTGTTGATTATTTCCCAACCAATGTATACGGAAATGGGAATCCTGATGGATTTTTTAATGAAATAACAAATGCTGAAGACCATTGGAATATTGGTGGTCCAAAAATTAGCGCTACCCGCTATTTATGGAATAAACTTTCTGCTGAAGGATCTATTTCTTTTAATTCTATCACTAAGTTTGGAGAAAAAATAGTACCAAAAGTTACCTATATTGGGATTGATGTTAATTTACAGTACAATTTTATGAATCCTTTTAGTGATTTTTCAATTTTTGCTTTAGCAGGAGGAGGTTATACTTTTGCATTTTACAGTGGAGGAACCGTTAATTTTGGAGCAGGATCAAAGTATTGGTTTGGTGATAAATTTGGGGTAGGTGTGCAAGGTATGTATAAGTACAATTCTGAAGATTATAGATTATCTCCTCATTTTTATTATTCGCTTAGTTTAATTTATAGGTTAAATGGAAATGGAAGAAGTAAAAAATTCTTGTGGAGAGATGGGGCAAATTGCTTTTAAGAATATTTAAATTACTAACTTGCATTAACAATTTCTATGAATGCAAGAATTAACATTATTTCAGGTTTATAATGCTTCCGCTGGTAGCGGTAAAACGTTTACGTTGGTAAAAGAATATTTAAAAATACTTTTGTCAAGTGATAATAAATTTAAATTTCAACAAATTTTAGCTGTGACTTTTACCAATAAAGCTGCATCTGAAATGAAAGAACGTGTAATTAAAAATCTTCATACATTCTCTAAAGAAGATACAAGTGATATGTTAAAAGTAATTTGCAACGAAGCAAATTTAACAGAAGCAGTTATCTTTAAAAGATCAAAAATAATTTTAAATGCTATTTTACAAAATTATTCAGCATTTAACATTACCACCATAGATAGTTTTACACATAAATTAATAAGAACTTTTGCGTACGATTTACATCTTCCAATGAGTTTTGAAGTTGAAATGGATGCTGAAAGCTTATTAAATGAAGCTGTAGATAATGTTATCTCAAAAATAGGAGAAAACAAAGAACTTACCAATATATTAATAAATTATGCTATTCAAAAAATAGACGATGATAAATCTTGGGATATTACAAAAGAACTTAAATCATTTGCTAAAATTATTTTAAATGAAAACCATGCAACATATTTAAAAGAATTAAAAAATATTTCAATTACAGAGTTCAAGATATTAAAAGAAAAACTTCAAAAAGAAAATAATAAAATTGAAAAACAATTTTTAAAAATAGGAAATGAAGGATTAAAAATTATTAACAAAAGCGATGTTGAAATTAAAGAATTTGCGAATGCAGGAGAACTTCCAAAACATTTTATAAAGTTAACGAAATTAAAAAAATTAAAGATAGACGATTTAAAATTTGAAGGGAGATTAAATACTGTAATTGAGGAAAACAAAAAATTATTTTCAGGAAAATGCAGCGAATATTCAAAGCAAATTATTGAGAACGTAGCTTCAGATTTAAAAGAGCTGTTTTACGAATCAAAAAGATTGTATAATGAGACTTATGGGTTGTATATTTTAAATAAACTAATAATTGAAAGTTTAATACCGTTAGCTGTACTAAATTATATAAATACTGCTTTAGAAGAATTAAAAACTGAAAACAACATATTATTAAATGCTGAATTTAATCAAAAGATAAGTGATACTATTAAAAATGAACCCGCACCTTTTATTTATGAACGACTAGGAGAAAAGTTTCGATATTTTTTTATTGATGAAATGCAAGATACTTCTAAATTACAATGGGATAATTTAATACCACTTATAGAAAATGTTATTTCTTCCGAGGGTAATAATGGAGAAAAGGGAAAATTATTATTAGTTGGTGATGCAAAACAGTCAATTTACAGGTGGAGAGGTGGTAAAGCAGAACAATTTATAGCGCTTTCTTCTTCTTCTGAAAAAAAGAAAGAAAATAATCCTTTTCATGTCGAAAAAGAGCTGTCTAGTCTAGACACAAACTATCGTAGCTACTCTGAAATAATAAATTTCAATAATTCGTTTTTTAAACATATTTCACAATATTTAAATAACCAAAGTTTTAGTAATTTATTTTTAGAAGGAAACAATCAAAATATCAATCAAAAAGAAGGGGGTTATGTGCAAATATCATTTGTAGAAAAACAAAGAAATGATAAAAATAATGAATTGATATATCCCCAGAAAGTATTAGATATAATTAAAAATTTAGATAATTCTTTTTATAAAAATGATGTTTGTGTATTAACCAGAACTAGAAAACAAGGTATTGATGTAGCTAATTATTTAGCTGAAAACGGCATTAAAATAATTTCTTCAGAGACTCTGCTAATAAAAAACAATGAAAAAATAAGTTTTATTATCAATTTATTATATACACTACAAAATCAATTAAATAAAGAGTATAAAATTGAATTACTGTATTTTTTATATGAACACTTAAAGGTTAGAGATTCAAAGCATTCATTTTTTAGTTATTTTATAAATTTAACAAACGTAGACTTTTTTGAAGAATTAAGAAATTTTGAAGTTTTTTTTAATTATAATGAATTTATTCAAAGTACGTTTTATGAAAGCATAGAGTATATTATTAGAAGTTTTAATTTAGCATTAACATCAGATTCTTTTATTCAATTTTTCTTAGATATTGTTTTTGAATTTCAACAAAAAAATAAGGCATCACATAATGACTTTTTAGATTATTGGGAATTAAAAAAAGATAAATTAAGCATTGTTGCCCCAGAAGATGAAAATGCAGTTAGAATTATGACAATACACAAAGCAAAAGGATTAGAATTTCCAGTAGTTATTTACCCTTATAGTATTGAAATTTACAGACAAATAAATCCTAAAGTTTGGTATTTATACAATCAAACAAACTCAATAAAATCAGTTTTAATTAATTATAGTAGTAAATTAAATTATATTAGTGAACAAGGAAAACAGTTGTTTTTAAAACAAAAAGAGGAGCTAGAGTTAGATAATTTTAATTTATTATATGTTGCCTTAACAAGGCCTATTGAACAGTTGTATATTGTTTCAGAAAAAAACATTACAAGTAAGGGTGAAGAGAATTTAAGTCATTCATCAGGGCTTTTTATAAATTTTTTGAAACACAAAAAAATATGGAATTCAGAAAAATACGATTATAGTTTTGGTAATTCAAAACGACTTAAAACGGCTGTAAAAAATAAAAATAAAACCACTACACTAAACAGTTTTATTACAAATTCTTGGAAAAACCACAATATTTCAATTGTAGCAAACTCTTCGTTACTATGGGGAACAGAGCAAGGAAGTGCTATAGCTTATGGTAATTTAATTCATGCAATTTTAGCTGATATTAAAACTGAAAATGATATTTTGGATGTTGTAAATAAATACGTATACAACGGGTCAATAACCATTGAAGAACAAGAAGAAATTACAATTATCTTGAAAAAGATAGTAAATCACGTGCAGTTGTATTCTTATTTTCAACAAAACATTCAAATTTTTAACGAACAAGAAATACTAACGTCAGATAAGAATATTATTATTCCAGATAGATTAGTTATTAGAGGAAACAACATAACAATTATAGATTATAAAACAGGAAACCCTTCTAAAAAATATCATAAACAGCTTATTAAATACGCTAAAGTATTAGAAGAATTAAATTATTTTATTGAAAAAAAATTATTGGTTTATATTAATGCTGAAATTACTATTGAAGAAGTTTAAAATCTTATAAATTTGTAGAAAAAACAACTAACAATGTACGGTAAAATACAACAACATTTACAAAAAGAACTGGAAGAAATTAAAGAGGCAGGTTTATATAAATCTGAACGTATTATAACAACTTCACAAGATGCGGTAATAAAAATAAGTACAGGAGAAGAGGTAATTAATTTTTGTGCTAATAATTATTTAGGGCTATCAAACAACAAAGAGGTAATTCAAGCAGCTAAAGATACGATGGATTCTCATGGTTATGGAATGTCATCGGTTCGTTTTATTTGCGGAACACAGGATATCCATAAACAATTAGAGGAAACAATAGCAACATTTTATAAAACAGAAGACACCATTCTTTATGCAGCAGCTTTTGATGCTAACGGAGGCGTTTTTGAACCGCTTTTATCTGTAGATGATGCAATTATTTCTGATTCGTTAAATCACGCTTCAATTATTGATGGCGTTCGTTTATGTAAGGCGGCGAGATATAGATATAATAATAACAATATGGCTTCTTTAGAGGAGCAACTTATTGAAGCCAATAAAAAAGAACACCGCTTTAAAATAATTGTTACCGATGGTGTTTTTTCTATGGATGGTATTGTTGCAAGCCTTGATAAAATATGTGACTTAGCAGATAAATATGATGCATTAGTGATGGTTGACGAATGTCATGCCGCAGGTTTTATTGGCGCAACAGGGAGAGGAACATTAGAATTAAAAAATGTAATAGGAAGAGTTGACATAATAACAGGAACACTTGGAAAAGCCCTAGGCGGAGCCATGGGAGGCTACACAACAGGCAAGAAAGAAATTATAGAATTGTTACGTCAACGATCAAGGCCTTATTTATTTTCAAATTCTTTAGCCCCAGCAATAGTAGGAGCATCCTTAAAGGTTTTTGAGTTAATATCTAACGACACAACGTTAAGAGATAAATTAGAATGGAATACAAACTACTTTAAAAAGGGAATGATTGATGCGGGGTTTGACATAGTAAAAGGAGATTCAGCCATTGTACCAGTAATGCTTTATGATGCAAAACTAGCTCAAAATATGGCGGCAATGCTTTTAGAGGAAGGTATTTACGTAATAGGATTTTTCTTTCCAGTTGTACCTAAAGAAAAAGCGAGAATAAGAGTGCAATTATCTGCTGCTCACAACAAAGCACATTTAGATAAAGCAATTGATGCTTTTATAAAAGTGGGAAAAAATCTTAAGGTATTGTAGAAAATTAGCAAAAACACATTATATTTGAGATAATTTTGTATTTTTGTCATTAAAGTTTAAGCTAAGAGTAGCTTACAAAAAAAAAAGAAAGAACATTAAATTTAATTAATTGAAAATGAAACATTTAAAAATTGCCTTTTTGGCCCTGTTGTTAATTGTATCCTATAGTAATGTTAATGCTCAGGATAAAGAAAATCCTTGGATGTTAAACTTTGGGACTAACCTAATTGATATCCAAGATTCAGGAAGTAATCTTAGTTGGGGAGGTAAAGCATTTTTAGGGAGGTATATAGGGAAAGGATTTAGCTTGGAATTAGCAGGAGCGGTAAATGAAGTGGCAAGACCTTGGGGGGCTCGTGCCGACGCTACCTTTGCAGGAATAGATTTAAATGTAAAGTATGATTTAAATAATGCATTTGGAGAATCGAAATGGTTTGACCCATTTTTATACACAGGTGTAGGACAAAATTGGGTAGGAGCGCAAAACGGTTTGAGTATAAATATTGGAGTTGGGTTCAATGCTTGGTTTAGCGATCATTTAGGAATTAACGTTACAAGTGGTTATAAAAAAGTAAATACTCCGGTAGATTTTACAATGTATCAACATTCTTTAGGTTTGGTTTGGAAATTTGGAAAATCTGATACAGATGGAGATGGAATTAGAGATAAAGATGATGCATGTCCAAGAGTTGCAGGGTTGGCTGAGTTTAACGGTTGTCCAGATACTGATGCTGATGATGATGGAGTTTCAGATTGCTGTGATGAATGTATAAACACACCGGGATTAATAGAGTTCAATGGTTGCCCAGATACAGATGGAGATGGAGTACCAGATAAAGATGACGCTTGTCCAGAAATTCCAGGTTTAATGGAGTTACAAGGTTGCCCAGATACAGATGGAGATGGAGTAGCAGATAAAGATGATACTTGCCCAGACGTATTTGGACCAGAAGCAAATAGTGGATGCCCTTATATTGACAATGACGGTGATGGTGTAATTGATATTTTAGATAAATGTATTACGGTTCCTGGACCTGCTTCTAATGAAGGTTGTCCAGAAGTATTTATGCAAAAGGAAACTATTGATATGGCTGCAAAAGGAATTAATTTTGATACAGGAAAATATTCACTTAGACCAGGTGTTACAGAAATTTTAGATAAGGTAGCAAGTATTTTAAATCAAGAAGAAAATGTGCAATTTAATTTTGTAATAGGAGGACATACCGATAGTACAGGTTCTACAAAAAGAAACTTAGTATTATCTGAAGCAAGAGCTAATGCAGTTAAAGATTATTTAATATCTAAAGGAGTTGATGCGAATAGATTAACAGCAAAAGGTTATGGAGAATCACTTCCGATTGACACAAATTCAACTAAAGAAGGTAGGTTTAACAACAGAAGAGTAGAAGTTAAAGAAAAAGAATAGAACATTTTCAAATATTAAATAAAAAAGCTATTTCATTATGAAGTAGCTTTTTTATTTAATATTTAAATACTTATCTTTGCCAGCAAGACATAAATTATTAATTAAATTATATAAAAATGAAACATTTAAAAGTAGCTTTTTTGGCTTTATTATTAATTATTGGTTTCAACAATATTAATGCGCAGGATAAAAATAATACTTGGGCAATTGGTTTAGGTGTAAATGCTATAGATTTTTACCCAACTAATTCAGGCCTCCCTGGACATGGTGGTTGGTTTGATGAGTTTGCCAATACAGGAGACCATTTCAATATTGTTTCATCAATAAGTAAAATGAGCGTTAGTAAATATTTAGTGGATGGGTTTAGCCTTGAAGCAGCAGGAACATTAAATAGAATAACTAGAGTAGGAGATAATACTATCTCAGAAATATCTTATTATGGTTTAGATGGAGCTGTTAAGTATGACCTTAACAATGTTATAGGTAACACCTCTAAATTTAACCCGTATGCTACTGTTGGAGGAGGTTATACGTGGTTAGATGAATTAGGAACAGCAACTTTTAACGCTGGTTTAGGAGTTAACTTTTGGTTCTCTGAAAAGGTAGGGTTAAATTTTGAAACAAAGTACAAACAAACATTTGAAAGTAACATAGTACAACATTTTCAACACTCTTTAGGACTTGTTCTTAAATTTGGAGGAACCGATACTGATGGTGATGGTGTTTATGATCAATTTGATGCTTGCCCTGAAGTTTTTGGCTTAGTTGAATATAAAGGTTGCCCTGATTCAGACAGTGATGGAGTTATTGATTCAGAAGATGACTGTCCAAATGTTGCAGGTTTAGCATCTTTAAATGGATGTCCAGATGCCGATGAAGATGGAATTGCAGATAAAAATGATGATTGCCCTAATGTTAAAGGCTCAAAAGCAAACAATGGATGTCCTGACACAGATGGAGATGGAGTGTTAGACAAAAATGATGATTGTCCTCAAGTATCAGGACCTGAAGCTAATAAAGGTTGCCCTTGGCCAGATACAGATGGAGATGGAGTATTAGATAAAGATGATAACTGTATTGATGAAGCAGGACCTGCTTCTAACAATGGTTGTCCGGTAATTACTGAAGTAGAGATAGCAAAATTAGAAGAATTATTTAAAACTGTTTATTTTGATTCTGGAAGAGATATTATTAAGGCAGAAACAGTTTCTAAATTAGATGAAGCCGCTCAAATAATGCTTAAATATACAACAGCAAAATTTAATATTTTAGGTTATGCAGATAGTACAGGAAGCAAAAAACGCAATCAAGAATTATCAGAAAATAGAGCGAATGCTGTAAAAGATTATATAGTAGGAAAAGGAGTTTCTTCAACTAATTTAACAGCTAAAGGGTATGGAGAAGCTATGCCAATTGCATCTAATAATACAAGAGCAGGTAGAGCTAAAAACAGAAGAGTTGAAGTAAAACTAGTTGACTAACAATTATTACACTTTCTTTTAATAAAAAAACCATTCATTTACGAATGGTTTTTTTATTTTTATAGTATATAAAAAATTAGATGAACTCATTTATTTCAAAGGTTGTTAATACAATATTTAGTAAACATAAAAAATATGATAACTTAATATTTGTACTCCCTAGCCAGCGTGCCTGTTTATTTTTAAAAGAAGAAATTCAAAAAAAAATACCCACCTCATCATTTTTACCTAAAATAATAAGCATTGAAAATTATATCCAAGAAATTGGCAATATTAATTTAATTGATAATACTCAGCTACTTTTTGAATTTTATAGTATATATAAACAAAACGTTCCAAAAGATAAGATAGAACCTTTTGATGTGTTTTCACAATGGGCAACTATAGCACTGCATGATTTTAATGAAATAGATAGTTACTTGGTAAATTCGAAAGAGTTTTTTACAAATTTAAGTGATATTAAAAAATTAAATGAATGGTTTCAAGATAAAAAACCAACCAAGCTAGTAGTAAATTATATTCAATTTTTTGAATATTTACACATTTTATATCAAACGTTAAGTGAAAAACTTAAAAACAATAAATTTGGTTATCAAGGATTAATTTATAGAGAAGCTAAAAATAATTTAGAATCATATATCAATAAAAACAAAAACAATCACATTTTTTTTGCGGGATTTAATGCATTGAATAAGGCAGAAGAATGTATAATTAAGGAACTATTAACCAACAATATTGCTACAGTTTATTGGGATGCCAATGAGTCTATTCTTAATTCATCAAACGAGGCAGGTGTATTTTTGAGAAAATATAAAAATGAATGGAGTTATTATAAAAAGAACCCTTTCTTATGGATTGAGAATGAAAAACAAGTGAACAAAAATATAAATATAATAGGAGCCCCCAAAAATATCACTCAAATAAAATATGTTGGAGAATTACTATCTAAATTAAATGATTTTAATAAAACAGCTCTAATATTAGCAGATGAAAATTTGTTAACACTCACCTTAAATTCATTACCAAATAATGTAAAAAATATCAATATTACCATGGGCTATCCTTTAAAAGATATTCCAATAGCAAATTTGTTTGAAAAATTATTTAAACTACATTTAAATCAGCATAAGTTTCATAAAACAGAAGAGCAGCAATTTTATTATAAAGATGTATTAGAGGTATTAAATGATCCTTTTTTAAACAAAGTTCAAGGAAGCAATCTTCTTCAAAAAATTAGCACTCAAATTAAAAGTGAGAATAATATATTTTTGGAGGTTACATTATTAAAAAAGTATGTTTTACCAAATGAAGTAAATAAACTTACGCTATTATTTTCGCTACTTAATTTTTCAAAAGATATTAATAAAATAATTAAAAAGTGTAGTGAGTTAATACAGAATTTGAAGCAACATGCCATAGGTATTGAAAAAGAATATTTATATAGGTTTTACACCGTTTTTCAGCAATTAGAAACACTAAACAAAACATATAACCATATAACAGATTTAAAAACATTAGCATTATTTTACAATCAAATTTTACAGAACGAAAAACTTTTTTTTCAAGGAGAGCCACTTCAAGGTTTACAACTAATGGGAATGTTAGAAACTAGAGCCTTAGACTTTGAAACCATTATTATAACTTCAGTAAATGAAGGGGTTTTACCAGCTGGGAAAAATGAAACTTCATTTATCCCATTTGATGCTAAAAAACATTTTGGTTTACCTACATATCAAGAAAAAGATTCAATATTTTCATATCATTTTCAGCGACTTTTACAACGAACAAAAAATATATACCTGATTTATAATACAGAGACAGACGGCTATGGGTCTGGAGAAAAAAGTAGATTTTTAACTCAACTCGAAATAAATAACCCAACAATTACAAAAACAATTATTAGTCCAAACGTTCAATATTTAGAGTTTCCTTTAATTCAAATTAAAAAAACAGCAGAAGTTTTAGAAAAATTAAAAAAAGTATTTACAAGAGGTATTTCTCCATCAGCTTTGGCAACTTATATGTACAACCCTATACGTTTTTATGAACAAAAAATATTAGAAATTAAAGAAGATAATGAAGTAGAGGAAATTATTGAATCAAATACCATGGGATCTGTAATTCATGGAGTATTAGAAGCAATGTACAAACCTTATTTAGGGAAGATATTAAATAAAAACAACATTGTTGAAATGCAAAAAAATTGTAGTATACTGCTTCATAGATATTTTGAAAAATTGTACTTAAAAGGAAATATTATTTCTGGGAAAAATAAACTTATTTTTGAAGTAAGTAAAAATTATATCAACCGATTTCTACAACAAGAATTAATACTTATAAATCAGACAAAGCAACTAAAAATAATTGCTTTAGAAGAAAATTTAAGTGCTGAAATATTTATTGAAGGAATAGATTTTCCAATAAGAATAAATGGATTTGTAGATAGAATAGATGAACTAGATGGGGTAACTAGAATTATTGATTATAAAACAGGTAAAGTTGAAGCGAGAGAGTTAAAAATAGCAGACTTTAGTGTAATTACTGAAGATTATAAATATACCAAAGCCTTACAAGTTATGTTGTATTCGTATTTATATGTATCAAAAATAAAGAAGCCTACTATTAAATTAGAGAGCGGTATAATTTCATTTAAAAATTTAAGTTCTGGATTTTTAAGAGTTAATTTATCTGAAGAACCAAGAGGTAAAAATTATGAGGTTACTGAAGAAAAAATACAAAATTTCATGAATGAAATTAAAAACCTGATTAGGGAAATTTTAAATCCCGAAATACCTTTTATAGAAAATACTGATTTGCCTTTCAAAATAAAAAAATGAAAATAAATAAAAATATAATTGCAAAAAGCACTCACCATAACAAGCCAATTGTTACAGATACTTTTTACATTGAAAACAAGAATAAGAAACCAATAGTTGTTTTTTGTCATGGTTATAAAGGCTATAAAGATTGGGGAGCATGGAATATTGTTGCAGAAGCTTTTGCTAAAGCAAATTTGTTTTTTGTGAAATTTAATTTTTCACACAATGGAGGAACAATAAATAATCCAATAGATTTTCCAGATTTAAAAGCATTTGGAGAAAATAATTTAACAATAGAACTAAACGATTTAGAAGATATTATAAATTGGATACTAAGTAATACTAATTTTAAAGACGAAATTGACATTGATAATATTACATTAATTGGACATTCTCGAGGAGGTGGAATTGTAACGATAAAAGCTTCTGAAAATTCTAAAATAACAAAAGTAATAAGTTGGGCAGGAGTTTCAGATTATGGAGTGCGTTTCCCAAAAGGAGAACAGTTAAATGAGTGGAAAAAACAAGGTGTTTCATACATTTTAAATGCAAGAACAAAGCAAAAAATGCCTCATTTGTACCAATTTTATCAAAACTTTAAAGCCAATGAAAATAGACTAACAATTAAAAATGCGGTTAAAAAATTAAAAGTATCACAGTTAATTGTTCAAGGAAAAAAAGATGAAGTAGTGTTACCTATTGAAGCCAAAAATATACACTCTTGGAATAAAAAAAGTGAATTGTTTTTAGTTGATGAAATGAATCATACTTTGGGATGTGTTCAACCTTGGAATAACTCAAAAATGCCACTTCATTTAGAGCGTGTAGTTAACAAAAGTATACAATTTATCAATCAAAAATGATAACAAAAGCACTCACGTTAGATTTAGAAAAACTATACTCAATTACAAAATCTTGCGCAAAACAAATGATAGCAAAAGGTATTTTTCAGTGGAATGAAAATTACCCATCAAAAGAAATATTACAAAAAGATATTGAGTTGCAACAAATTTGGAAGTTAGAAGAGAAAGGTACTATTATTGGAATTATTGTGCTAACAGAAATTGAAGATAAGGAATATCAAGATGTTAAGTGGCTTACTAGAAACAATAACAATTTATACATTCATCGCTTGGCAATTAAGCCTGAATATCAAAGAAAAGGATATGCGCAAAAACTGATGAATTTTGCTGAAAATTATGCTTTACAAAACAATTACAATTCAATTAGATTAGATACATTTAGTAAAAATAAACGAAATCAAAAATTTTATAAAAAACGGAATTACAAAAAATTAGGAAATATTTACTTTTGTAACCAAAGTGAATTTCCGTTTTATTGTTATGAAAAGGTTTTAAATAAAAAGGGGTAAATGTATAAAAAGTCTAACATAACTTTTAAAGGAATTAATAAATTGGCAATACCTGCTATTATTGCAGGTATTGCAGAGCCGTTACTTTCAATTACAGACACTGCAATTGTAGGAAATATACAAGTAAATCCAACAGAAGCATTAGCTGCAGTTGGTATTGCAGGATCCTTTATATCTGCATTAGTATGGATATTAGCACAAACAAGATCGGCTATTTCAGCAACTATAGCTAAATATCTAGGGGCTAAAAAATTAGAAGAAATTGCTACATTGCCAGCTCAAATTATAGCAATTAATATATTTTTAAGTGTGTTAATTTATGTTACAACTATATTTTTTGCAAACGAAATTTTTCAACTCTACAATGCAGATGGACTTATTTTAAACTATTCAGTTGAATATTTTAAAATACGTGCATTAGGCTTTCCTTTAACTCTTTTTGTTTTTTCTTCATTTGGTATATTTAGAGGTTTACAAAACACTTTTTGGCCCATGGTAATAAGTATTGTGGGGGCAGTTTTAAATGTAGGGTTAGATTTTTTATTAGTTTATGGTATTGAAGGCTTTATAAACCCAATGAATATAAAAGGAGCGGCTTGGGCAAGTGTTATTGCACAAGGAGTTATGGCAATTTTAGCATTAATTTTAATATTGAAAAAAACACCATTTAATTTAAAAATTACGTTTCCTTTAAATAAAGAAATAGGTAATTTACTAGCTATTAGTTTTAATTTAATTATAAGAGCAATTGCATTGAACGTTGCATTGTATTTGGCAAATTCTTATGCTACAAAATACGGAGATAATTACATTGCTGCACAAACTATTGCTTTCCAAATTTGGTTATTTTTCGCTTTTTTTATTGATGGATATGCGAGTGTTGGAAATATAGTTTCAGGAAAATTATTAGGAGAAAACAATTATAACCAAATGTGGAAATTGAGTGTTAAATTAAGTAGGTATTCAATAGTTGTTTCATTATTACTCGCTGTTATTTGTGCAGTTTTTTACATTCCAATAGGAAGGCTCTTTTCACAAGATCCACTTGTATTGCAGTCGTTTTATAGTGTTTTTTGGATTGTACTTATTATGCAGCCAATAAATGCAGTTGCATTTGTTTTTGACGGAATTTTTAAAGGGCTTGCAGAAGCTGCCACACTTAGAAATTTGTTGTTATTTGCTACCTTTTTAGGCTTTGTGCCAGTTCTTTTAATTGGAGATTATTTCAATTTAAAACTATATGCAATTTGGTTGGCTTTTACGGTTTGGATGTTATTAAGAGCCGGTATTTTAGTTGTAAAATTTAGAAGAAAATATTTGCATAAAAACACGTAACTTTGACCATTATGAGTAATGGAAGTTTATACACACATATTCAAAATAATATTGCTACTGTTGAATTTTATCATCCTGCAAGTAATTCTATGCCAAGTGAATTATTAGATAGGTTAACCGTTGCATTTAATGAATTGAGTAAAAATAAAGACGTTCATGTTATTATTTTAAAAAGTGAACAAGATAAAACTTTTTGCGCTGGCGCATCTTTTAATGAATTGATTACTATTTCAACTATTGAAGAAGGAAAACAATTTTTTTTAGGCTTTGCAAATGTACTAAATGCAATGCGTAATTGTTCTAAATTGATAATTGGAAGAGTACAAGGAAAAGCTATTGGAGGAGGAGTTGGTTTGGTAGCAGCTTGCGATTATTGTTTTGCAACTGAACAAGCAGCAATTAAATTATCAGAATTTACTATTGGCATTGGTCCTTTTGTTATTGCTCCTTTTGTAAAGCGTAAAATAGGAGTAGCGGCATTAAGTGAACTAACATTAGATGCAACAAGTTGGCAAAATGCGTATTGGGCAAAAGAAAAAGGATTGTTTGCAAAAGTTTTTGAAACAATTAGAGAAATGGATTTAGAAGTTGAAAATTTAGCATTAAAACTTTCTAAATACAATCCAGATTCTTTAAAAGAAATGAAAAAAGCACTATGGAAAGATACAAATAACTGGGAAGTTTTATTAGCTAAACGAGCTGAAATTAGTGGCAAATTAGTGCTCTCTGAGTTTACCAAAAAAAACTTACAAAAATTTAAAAAATAGTAGATGTTAGTTGGTTTCATTTCTCTTTTACAAGAGATAAATATTGAAGAAAAAATAAAGAACGCACCAAATAAAGGGTATGAAATAGGTGTTGTAATAGGAACGTATTTACCTTTTGTTTTATTGGTATTATTAGCATATTTGGTGTATTATAAAGCGAAGAATAGGAAAGATTTAGACGATTAATTGAAATTTTAAAGAGATGAGTACTATTAGAATAACAAAAAAATTTCATTTTGAAACAGGACATGCATTATACGGATATGATGGGAAATGTAGAAATGTTCATGGGCATAGTTATAAACTTTCTGTTACTGTGATAGGAACGCCTATAAGTAATTCAACAAATGTAAAATATGGAATGGTGATAGATTTTGGAGATTTAAAAAAAATTGTTGCTTCAGAAATTGTAGACAAATTTGATCACGCAACAGTTTTTAATAAAAACACACCACATATTGAATTAGCAAATGAATTGGAAAAAAGGGGTCATAATATTATTTTGGTAGATTACCAACCTACAAGCGAAATGATGTTAGTAGATTTTGCTAAAAAAATAAAAAATAGGTTGCCTAAAACTATAAAATTACACGCTTTAAAATTGCAAGAAACAGGGACTTCACATGCAGAATGGTACGCTGAAGATCAATACTAAAATTACGTTCCATTATAAGTATTCATTGTATTATTTAAACCAGCAGTACCAAATGATTTAATAATTTCACAAGATTTTTTTAAACGCTCAGGCAATAAGTTGTTTTCATCTTCATTCCATTCTCCTAAAACATAATCTACCTGACGGCCTTTTGAAAACGCTGATCCAACTCCAAATCTAAATCGTGCATATTGTTGTGTTTGTAAAACAGCATTTATATCCTTTAATCCATTATGTCCACCGTCACTTCCTTTGGCTTTTATTCTAATAGTACCAAAAGGCAAGTTCAAATCATCACAAATAATTAATAAATTTTCTAAAGGAATTTTTTCTTTAGTAAGCCAGTATTTTACAGCTTTACCACTTAAATTCATAAAAGTTGAAGGCTTTAAAAGAACAAACGTTCTTCCTTTAAACCTAAATCTTGCAAGAGTTCCTAATTTTTCACTTTCAAAGGTTATAGTTTCTTTTGAAGCCAGTTCGTCAAGAATTTTAAAACCTATATTGTGCCTTGTATTGCTGTATTTTTCACCAATGTTTCCCAAACCAACAATTAAGAATTTTTTCATAAGATTTTTAGGAGCTTCTTTTTTTTGAATTCCGAATAATAACTTTATTAAACGCATTCAACAAAAGTAATAAAAGAATACGGTTTTTTAAAAAAGAAAAAGCGTTGCAATTTGCAACGCTTTTAGATTGTGTTTGTTTGAAAGAATATTATTCAGTAGCAGCACCCTCTTCGGTACTTTCACTAGCAGTTCCTTCTTCTCCTTCTTCTCCTGCTTCCTCATCGTCATCATCCAATATTGCTGCTCTAGCAGTTCTTACTTGAACAACTACGGTATTCTCTGGATGTAAAATATGAAGTTTGTCGTTCGTTAATTCAGAAACTACTAATTTGTGACCAATTCGTAATTTTGAAATATCAGCATTAATAAAATCAGGCAAATCAGCTGGGAAAGCTCTAATACTTAATTTACGCATAGGGAAACTTAAAGATCCACCATTAATAACACCTGGAGATGTTCCAATTAATCTTACAGGAATATTCATTGTTACCAATTTATCATCAAATAGTTGGTAAAAATCAACATGTAAAATTTTATCAGTTACAGGGTGGAACTGAATATCTTGTAAAATTGCATTATAAGTTGTTCCTTCTAATTCAATCGTTGCAGTATAAACGTTGGCTGTATACACTAATTTTTTGAACGAAATTTCGTCAGCTGAAAAGTGTAATGGTTTATCCCCTCCGTATAATACGCAAGGCACCTTTCCAGCATTACGTAAGGCTTTAGTTGATACTTTGCCCACGCTTTCTCTTTGAGATCCTTTGATTGTAATTGATTGCATTTATTTATATATTTAATTATTTACATTAAAAACTGTCCGCTAATGGATTTATTGTCTTGTACTTTATGCATCACATCAGCGAATAAAGGGGCGCAAGATACAATTTTTATTTTAGAACTTTCCATTTTTAAAGGAATTGTATCTGATACAATTAATTCTAATAATTTTGAATTTTCAATGCGCTCATAGGCATTTCCAGAAAGTATTGGATGTGTACATATTGCACGTACACTTATAGCTCCTTTTTCCATCATTAACTCAGCAGCTTTAGCAAGTGTTCCTCCTGTGTCAATCATATCATCAACTATAATTACATGACGATTTTCTACATCTCCAATTAGTTCCATGGTAGAAATAACATTGGCTTTTAAACGTTGTTTGTAGCAAATAACAACATCACATTCTAAATGTTTTGAATAAGCATAAGCACGTTTTGATCCTCCCATATCTGGAGAGGCAATAGTTAAATTAGGAAGGTTTAAATTTTTTATATAAGGAAGAAATAACGTTGAAGCAAATAAATGGTCAACAGGCTTTTCAAAAAAACCTTGAATTTGATCAGCATGTAAATCCATTGTCATAATTCTTGTTGCTCCTGCCGTTTGCAATAAATTAGCTACTAATTTTGCTCCAATTGCAACACGAGGTTTGTCTTTACGATCTTGCCTTGCCCATCCAAAATAAGGAATAACAGCTGTAATATGACGAGCAGAAGCTCTTTTTGCTGCATCTAACATTAATAGCATCTCCATTAAATTATCAGAATTAGGAAATGTTGATCCAATAATAAAAATACGTCTACCTCTTACTGATTCTACAAAAGCAGGTTGAAACTCTCCATCGCTAAACCTAGAAACTACTACATTTCCAAGTTTAATACCATAATATTTTGCAATTTTTTTAGCCAATATTTCACTTTGAGAACAAGCAAATATTTTAGGCTCTAAATGATGGTCTTCCATGCTAATTAGTTGTGTTGTTTAGTTTAATTATAATGTGTTGTTGTTTTTGAGTACAAATTTATAATTATTTAAATAGTTATAGTATAACTTAGTTAAGTTTTTACAATTTAAACAAAAATTATTTTTAAATTTGCATTTCAATTATCATTTGCCTCGATGGCGGAACTGGTAGACGCGCTGGATTCAAAATCCAGTTCTTTCGGGAGTGCGGGTTCGATTCCCGCTCGAGGTACTTTTTTAATAAGAAGGGAAAATAAAAGAAAACTAAAACACTGTAAAACAGTAGTTTAATAAAAAATAGTTTTTCTTATCTTCCCTTTTTTAGTGCTTTTTTTCATATATTTGTTACTGTGTTGATTGTATCGTTATACTAAAAGATGAGTTACAATAACCCCAAAGTTGGGAGCATAAACAATCGATTCTATTTTGTGTTTCTCCAAAAATATAGCCTGTTTTTAGTTCTTTTTTTAAATTTCAATTTTCCAAACTTCTAATACAACCTGTTTTGTTTCAAATAAGTAGACCACTTTATGTAGTTTATGAATAGCTTTTTTAAGTGTTTTTATAAATATACAGTACGTGATAGTACTATTAATCTGTTGTAAAACTCCAAATCTGTCCAATCGTTTCACCTCCATTATTATCTTTAACAATAATTTGCCAAAAGTAGTTTTGAGAAGATACTAATGAAACTTCTAATGATGTTTCATTTTGATTTGATGCTATTTTTGTACTTGGCGGATTTGCCGTTCCAAAGTAAACATCATAGCTTAAAATATCGTCAGTATCAACATCGTTAGCTGTCCATTGTAATGTACTTGTACTTGTTTGTACAATTTCATTACTAATTGGACTTATTAATTCTGGTGTAAAAGGTAGGTAATTTGAAACTCCTGTTCCTTCTGTATAAAATTGATTTATAGATGAATATGGACTTGATAAACCCTTACTGTCTGTAGCCCGTACTCGCCAATAATAAGCAATCCCTTTTTCTAACGAGAGTGTTCTTAATGTTGATGATTCAGTTACGGTATGAACGAGTTGTGAAAACCCCATATCCTGAGCTACTTGTACTTGATATGTTATTACATCTCCATCTGGATCTGATGATGCGTTCCAATCGAAATTTAATACATTTTCTATACACAATAAATTATTTGTTGGGTATACTAATGTTGGCACTGTTGGGGCATTATTAATTGGCGTTGGAGGAGATGGAGGAGGTGTATCACTTCCTCCACAAGAACCCAAAATAATACCGAATGTTAGAATATAAACATATTTTTTCATAGTTACTGTTTTATTATTTTAACCGTGACAGGATTTTCTAAATGCACTTTGGCAAAATATACTGCTGCTGGCAAGTTTTCAATATTTAATTGTACCTTCCCATTAACTACTGAATATGTTTTAGAAGAAATAAGTTGAAAATTTGTTGTAAATAACGCTATTTTAACTTCTTTTAATGACATAGGCAAGGCTATCTCAAAAATTCCGCTTGTTGGATTTGGATACATCGTAATTACTTTAAACAAATCAATTGTTTTTGAGAATATTCCTTCACAAGCTACACCAGTTTTTATTTCAATCAAATCACCGTGTTTTACATCTACAGTAAATAATGACGATACCGTTTGTAGTTGTTCTTTTCCGTTTATTAAAACAATATATGGAGGCGTACCCTGTGTAATTTCTATTGTTGCTTTATTTGATACTACACTAGCTTTACCTGATATGGTAGTTCCTTCTGAAATTACAATTTTGTAACAATATGAAGATGTTAGATTTGTAACAATTATACATACTTCATAGTTTCCTGGAGATAAATTGCCCACTGTTAAATTTGTTGTAAAATCATATTCAGCACCATTAATGGTTGCTTTATAATTTAAAGAAGATTGGGCGTTGATAATTATGTTACCATTGTTTTTATTTGGACATGTTTCACTGATTGCTTCAATTGTAAAGTTATCTGAAGCTAACAGCATACATCCATTCGCATCAACCGTTTCACCCGTTGGTGTGTTTGGACAAGTATCAATGTTGTTCATAACACCATCGTTATCATCGTCTAATTGACTTTGAGAACAACCATTCGCATCAACCGTTTCACCCGTTGGTGTGTTTGGACAAGTATCAATGTTGTTCATAACACCATCGTTATCATCGTCTAATTGAGAATCAGAACAACCATTTACATCAACCGTTTCACCCGTTGGTGTGTTAATACACTGGTCTACGTCATCAGTAAGCCCATCTCCATCAGTATCTAATTGAGATGGCGAACATCCATTCGCATCAGCTATTTCTCCAGCTGGTGTGTTTGAACAGGTATCATTATTATCAGCAACACCGTCTTCGTCGGTATCTGGACAACCGTTTACTGTTCCCGGTGTATCAATACACTGGTCTATAGCATCTGAAAATCCATCATTGTCTGTATCTAATTGATACAGTGCACATCCATGTTCATCAACTTCTTCTCCTGCTTGTGTGTTTGGGCAGATATCAATTGATCGTGGAACGCCGTCGCCATCAAAATCATTTTGTGAATCCGAGCAACCATTCGCGTCAACCCCTTCTCCTATTGGTGTATTTGGACAAGTATCATTTACGTCCAAAACCCCGTCATTATCACTATCCTCATCACAAACATCACCAATACCATCAGCATCAGCATCCGCTTGATCAGAGTTAGCAATACTTGGACAATTATCTTGATTATCATATACGCCATCTCCGTCTGTGTCAGTTTGTGATACAGAACAACCATTTACATCAACCGTTTCACCTGTTGCTGTGTTTGGACAGGTATCAATGTTATTCATAACACCATCATTATCATCGTCTAATTGACTTTGAGAACAACCATTTACATCAACCGTTTCACCTGTTGCTGTGTTTGGACAAGTATCAATGTTGTTCATAACACCATCATTATCATCGTCTAATTGACTTTGAGAACAACCATTTGTATCTACGCTTTCTCCAAGAGGAGTAGCAGAACAAAGGTCATTGGTATCATATACGCCATCTCCGTCTGTGTCAGTTTGTGATACAGAACAACCATTTACATCAACCGTTTCACCTGTTGCTGTGTTTGGACAAGTATCAATGTTATTCATAACACCATCATTATCATCGTCTAATTGACTTTGAGAACAACCATTTGTATCTACGCTTTCTCCAAGAGGAGTAGCAGAACAAAGGTCATTGGTATCATATACGCCATCTCCGTCTGTGTCAGCTACAACTACATTTTGTAAGTAAACTTTTACATTTACCTCATTTGTAATTACTGGGTCAGAATTAACCCAAAGACCACCATCGGCCCAATCATACATAGGGATGTTTACAAAATAAACACCATCTACTTTTTGTATGTAAAGCTTTCCATATTCTTGTAAAGAATTAGAAGGATCTTCCCATACAGACCACCCTGTAGGTGCTGTATAACTAGCAATACTTGCTGGAAGTTGTGTTCCCACCAAAGCATCTAAATTAACATTTTGGGTTTGAATTACTGCAGAAAATTGATCTGCAGAAACAATATTTCCATTAACAAGTTTTTTATTCATAAATACGCTTAGCCCACTTGCAGGTTGAATACTCAACTGTGCTGTAGGAACTGTAGTTCTATTATAATAAGAAATTGCTATGGGATTATTATTGCTTGTTGTTGGTAAGTCCTGCCCAGCTAATTGTACAATTGTATTATCAGCTGTTTTACGTGGAACAGATATATAGTATCCTATTCTCCAATAACCACTGGCCGTAAGGTCAAATAATTGAAAGTTTAACACTGGCGGGTTTAATCTAGGATAGTCTTCTAATTTTACCCCTGATTTTTTATACTTGAAATTCAGGTCTTTATCGTAATGATAAAAAGACCATATCTGTTTTCCATCATCAACACTAATATAATCGTTTGAAAGACCAACGGTAAAAATATACTCATTACTCGTTACAAAGACATTGTTCATGTTTTCATACGCAACCCTTGTGGTTGTTTTAAGAGTATTCCAATTAGCATCTACTAACTCGACGTATCTTTTTCTTACAATAATATAATTATTATCATATCCTGGTTTCATCCTTGCTTCTTCGGCAATATATTTTTGATGGGTAGTTGTTCCATCAAGATTAATCCTCTCGAATCGTCCATTATTAAAATTTACCAAAAAACCATTTCCTGAAACAAGAGTTCCATCATCAATAGAACCATAATCATGTGATGAATCCATAAAATGCTTTATCAAGGTTGGATTCATCGTAGTATCCAACTGAATAATAGAGGTTTCTGAATTTCCAGAATTAGCATAGGAATCGATAAGATTTCCCCAGTTAGCCCCTTGGGCTACACGATAATTACTACCTAAATAAGATACTGTTATATACATATATCCATTGTAGGAAACTAAAGACTGTATTGCTCCTTGTTCAAAAGAGAGTCTCTTTTGAAAATCAAAAGTTTTACTTACTAAGTCGTACATAAGTATAGCTGTTTCATCCCCTCCTACGTAGGCAGAGAAATATAGTTTGTTATTTACGATAAGCATATTATTAGAATCGCGTGTTTTTAAATGTGATGGGTAGCTGTCCTTTGAAGGGACATCCATTAATTTTTCTAACCAGACACCATTTGTGGTGTATTTGTTAATGGTAGCTCCTGTTACTGTATTTTCTGCTATATAAAAATAGCCAGCATAGTACAGTGCTGCATTCACAGGTTTATTCCATGTGCTCACAGATTCAACCCCTGTTGGTGTTGTTGATTGTTGTGCATGGATGTTTATTAGAAATACAGATGTTATTAAAAATAAAAGTATTTGTTTTTTCATAATTTTTGATAGTAAATTTAACCTTTTAAATTTAAATTAATGTAAATGTATACGTAAACCTTCAATTTTAGTTTCTTATGATAATTGATTATCATTAGTCATAAATAAGACGCCTAGTTTGGCTGAGAATCATGTATTTTAATTAATTTTTCGGCCTGTTTCCAATATGTAATTAGTATTGGTTTTGTTTGTGTTCTAACCTAATGTTTAACAATACATAGTTATATTACTTAAGTAAATTAGTAATAGTTTTAGACATTTTATCTGTTAATTTTACAACTAAAAAATTTCCCATTTCAAAATTAGTAGGAGGATTCAGCTCGTTTCTATCAAAATTGCTAAAATTACGTTTATTTATAGCTCTTTCATCTCCTTTAAATGAAACCCATTTGTTTAACCAATTATATGTTTCGTTAAATTGATCTTGACTTAGCACTCTACCCGTTTTCACATCAAGAACCTTAAAAGATCCACTTAAAATAGCTTTAGATGATTTACTGCTTTCATAGATATTTGCTGAAGCAATTCCATAAACACTTCTAGACTTAGTTTTCCCCTTACTATTAACATAACTTTCAGTACCTACAATAACTTCTTTCTGCACGGTGTAAGGATTATCATGGATAACCCGTTGATGCTCTGATGAAACTTGTGTAATTTTCCCTGTTACAATAATATGTACACCTAATAATTTTCCATATTCAGATACTGTACTTTGATTTATATCTGATGACATATTTAATTGATGCTCTGCTATAAGCTTCCCTAACTCATCTCTTGATACTATTTCAGTAAATTCCATGGCTTCTTTATTATTAAATAGTTGAGCACTTAACTTATCAGAAACAGACTCTCCGATAGCACCAAAATTTCGGGTTCCAGATTTATTGTCAAATGCAAAAATTGCTATTCTAGTAGTACCATTTTTACGAGCTTCTTGATAAAGATTTAGACACTGTTTGTAGTTGGGAATATACTTTTCAGCTTTTTTAAATCTCTTTGCGGCTTTTTTAAAACTTTCTCTATCGTTATTTTTCATTAAATCTAAACCTTTAACATAGTGCATTTCTGCAGCCTCCTTTTTCCCTTCAATCAAACTTCTTTTTGCTTCAGTATATTCTTCTGATACATCTATACGGTCAAAACTTATATTGAATTTAGATTTTTTAATTATTTTTGTAATCTCATAAGATTTCTTGTCTAATTTTTTTAATATTTCGTATAATTTTACTATTCTTTTTCTTTGAGAAACAGTTATATCTCCGGTGAAATTTGTGCTCATAGATTTTAGATCTTCAATACTTTCAGTAAGATACTCTTGGGCTAACTCATAAGAAAAAGATAGTATTTCTTGAGGTTTTTTCTTTTTTGGTTTAATTCTCAATGCCTTTATTGATTCAAAACTTGCCTCTACGTAATTCCCTCTAGAATATGCTTTTTTTGCTCTTAAAATATGGCTACTTGCACTTTGACTAAAACTACTAATTGTGATAAAAAGTAAGATTCCTGTTAAATAAATATTTTTCATATTTCAATTGATTAACTATTAATTTTTGTGATATTTTATAATTTCGAATTTTAATAATCTAGTTTTAAGCTATTTATTATATACAATGCTATGGGGCTTTTTAAATATTATTTTTATACCTTATTATATAGCTATTTGAAATATGTAAATCTTTATCCATTTCAAGTTGTATTTTTTTTATTACCTTAAGTTTATTAGTTTTTTTAATTTCAATAATAATTTCGTCATCTTTTAATAATTTCTTTAGTTTTTCAAACGTAGAGTCAAATTTTTCAGTTTCTTCATTTATTTTACCTTGTAGTTTATCAATAATCGTTGTTTCCAAATTTGACTTTGTAGTAATAGTGTCACTTATTTTATTTTTCACTTTTTTTAATATTTATGAATTTTCTTCTTTCCATAACTACATAATAGCCATTTGCTGTTGTAAAAATAAATAAAGTTAGTAGCAATAATACTAACCGAAATATTGTTAAGAAAAGGTTACCACTATCTGCTGGAATCACTTGAACAACACTCCATCCATCAGCATTTTCTTTTTTTATTCTTCTATTTAACGTGCGTTGTGGTGAGTCTGC